>NZ_JAEMSS010000267.1 GCF_016462705.1 Nocardioides sp. | reverse complement strand
CAGGGCAAGCCGCAGGCGCTCATCGTCGCCCCGACCCGCGAGCTCGCGCTCCAGGTCTCCGGTGACCTCGCGCTGGCCAGCAAGGACCTCGGTCTCCGGGTCCTCACCGTCTACGGCGGTGTGGGCTACGACGGGCAGCTCGACGCGCTCGAGGAGGGCGTCGACATCGTCGTCGGCACCCCGGGCCGTCTCATCGACCTGGCCAACCGCCGCGCCCTCGACCTCTCGCACGTGCACGCGCTGGTGCTCGACGAGGCCGACGAGATGCTCGACCTCGGCTTCCTCCCGGACGTCGAGAAGCTCATCTCGATGACGCCGGAGACCCGCCAGACGATGCTGTTCTCGGCGACCATGCCGTCGGCGATCGTCGGCCTGGCCCGGCACCACATGCGGCACCCGATGAACATCCGCGCCGAGTCCTCCTACGACACGACGATGGTCCCGGCCACGGCCCAGTTCATCTACCTGGCCCACGACCTCGACAAGCCCGAGATCATCGGTCTGGTCCTGCAGGCCGAGGACGCCGACAAGATGATCGTGTTCACGCGCACCAAGCGCCAGGCCCAGCGCGTCGCCGACGACCTCGCCGAGCGCGGCTTCGCCGCCAGCGCACTCCACGGCGACATGGCCCAGGTGGCCCGGGAGAAGGCGCTCACGAAGTTCCGTGAGGGCAAGCTCCGGGTCCTGGTCGCCACCGACGTCGCCGCTCGCGGGATCGACGTCAAGGACATCTCGCACGTCATCAACTACTCCTGCCCCGAGGACGACAAGGCCTACGTGCACCGGATCGGTCGCACCGGCCGGGCCGGCGCGTCCGGTATCGCGATCACCTTCGTCGACTGGGCGGACCTGCACCGCTGGAAGATGATCAACAAGGCGCTGGACCTGCCGTTCGACGAGCCGCAGGAGACCTACTCGACCTCCGAGCACCTGTTCCACGACCAGGGCATCCCCCCGGGCACCAAGGGCCGGCTCGTCGACGCTCCCCCGGTCCAGCGCAAGCCTCGTGAGGACCGCGACGGCGGGCGTGGCGGATCCCGCGGCGGGTCGTCGCGCGGCGGCTCCCGGGACGGGGCCCGCGAAGGCGCTCGCGAGGGCGGCTCCCGCGAGGGCGGTCAGCGCAACCGGAACCGCAGCCGGACCCGCACCCGCAGCGGCGAGCAGGTCGCCGCGGACGCCCCGGCCGCCAAGGCCGAGGGCGGCGAGGGCGCCCCCTCGCGCAGTCGCAGCCGCAACCGGCGCCGTCGTTCGGGCGGCCAGGGCGACGGCGGTCAGGCGACCGCGACCGCCTGACCCAGGCACGCAACGACGGTCGACCCGCCCGGACCTGTGTCCGGGCGGGTCGACCCACCTCTGGGCAGCTCGATCAGCCCCGGGACAGCAGCGCGCGGGCGAGCTGGAGGTTGGCGAACGCGCCCAGTGCGGCCCCTCCGACCGTCACCGGGTCGGGAAGCTCGCCCGAGGCGAGCACGGCGCCGGCGAGCAGCGCGAACGGGACCCAGCGGCTCACGACGCCGGTGCGCAGCAGGGCGCCGAGGAGCAGCACGGTGCCGAGCGCGCCCAGAGCCAGCCCCGGCAACAGCAGCAGGTCGAAGTAGCCGCTGCTCTGGAAGGCCGCGTGGCTCGCCACCGCCGACTCGGGTACCGACCCGTCGGGGACGAGCGACAGAGTGACCAGCCGGAACCCGACCTGCGCGAACAACCCGAGGCCGGAGAGGACCAGCACGACCCCGAGGAACGGCGCCAGCCGGGGCAGGCGCTCGCGGAGCAGGCGCACGACGCCGATCGCCGCCGCGACGCCGAGAGCACCCGCGAGGGCGACCATGGCGGTGGCCGCGAGGTACCGGTCGGGCGAGGCAGCCACGGAGCCCAGGAACACCTCGGCGTCCTCGCGAGGCAGGACCGCGGGCTCCACCAGGAACCAGGCCGTCATGGCCAGGGGCGACGCGACCATGGCGCCGGCGATGAACCGGGGGCCGCGGTCGCGGACCTCCTCGTGCGGCGCGGGGACGACGCCCCGTGCCCACCGGCTCAGGTCGCCAGTGGTGGTGGTGCGGGTGTGCTGGTCGAGCTCGGTCACGACGTTCTCCTCGTTCTGGCACCGGACCTCCCGGTGTCCTGGGAGGACCGTGCCGGGCGGGGCGTCCCGCAGGCCCGAGGCGAGACGTCATCGACCACGTCGGGACGTGGTGTCCCGTCCGGACGTCGTGTCCCGAGCGACTCGGGACGGAGTGTCCCGTGACAAGCCACACGCCCTCGCGGAGCATGTGCGCATGCCGCGCGTCCTGACCTCCTCGGCCACGGCCATCTCCACCGCGTCGTCGATCGGCCTCTCAGCCGTCACCGTGGGGGCGGCGGCCGGCGCGCTCCTCCTGGCAGGCATGGACCAACGGGTGGCCGGCGCGGGGTCGATCACGGGCGCCTCCTTCGGCGTCACGGGCGCGCTGCTGGTGAGACGCTCACCTCGGCCGGCCGTGGGCTGGCTGCTCATCACGGCCGGGCTCTCCCTCGGGCTGGCCAGCTTCTGCGGCGAGTGGGCTCGCTACGCACTGGTCGCGGACCCCGGTTCGCTCCCGGCAGGCGAGGCGACGCTCTGGCTGAGCTCATGGGTCTGGGTGATCGGCTACTGCACTGTCGCGTCGCTCCTGCCGCTGCGACTCCCGGACGGCGCACCCGCCGAAGGACGCTGGCGGCTGGCCTGGTGGGCGGCGGCAGCCGTGACCGTCCTGGCGCCGCTGGGCTGGGCGGTCACGCCGTACGACCGGATGGACGAGGCACCACTGGAGGGGCTGCTCGACGACGTGGAGTCGCCGGCGGCCCTGCCCTTCGGTCCGACGCTCCTGGCGGTCTCGCTGCCGCTCCTGCTCGTGTGCGCCTTCGTAGGCCTGATCTCGCTCGGGCTGCGCTGGCGCTCCGCCGTGGGCGCCGAGCGTCAGCAGCTCAAGTGGGTCGTCTACGGGGTGGTGCTGACCAGCGCCCTTCTGCTCGCCGGTCACCTCGTGGGGCCGGAGGGCGGTTCCGAGCTGCTGCTGGCGATCTCGGTGCTGCCGCTGCCCGCCGGGATCGCGGTGGCGACTCTGCGCTATCGCCTCTGGGACGTCGACCTCGTCATCAACCGGACGCTGGTCTACACCGTCCTCACGACGTTGGTCATCGCTGTCTACGCCGCTGTGGTCGTGTCCCTGGGCGACGCGCTCGGCCGGCGCACGGGTGCTCCACTGCTGGCGACCGTCGTGGTCGCGCTCGGCGCCGAGCCCGCACGTCGGCACGTGCAGCGCCTGGTCGACCGGTTGACCCGGGGCGACCGCGCCGACCCCTACCGAGCGCTCGTCGTGCTCGGCCGACGCCTCGAGGCCGCCGCCGTGGCGCCGGTGGGTGCGGACGTCCTCGCCGGGGTGGCCCAGGCCGTGCGACAGGCTCTCCAGCTGCCGTGGGTCGCGGTGGACGTACTCGACGGCCCGTACGCCGTCAGCGGCACGCCGGGCAGCGAGCGGGTCGTCGTTCCCCTGGTCCACCTCGGCGAACCGGTGGGCGAGCTGGTCGTGGGCCCGCGTCGTCAAGGCCGGCCACTCTCGGCTGCCGATCTGCGCCTCCTCGACGACCTCGCCCGCCACGTCGCCGTCGCGGCGCACGCTGCGCAGCTTCGCGACGCGCTGCAGACTTCCAGGGAACGGCTGGTCAGCGCGCGCGAGGAAGAGCGCCGGCGGCTGCGGCACGACCTCCACGACGACCTGGGGCCGGTGCTCGCCGCGGTGGCGCTCCAGCTGGGCGAGATCCGCTCGCTGTCCACGGACGAGACGGCCGAGAGCTTGGCCGCCCGCGCCGAGACCCTCGTCACCGGCGCGGTCGGCACGGTGCGGCGGATCGTGGACGGGCTGCGGCCGGCCACCCTCGACGAGCTCGGCCTCGAGGAGGCCCTACTCGCGCTCGCAGACGGGTTCGCGACCGGTGATCTGAGTGTCGGGGTCGAGGTGCGCGGGGACGTCGGCGACCTGCCCGCGGCCGTCGAGGTCGCGGCTCTGCGCGTCGCCACGGAGGCCGTGCACAACGCGGCCCGGCACAGCTCCGCCGGTGAGGTCCGGGTCGCCGTCGAGCGAGTCGCCGGCGCCCTCGAGGTGACCGTGGCCGACGACGGACGCGGGATCCCCACCGACCCCGTGCCCGGCGTCGGCCTGCTGTCGATGCGGGAGCGCGCCGAGGAGCTCGGCGGCAGCTGTACGGTCGCGCCCGGGCCGGGCGGTGGGACCGTCGTCATGG
>NZ_JAEMSS010000092.1 GCF_016462705.1 Nocardioides sp. | reverse complement strand
GTGGATGGTGTGCGTCAACGGCGACTCGGTGCAGTCCGCCCCCAAGATCCCGTGCACCGAGCCGCACACCTGGCGTGCGGTCACCACGATCAAGGTCGGCCAGCCGGACGACCCCTATCCCGGTGACCGGCTCGTCGAGGTCACCACGCGCGACTACTGCTCGGACTCGGTCGGCGCGTGGCTCGGCTACCCGCCGGAGTACGACTTCGGCTACACCTGGTTCCACGAGGCCGAGTGGAAGGCCGGCAACCGTCGTTCGGTCTGCTGGGCGAAGACCTCGGCGTGAGCCGCCTCCTCGGCCTGCTGCTCGTCGTCGCCCTCGGGCTGACGAGCTGCTCCGGCGACGACCCCGGGACGGGTACGACGCCGTCCGCGGCGCCCACGACAGCCCCGCCGACCGCGGCGCCCCCGCCGCCCGAGCCGAAGCGGCTGGAGTGCCGTCGGCTCACCTTCGACGAGGCGCTGGCCCCCACGGACAGCGACCGGATCGTCGGGTGCCGGACGCCACACACCGGGCAGACCTACGCCGTGGGACAGCTCCGCACGGTCGTCGACGGACACCTGGTGGCGGTGGACTCCGCCCGCGTCCAGGAGCAGGTGGCGCAGACCTGCCCGCGCAAGCTCGCGGCGTTCCTGGGCACGACCGACGAGGTGCTGCGCCTCAGCATGCTGCGAGCGGTCTGGTTCACACCGAGCCTCGAGCAGTCCGACGCGGGAGCGAACTGGTACCGCTGCGACGTCGTGGCGGTGGCCGGGGACGACCGGCTCGCGCGCGTCCGTGGCTCGCTCGAGCAGGCGCTGGCCGACGCCGGCGCGGTGGATGCCTACGGCATGTGCGGCACGGCGGCCCCGGACGACCCGGCCTTCGAGCGGGTCCTCTGTCGCGAGGACCACGCCTGGCGGGCCATCCAGGTCGTCGACCTGCCAGGCCGGGACTACCCCGGGGAGAAGCGGGCTCGCGCCGCCGGCCAGGCAACGTGCGAGGACGCGGGCCGCGAGGTCGCGGAGGACGCGCTCGACTACGAGTGGGGCTACGAGTGGCCCACCGCCGAGCAGTGGGCGGCCGGCCAGACCTACGGCCGGTGCTGGGCCCCGGACACGGCGACGACCGACGAGGCGTGAGGCTGGGCGGACCTCAGCGGAGCTCACCCGAGGAGCTCGGCCACCATCTTCTCCATCACCTTCTGGAGCGCCTTGAACGGGCGCACCATGACCGTGAACTCGGTCAGCCGCCCGTCCTCGTCCCACCGCATCATGTCGATGCCGTGGATGGTCAGCCCGTCGAGCTCGGCCTCGAACTCGAGCACGGCCGACGAGGCGTCGTACCACTCGTGTCTGTAGGAGAGGGTCGGACCGAGGACGACGATTGCGGCGGAGAGGTACGCCGTGGTGAGCTCCTTGCCCTCCTGCGGCGTGTGCACGGCGGGCGAGCGGAAGACGCAGTCGTCGTGCAGCAGCGCGTCCAGCCCGGCGGGGTCGCGGGCCTCGGCGACGGCGTGCCAGGCGGCGAGAGGGGCGGGTATCGGCGACGAGGGCATCAGAACCCCAGCTTCCTGAGCTGGCGCGGGTCCCGCTGCCAGTCCTTGGCGATCTTGACGTGCAGGTCCAGGTAGACCGGGGTGCCGAGCAGCGCCTCGATCTGGGCGCGGGCCCGGGTGCCGACGTCGCGGAGCCGGGCGCCCTTGTGCCCGATGATGATCCCCTTCTGGGAGTCGCGCTCGAGGTAGAGGTTGGCGTGGATGTCGAGCAGCGGCTTGTCGGCCGGGCGGCCCTCCCGGGGCCGCATCTCCTCGACGACCACGGCGATCGAGTGCGGGAGCTCGTCCCGGACGCCCTCGAGCGCCGCCTCGCGGATGAGCTCGGCGACCAGCGTCTCCTCAGGTGCGTCGGTGAGGTCGCCTTCGGGGTACAGGGGCGGCCCCTCGGGCAGCAGACCGACCAGCAGGTCGGCGAGGAGCTGGACCTGGCTGTGTTGTTCGTTGGCGCTGACCGCCGAGACCGGGACGATCTCGGCCCACTCGGTCCCGGTGTCGGTGCCGAGCGCGGCGATGTCGAGCAGGTGCGCGCCGATCCGCTCCGGGGCGGCGAGGTCGGTCTTTGTGGCCACCGCGATCTTCGTCGTCTTCCGCACCTTCGCGAGCTCGCCGACGATGAACCGGTCGCCCGGTCCGATCTTCTCGTTGGCCGGGAAGCAGACCGCGACGACGTCCACCTCGGCCCAGGTCGTGCGGACGAGGTCGTTGAGCCGCTCACCGAGCAGCGTGCGAGGCCGGTGCAGCCCGGGGGTGTCGACGAGGATCAGCTGCGCGTCCGGTCGGTGCACGATCCCGCGGATGACGGTGCGGGTGGTCTGCGGCTTGTCGGAGGTGATGGCGACCTTGGAGCCCACCAGCGCGTTGGTCAACGTCGACTTGCCGGCGTTGGGACGGCCGACGAACGACGCGAACCCGCTCCGGTGCGCTTCAGTCACGACTGCGCTCCTTGGTGCTGGGCCTCGTCGTACCTCTGCCAGATCTCCTCGTCGGACAGGCCCTGGGCCTTGCCCGCGCGGTAGATGGGGCCGGGGTCGACGGCCCGCGGCTGCCGCTGGGCGGCCCTGCGCCAGTAGCCCATGACGTCGTACGCCGTCGCCGGGAGCTTCCGGTCGCGCATCAGGTGCTTGCGGATCGCCCGCATGTCGGCCGACTCCCCCGCCATCCAGAAGTAGCCGGGGGTGTCCGGCCAGTCGAGACCGGCCACGACGTCGGCGAGCGCCGCTTCGTCGTCGAGCCAGGTGACCTCGGCCCGGTCGGGCAGGTAGCCCTGGTGCAGCTCGAGGTCAGGAACCTGCGCCCAGATCCGGGTCGGCAGCTCGGTGGTCTCGGCGATCCGCGCCATCGCGGGCATCGCGGTGAGGTCGCCGACCAGCATCAGCCAGGCCGCGTCGCCCGGCAGGGCGAAGGACCCCTTCGGCTCGGTGACCACCACGGTGTCACCGACGACGTCACGAGAGGCCCACTCGGTGACCAGGCCGACCTCGTGGACGACGACGTCCAGGACCAGCTCGCCCCGCCCGTCGGCTCCGGCGCCGTGCGACCGCACCGTGTAGTAGCGGACCTGGAACTGCCCCGGCACCACCAGCCCGACCCACTCGTCCGGCACCCCGGTGCTCGCAAAGCCGTCGACCGCGAGCGTCAGCCGGACCAGGTGTGGCGACAGCTGCTCGCGGCGCAGCACCTGCGCGTCGTGCTGCCGGGCCCTCGTGCTCACCGCTCAACCGTAGTCAGGGAGGGGATCCCCCACACATTCGCAGGGGCACTGGCCACTTCGTGTCCACAGCCCGCCCGTTGTGCGCGTTCTCCACAGTGCTCGCGGCGGGCGTCCGTGGTGGCGGGTGTGCTGAGGCCATGACAGCAGTGGCCCAGCACCCGCACCGCGTGATCGCGGCGCTGGCGGCTGCGCGCGGCGCGCTGGCCGAGGTGCAGGACGCGCCGGTCTGGTCGATGGCCGGGCCGGAGGTCACCGTGGCTCTGGCAGAGGCGGACGCGTTGGAGGCGCAGGCCGCCGCGTTGCGGTCGCGGGTGCTGCGGCAGGCCAAGACCCTGGACCTGCCCGGGGACATCGGGGCTCGCTCGGTCGCGGCGTGGGACGCCCGGACCAGCCGGGTCAACCGGCGAACCGGGCACCGGCGTGCCTACCTGGCCGAGGGTCTCGAGGCGCACTCGCTGACCGACACGGCGTTGAGCGGCGGCGTGCTGAAGGTCGAGCAGGCCGAGGCGATCCTCCGCAGCCTCGACAAGCTGCCCGCCGACCTCGACCCCGAGCTCGCGACGAAGGCCGAGACGTTCCTGATCGAGCACGCGGCAGGGCACGACGCCCAGGCACTGACCGCACTGGGTCAGGCAGTCCTGGAGTACGTCGCGCCCGAGGTGGCGGATGCCCATCTCGCCAAGCAGCTGGCCAGGTCGGCTGCCGAGGACGAGGAGGCGAACCGGCTGTACGTCTGGGACACCCGGGACGGCCGGGTCCGCGGCAAGTTCGACCTCGACGGCTACTCCGGCGCGTGCTTCAAGAAGGCGATGTTCGCGCTCTCGTCGCCGAAGCACCGCGCCGCCCAGGGCCCGCTGGGTGAGCGCAAGCCGACCGCGGAACGGCTCGGCGAGGCGTTCGCCGAGTTCGTCCGCCGCTACCCCACCCAGAAGCTCCCCGACGCAGGCGGCCTCAACGCCACCGTCGTGGTCCTCTTGCCCTACGAGACGCTGATGGATGGCCTCAAGGCCGCCAAGCTCGACACCGGCGAGCTCATGTCACCTGGCCTCGCCCGGCGCATCGCGTGCGAGGCCGGCATCGTCCCCGCCGTCCTCGGCGGCCCGAGCGAGGTCCTCGACCTCGGCAGGTCGAGGCGCCTGCACTCGAAGGCGCAACGCATCGTGGCCACCATCGAGCAGGGCGGTTGCATCGCCGAGGGGCACGACTGCCCGCCCGCCTTCACCCAGATGCACCACCCGGACGCCTGGTCGGAAGGAGGTGAGACCAACCGGGACGGCTGGATGCTCTGTCCGCCGGCCCATCGCCTCGTCCACGATCCCCGCTACACCCACCAACGCCTGCCCAACGGCAGGATCCGCTTCACCCGCCGCACGTAGGCCGAGGAAGACCGCGCGCAACACCGAGGGCTGATCCGACGGCCGCTCCGTGGCATGAGCGGACGATCGCTAACATCCAGTATGGCGGAGTCACACCGGGAATCAGACTTTCAGCCTCTGGACCGCTTGAGTGCCGCTCATGCCGGAGAGGAGACGGCAAGGCGCCATGAAGGGCGCCTCTCGCGGATCGTCTCGGCTGTGCTCGATCTGATCCTTAGGTCGCGCTAGTCGCTCGATCACAAGCGTCGTGAAGTGCTAGCGATCGGACGGCCGGCCCGAGCCATGATCGGACAGCCGCTCCGTGCCATGAGCGAGACGGTTGCGCGCACGAGTCAACTGGGAAAGATGCTGCTGTCTTCGCCGTAGGAGATGTAGGCAACGGTGATGCCCTTGAGGTCGCTTGAGTCACGTAGTTCTCGACAGATGCCCGCAGCCTCCGCGTCTGTTACGCCAACGATGTCCAGGACGATCGACCCGGTTTCCGGTCGAAAGCTGATGCCTGCGATAGCCGGATAGTCCCGGCTCCATCTCACCTCGTGAGGCTCGGTCACGGCGTCCATTTGCTCCACAGTGCGGGGAGTCGACGAGGCTGTGGCCTCTGGGATCCCCTGGGGACACTCGGCGGCGTTGTCGGCCTGGTCCCCAGCCGAAGTCGGTGCCGTGGATGGCGAAGGCGCGCCGGAGGGCCCTGACGAATCGTTTGCGCTGCACGAGTCGAGCGCGAACACGACGACACAGCAGGCAGCGGTTGTCCTGAGCGTCCTGAACGTCATGCCCATGCGACGAAGCCTGGCCGCCAGACGGTTGCCTGCGTAACCCCCCTCGAGCCGCTCAGCGGCTACTTGTTGTATTGACCTCAGGACCGGGGCTGGCAAGTGTCGGTCCAGGTGTCCGGTTCGTCGCTCACTACGCGGCTGCCCACGCTGACCTGAACCAGTTCGAGGTGAGGTTCCCGTGTGGCTCAATCATGGCGTGCGCGGGCCGGGCACCGCAGAGTCGGAAGAGGCTCAAGAGGGGTCTGCCCTGCTCGAAGTAGCGTTGCCCGCCCGACTCGACGACCTACTGGAATCGAGGATCGGAGCGGTGCATGCAAGAGCAAGCAGAACGTGTGGTTGTGGGGATGGATCCGCACAAGCGGTCGGCCACGATCGAGGTGATGACCGCCAACGAGGACGTGGTTGGCAAGGGCCGGTTCGGGACCGATGCGGTGGGTCTTGCCGAGATGAGGCGTTACGTCAACGGCATCCAGCCCGACCCGGACCTGCGGGTGTGGGCGGTCGAGGGGTGCAACGGGATCGGTCACCACATCGCGGTCCGGCTGCTTGCTGCCGGCGAGCAGGTCGTCGATGTGCCACCCAAGCTCAGTGCTCGGGCGCGGGTGTTCGCCACCGGTCAAGGCCGTAAGACCGACGCTACCGAAGCCCACTCCGTGGCCCTGGTCGGGACCCGGATGACGGGGCTACGCCAGGTCGTCGACGACGAGCAGCTGGCCATGCTGCGGGTCCTGGTAGACCGGCGCCGGTCGCTGGGTGAGGAGCACTCGCGGAAGGTCAGTCAGCTGCACGCCATGCTGCTCGAGCTGATCCCCGGCGGTGCCAAGCGGGACCTGTCCGCGGCCCAGGCCAAGAAGCTCCTCGCCACCGTGCGCCCACGAGACATCGCTGGGAAGACCCGACGTCGGGTGGCGGCCGAGCTGGTCGGCGACTTGGAACGGATCTATGCCCGCAAGAAGGCCGCCAACAAAGAGCTGCGCGACCTGGTCGCCGCGACCGGCACGTCGCTGTTGGACCTGCCCGGCATCGGACCGTCCGGCGCGGCCCGACTGTTGGTCGAGGTCGGTGACGTCACCAGGTTCCCCGACCGCGGCCACTTCGCGTCCTGGAATGGCACCGCACCCATCGACGCCTCGTCCGGTGACGTGGTCCGGCACCGGCTGTCGCGGGCCGGGAACCGGCAGATCAACCGGACCCTGCACATCATGGCCGTCGTGCAGCTGCGGAACCCGGGACTGGGGCGCGACTACTTCGACGGCAAGAAGGCCGCCGGGAAGTCCTCGAACGAAGCGATGCGGTGCCTGAAACGCCGGTTGTCCGACATCGTCTTCCGGACCATGCTCGACGACGCCGTGGTGAGGAAGGTGACGGGCTCGGGTGGGCACCGGGGCAACGACTCTGACTCCAGCGCGGCCGGCTCACAACCCCACACCAGCTCTTCGGATAAGCCACACCGGAGCCCGTCAAGAACACAGCCTAGAACGCCCTTGCCCGCTGCGTCTTGACACAGAGGGGAGCCATGATCGAACGGCCGCTTCGCGGCAGGCGCGTGCGTCTGCGAGCGCACTCTTGGCGGCAGTCCGGGCGTTTGATCGATCGATCGATCAAACGCCGAGGACCCTATGGGACCGCACTGTCCGCGGCGTGTGAGGACGGCGCGTCAGTCGGCGTTGCAGAACATCGCGTGACAGTCCGAGCACTGAAAGGTCGGCTTAGGCTCGAGCTGCGCGACGGGATGGTTCTGGTAGCCCTCGCAGTGCGGGCACTCCATGAGCGAGCCAGCGATGGCACCGGTCTCATCCCGCAGAATCACGATGAGAGACTAGTTTCTGAGGCCGGTCGACCACCGGTGAACGCCGCGAAAGCTCAGCATCGTCCGCGGCATGAGCGGAGGGTTGGCGCTACGCGCCAGGTGCATGGAAGTGCCACGGCGCACCGACCGCGGGCACACCCCGTGTGAGCAGGTACACCTGACCAAGTAGGCGCTGGACATCTGCCGCCACCCGGTACTCCTCCGGGTCCGACTCCCAGCCGACTACATGGGTCTGGCGCCGAGCCCAGGACAGAGCCCGCTCCAGGGCTTCGAGGTCACCGGGTTCGTCCCCGTGGAGTGCGTCCGTAGCAGCGGAATGGGCCAACAGACCCAACGGATGCGCGGCCAGTTCGTTGCTCGCATGCCGGCTGAACTTGAGAGCGTGACGCGCGCCTTTCCGTTCGTCCCCGTGCCACCGTGCAGGACTTCGAGGTGAAGCGTCGCAGCGAGGCGGAAACCGCAGGCCAGCTGCCTTCTGGCCGCGGCGGAGCCCTGCGTAGTGCTGCTCCAGGGCAAGGTGCTTCGTTCGCTCGAGGTGCAGGAGCTCAATTGCCTGTGCGACGAACTCGGGCTCACGCCGGCTCAAGCCTGTTGCTGCTTCGAGGTACGACCAGGTGGCGTTGAACCCGATCGGCCGGGCGAACTCGATGCAAGACGTCAACGCCCCGACGCGATGGGCTAGCGGCAGGGAGGCATCTCGAGCGCGCTGCGCCTCTCGGCCAAACCCATGACCGGAGCCTAGGTCCACGAATGATCGGACGGCCGCTCCGCGGCAGATCCGAATGCTTCCCATGCACACTGTCGGCCATGCTGATCGGACTCGTAGGTGACCTCGAAGGCGAACGCAATGCAGCCGTTCGCTGGCTCGAAGTCCTTGGCGAGCGTGGCGATGTGCGGGTCGCCTATCAACTGGGTGACCTCCGGTTTGGGATGGGACCCGATCCGGAGGCGTATCTGGCCGCGATCGACTCAGTGTGTACCCGGTACGACCTGAGGCTGTTCTGCACCAACGGCAACCATGAGAACTGGGCTGAACTGGACCGTCTCTGGAGTACCTCAAGGTGGATCGACGAAGACGGAGGCCTCAAGCCCATCGAAGTGGCGGAACACGTCACGTTGCTGCCGCGCGGACACCGCTGGAATCTCGGTGGACGTTCCTTCGTCGCTCTCGGCGGAGCGCCCTCCATCAACCGTCACCTGTTGACTGAGGGTGTGGACTGGTGGCCCTCAGAGGTGCTCCTTGACGAGCACGTCGACGCCACGATCGCCGGTGGCCACGCGGACGTGATGCTGACTCACGACAGCCCGCTTGCCCCGTACTGCACGCCCGAGGTTCATGAGGTCCTTCGACGCAACGCCAGCGACAACCCGATGGAATGGCCCGAGTCCTCCCTGGCCTACGCCGACGAGGGGTTAGCCAAGATCACCCGAGCCGTTCTCGGTGTCCAACCCATGTTCCTCGCGCACGGTCACTTCCATGTCGCCGGTGAGGGTCTTGTGCAACTTCCCGGTGCGCCGAGCGCCACCACCGTGTGGTCGCTCGCCGCTCGTCATGAGGCGGGCACGGTGCGGGTACTCGACCTCGACTCTCTGACCGAGGCCTCGGCTGCCTAGCCGCACGACCGAAACGCGGCAGTAGCGGACGATTCGCGCATACGCTCAGACCGTGGCTCACAAGAGCGGTGGCGTACTTCTGCGGGTCTTGCTGCTTTCCGCGCCCGCGCTTGTCGCCGCTGTCTTGCTGGCGCAGGAATGGGGTCGGCGCGAGCGAGCAGGCTGGGAGCCAGACGGTGATCCGGACGGTGAGTCGCTCGTGCAGGTTGGCCAGTTCGTCGTGGGCGCAGGCGTGCTCTTGGCGGCAGCCCTTGTGATCACGTTGCTTGAAATGGGTATCTGGCTGTTCCGTCGCAAGTCAGAGCGAGACAGCGCCGCCGTCCAGGAAGAACTCCGGGTCGAAGCAATCCGGCGCAGCGGCCGCTCATCGGCATGAGCGGATGCTTCGAGCGCGGTGGAGGATCCGCGCTGACCTCCCACCCAGCCGGTCAGGCAGGAGCCGTCCCGATCGAGCCGGGCGCTCCTCAGAACGTGTGCCGCAGCGGGTAGCCACTCACCCCGTTCTCGTCGGTCTTCGTGGCCAGCACGTGGTGCAGCTGGATCTCGTTGCGCTCGAAGGCCAGCCGGGAGCCGGCCATGTACAGCCCCCAGACCCGAGCCGTGCCCTCGCCGACCTCGGCGACGCACTCGTCCCAGTGCTCGACCAGGTTGGCGCACCAGGCGGCCAGGGTCTTGGCGTAGTGGACCCGGATGTTCTCGGAGTGCTGCACCTCGAGGCCGGCGTCCTGCACCTCGGTGATGATCCGGCCGGACCCGATCAGCTCGGCGTCGGGGAACACGTACCGGTCGAGGAACGCGCCGGTCTCGTAGAACCGGTTGTCGTGCCGGGTGATGCAGTGGTTGAGCAACCGGCCCTGGGGGCGCAGGTGGTCGCGGATGAAGCCGAAGTACGCCGGGTACTGCTTGACCCCGATGTGCTCGGTCAGGCCGATCGACGAGATGGCGTCGAAGCCGGTCTCCTCCACGTGCCGGTAGTCCATGAACCGGACCTCGGCGAGGTGGTCCAGGCCCTCCTCCTTGATTCGCTGCTGCGCCCACGACGCCTGTTCCCGGGAGAGCGTGACGCCGAGGGCGTGGACGCCGTACTCGCGGGCGGCGTGCCTGACCATCCCGCCCCAACCGCAGCCGAGGTCCAGCAGCCGCTGGCCCGGTTGGAGGTCGAGCTTGCGGGCGACCAGGTCGTACTTCGCGTGCTGCGCCTCCTCGAGGGTGGACGTCTCGGTCGGGTAGAGCGCGCAGGTGTAGGTCATCGACGGGCCAAGCACGTGCTCGTAGAACGCGTTGGACACGTCGTAGTGGTGGTGGATGGCCTCCGCGTCACGGCCGAGCGAGTGGCGGACGCCCTCCAGGGTGCGGCGCAGCCGGGACGGCGACTCCTGGGGCGGCGGCGCGACCGGCTTGAGGTGTCCGAGGCCGAGCGACCGGAGGATGGCGACCGCCTCGGCCGGCGAGGGGCGGCGGAACGACAGGTTGCTCTGCACCAGCCTGAGCAGCTCGTAGGGGTCGCCGGGGTGGACGCCGTGGACCTCGAGGTCGCCGGCGACGTAGGCCCGGCTGAAGCCGAGGTCACCAGGCGCGGTGAGCAGGTAGCTGAGGCCACGCTCGGTGGCCAGGTGGAGCCGGTAGGGCGAGTCCTCCGGCCCGGTCGAGCTGCCGTCGTACGCCGTGAAGCGCACGGCCAGCGGCTCCTTGAGGAGCGAGTCGAGCGCACCCGCGATGGGGAGCACGCGGGACAGGGTCTGGGTCATCGCTTGCGCACCGCCTTGTCGTAGAGAGTGAGTAATCGGTCGTCGGGGTCGTAGGTGGCCTTGAGCGCCGCCAGGTTGGCGCCGCCGTAGAGCCGGTCGAAGGTCTCGCGGTCGTAGAAGGCCTCGGAGTAGAGCGACTTGTGGCCGTCCAGCTCGTGGACCTTGGCCTCGATCGCGCGGTTGACCGGCGCCTGGGGGGCGTCCGGCCCCACGTGGACGGTCCCCCAGAACCCGATGTTGACGTACGTCGTCCGGGGCCGGAGCGGGTAGCTCGGCCAGGCCGCACCGGAGACCGTCCCGGGCGAGACCAGCGGGCAGAGCCACACCGGACGCATGCCGACCTCACGGTCGAACCAGTCCAGGAACTCCTCCAGCCGCTCCACATGCACCTCGACGTCCTGGACCACCCGCTCCCGCTCCGGCCGGCCCTTGAGCCGGTCGACCCGGTCGATGAACCCGGTCCGGTCGTTGAGGGCGATCAGCTTGTGGAACACGTCCGAGCGCCGGTAGCGGCGCGGCCAGAGCCGGCGTACGACGGGGTGCTGGGCACCCATCGCGCGCGAGCACCAGAACCAGTCGGTGTCCCAGCGCCACAGGTAGTCGTGCATCGTCAGGAGATCGGTCTCCCGCTCCTGGAGCGACCGGTAGTAGATCTGCCGGCCGGTGTAGTCGCTGGTCCCCCGGGGGTCGCCGTCCTCGGTCCAGCGCGCCAGGGTCAGGTAGTACTCCCCCGGCTCGAACGCGACACCGTCGAGGCCGTCGACGCGCTGGCCGTCGTGCTCCCGGGTCTCGCAGATCTCCGCGACCGTCTTGGCCAGCAGCCCGGCGTCGTCGAAGCGGACGTGCCGCAGGGCGACGAGGCCGGGCACCGCCTCGAGCGCGATCCGGAGCCGGGTGGCGTAGCCCAGCGAGCCGTAGGAGTTGACGAAGGCGTCGAACAGGGCGTCGCCCGGCCCGACGGTGACCACCTCACCGGCTCCGGTGAAGACGTCCATCTCGGTCACCGACTCGTGCGGCAGCCCGTTGCGGAAGCTGGTCGACTCGATGCCCAGCCCGGTCACCGCGCCGCCGAGCGTGATGGTCCGCAGCTGCGGCACCACGAGCGGGATCAACCCGTGCGGCAGCGTCGCGTCCACCAGGTGCTCGTAGGTGCACATGCCCTGGACGTCCGCCGTCCGCGCCTCGAAGTCGATGGTGATGACGCCGTCCAGGCCGGAGACGTCGAGCCCCGGCGCCTGGTTCGCCGCCCGCGAGCGGAACAGGTTGGAGGTCCGCTTCGCCAGCCGCACCGGCTGGCCCGACGGGATCGCGGCGTACGACGTCCGCAGCCGGTCGACCGCCTGCGCGTGCTGTGCCCACCCTCGTTCACGGGTCACCCGCGGCAGATTACTCCGGTCGGTCCGTCGGTGAGTTTCGGCACCGTTTCCGGTCAGATCGTCCATGGAGACCACGAACCTCGCCGAGCTCTACGGCCTGTCCCCGCTCGACTGGGCGACGATCACCGCCGGTCTGGACGCCGGCCTCACGCTCGCTCCCGACACCGGCGGGCCCAACCGGCACTCGTGCTGGCTCACGACGCTCAACCAAGACGGCGGGCCGCACACCACGGGGATCGGCGCCCAGTGGCACGACGGCTCCTGGTGGTTCGAGACCGGCCGGGGAACCCGCAAGGGACGCAACGTCGCGCGAGACCCCCGCTGCACCCTCGCCGTCGCGACCCACGACTTCGACCTCGTCGTCGAGGGCATCGCCGAGCTGGTCACCGACCCGGCCGTCGTGTCCGAGCTGGCGGAGGTCTGGGCGTCAGGAGGCTGGCCCTGCCGCGTGGACGCGTCGGGCACCGCGCTGACTGCGGAGTTCAGTGCGCCGTCGGCAGGCAGACCGCCGTGGCACGTCTACAAGATCGTCGCCACGAGCGCGGTGGCCCTCGCGACGACCGGCGACGGGGGCGCCACCCGCTGGACCTTCTGACTCACAACCAGGGCCTGCCGCGGGTCACCTCGTAGGCGCTGGTGCCGGCGCGTGCCTCGGCGATCAGCCAATCCGGGTCGCCGACGGTCACCTCTCCAGAGGCCTCCCAGCCGTGGTGCAGCGTCCGGACGACGCCGTCGGGCAGCGCGACGTGGACCAGCTGCCCGGACAGCACGTGCAGGAAGAACTCATCGACCTGCTGCAGCAGGTGCCCGGATCCGTCGTCGCAGGCGTCGCAGCCGCACTCGGGCTGGGCCGTCAGCAGCCGCGGCGGATCGCCCGCCGCGATCTCGAGGACCGTGTCCGGGACGTCCGCCATGGAGCGGTAGGTGACGATGATCGGGAGCGCGCCCGGTGCGGTCGGTGCCCAACGGAACGCCGTCTCGGCAGGCAGGTGGCGCAGCTGCGGCACGCTCGTCGCGTCCACGGGCCCGACGGTGACTGCCCGGAGCGACTCGAGCACCCTCTGCCAGGCGTCGACCCGGGCGCGCAGGATCCGGTACTTGCCGGGGTCGAGCAACCGGGAGTACTCCTCGTCGGCCGGGGGCTCCATCTCCGGGTGTGGGTCAGGCCAGCCCGGCGTCTCGGCGCCGGTCAGCTGGAACTGCTCGTCGACCAGGACGAGGAGCTCGTCCTCGGTCACGTGCGCTGGGAGCTGCCGAGGCTTCCGCGCGGGTCGCCCACGTGCACCGGTACGCCGACGCCGGCGAAGTCCCGCAGGACGGCCAGGTCGTCCGCGCCGACCGCGCCCGCGTCGGTGAGGAGGACCGCTGCCTCCAAGCCCCGGGATCCCGACGCCACCGCCATCGCCACGCAGACGCCCAGGGCGGAGACGGACAACGACGGCAGGGCGACCGTGGCGGCGGCGTAGGTCCGGCCGTCGAGGTCGCGGACGGCCGCACCCTCGTCGGCGCCCGTGCGGGCCCTGGTGGCCTTCGCCAGGGTCACCAGCTTCTGGTCCTCGGGGGCGAGCTGCTCAGTCACGGACGGCCTCCTTGACGGCCTCGATCTCCCCGGTGCTCGGCACCGGCTCCGGGTCGAGCCGGGTGATCCGCACGGTGCCGATCTTGTTGCGCCGGCCGGCGGTGTCCTCGGCGGTGAAGCGCAGCCCGTGCGCGACCACCTGGGAGCCGGGGATCGGCACCAGCCCCAGGTGCTTGGCCATCAGGCCACCGACGGAGTCGACGTCGTCCTCGTCGACATCGAAGCCGAAGAGCTCGTCGAGGTCGTCGATCGGGTAGCGCGAGGAGACCCGCACCGAGCCGTCGTCGAGCGTCTCGGTCACGATCTCGTCCGGGTCGTACTCGTCGGTGATCTCCCCGACGATCTCCTCGAGCAGGTCCTCGATGGTGATGAGCCCGGCGGTGCCGCCGTACTCGTCGACGACGATCGCGAGGTGCTGGCGACGGGCCTGCATCTCGCGCAGGAGGTCGTCGACCGGCTTGGACTCAGGCACCCAGTAGACGTCGCGCATGACCTCGTCGACGCGCTGGGTGAGCTCGACGTCCGGGGCCTCGAAGTCGCGGCGGACCAGGTCCTTGAGGTAGACGACGCCGACGATGTGATCCAGGTTGTCTTCGATCACGGGCACCCGGGAGAAGCCGCTGCGCAGGAACAGCGACATCGTCTGCCGCAGGTTCTTGTGCCGCTCGACGAAGACGACGTCGTTGCGCGGCACCATCACCTCGCGCACGGTGGTGTCGCCGAGCTCGAAGACAGAGTGGATCATCCTGCGCTCGTCGGACTCGATGAGCGCGGAGGCCTCGGCCATGTCGACGAGCTCGCGGAGCTCGGTCTCGGTGTTGAACGGCCCCTGGCGGAACCCCTTGCCGGGCGTGAGCGCGTTGCCCACCAGGATCAGCAGCCGCGGCAGGGGCCCGAGCACCTTGTTGACGAACGCCAGGGGGGCGGCCGACCACAGCGCGACGACCTCGTTGTGCTGACGCCCGAGGGTGCGCGGGGCCACGCCGATGACGACGAAGGAGACCACCAGCATCACGCCGATCGTCACGATGACGCTGGAGAACCAGTCGCCGCCGAAGAGGTCGTTGATCTCACGCGTGACCAGGACGATCGCCGCGATCTCGCAGAGCAGACGCAGCAGCAGCGCGGTGTTGAGGTAGCGGGCCGGGTCCTCGAGCAGCCGCAGCAGCCGCTGTGAGCCCGGACGGTTCTCCTCGGCGAGCTCCACGGCGCGGGCGCGGGAGAACGACGTCAGCGCGGCGTCGGCCGCGGAGAAGAGCCCGGCGGCCACGACCAGGCCGGCGGCGGTCACCAGCAGCCAGGCATCGCTCCCGGTCATGCCGGTTGTCGGCGCCAGTCGGCGAGGAGCGTGTCCTGGAGCCCGAACATCTCCTTGTGCTCCTCCGGCTCGGCGTGGTCGTAGCCCAGGAGGTGCAGGATCCCGTGCACCGTGAGCAGCTCGAGCTCGGCCTCGACGGGGTGGCCGGCGTCCTCGGCCTGGCGCGCGGCGATCTCGGGGCACACCATGATGTCGCCGAGGATGCCTTCCTCCGGCTCCTCGTTGACCAGGCCCGGGCGCAGCTCGTCCATCGGGAAGGCGAGCACGTCGGTCGGCCCGTCGCCCCCCATCCACTTCACGTTGAGCTCGGTGATCGTGTCGACGTCGACGAGCTTGACGCACAGCTCCGCCAGCGGGTGGACCCGCATCCGGTCGAGCACGAACCGGCTCAGCGAGCCGAGGTGCTTGACGTCGATCGAACGCCCCGACTCGTCGAGGACCTCGATGCTCATGCTCGGGTGGTCACGAACGGCGGTCGGACTGCCGCTGGGCCTGGCGCTCGGTCCGCGCGTCGTGCTCGTCGTACGCCGCCACGATCTGGCCCACCAGCCGGTGCCGCACGACGTCGTGGCTGGTCAGCCTCACGAAGGTGACGTCGTCGATGTCGTCGAGGATGTCCTGGACGACCCGCAGGCCGGACTTCTGGCCGGACGGCAGGTCGACCTGCGTGACGTCGCCGGTGACCACGATCTTGGAGCCGAAGCCGAGCCGGGTGAGGAACATCTTCATCTGCTCGGGCGTGGTGTTCTGCGCCTCGTCGAGCACGATGAAGGAGTCGTTGAGCGAGCGGCCGCGGAGGAACGCCAGCGGGGCGACCTCGATCGTGCCGGCGGCCAGCAGCTTGGGGATCGACTCCGGGTCGATCATGTCGTGCAGCGCGTCGTAGAGGGGTCGCAGGTAGGGGTCGATCTTCTCGCTGAGCGTGCCCGGCAGGAAGCCGAGCCGCTCCCCTGCCTCGACGGCCGGTCGGCTGAGGATGATCCGGTTGATCTGCTTGGACTGGAGCGCCTGCACGGCCTTCGCCATGGCCAGGTAGGTCTTGCCGGTGCCGGCGGGTCCGATGCCGAAGGTGATCGTGTGCTTGTCGATGGAGTCGACGTAGCGCTTCTGGTTCAGCGTCTTGGGGCGGATCGAGCGGCCGCGGTTGCTGAGGATGTTCATGCTCAGCACGTCGGCGGGACGCTCGGTGGTCTCCGCGCGCAGCATGCCGAGCACGCGCTCGACGGTCTCGCCGGTCACGCCCTGGCCGGTGCGGATGATCGTCACCAGCTCGTCGAGCAGCCGCTCGATGAGCGCCAGCTCGGCGGGCGGTCCCTCGAGGGTCACCCGGTTGCCGCGCACGTGCACGTCGGCCTCGAACGCGGTCTCGATCAGCGCGAGGTGCTCGTCACCGGGGCCCAGCAGGCTGACCATGTTGATGCTGTTGGGGACGGTCACCGTGTGCTTCGCCGTCGCCAGCTCGGAGGCGGCGTTCGCGGCGACGTCCGTGGTGTGGTCAGTCATGTGGGTGCCCTGTGGGCGAGCCTTTCCGGTGCGGTGAGGTGTCCGTGATCCAGGTGTTCCATGCTACGGGAGGTGCGGGAGCGTTCCCACCGACTTGTGCCCTGCGCCGTACCGTGGGTGCATGCGGGAGGGGAGGCCGGACGACGCGTGGTCCGACGACCACGACTCCGACGGCGACCCCGACGCCGAGCC
>NZ_JAEMSS010000091.1 GCF_016462705.1 Nocardioides sp. | reverse complement strand
CTGCTCTGCAGGTGGATGTGCAGCTGGATGTGCAGGTGGACGGGGCGGGAGGAACAGCCCGTCGGGGTCGGCCGCCGCGCGGACGTCGACCAGGCGGCGCCAGGCGCTGGCCGGCAGGCCGCGCTGCTCGTCGACGACGTCGTCGATCATCAGGAGGTACGCCGAGTCGTTGGTCCACGGCTGGAGCGCGTCGATCACCCGGTGGGCGTCGTCGCGGACCGCCGCCCAGCCGGCGCCCTGGTCGAGACCCACGCCGAGCACGAGGAACGAGCCGTCCATGTGGTCCAGCGCCCCGCCCCGCGGAGCCGGTCGGGCCAGCGCTCCCCCGAGCTGGCGCAGCTCGACGAACAGCAGGCCCGACTGCGATCCCGGGCCGGCCGCCGCGACCAGCGCCTCCACTGCGTCACCGGGCATCGCGTCGAGCAGGACGCTGTTGGCGTAGACCGCGGTGGGCGCGAGGGGGTCGAGCTGCAGGTGCGAGAGGGACGCGGCCGAGCACTCGCCGAACGTGTCGATCTCCGGTCGGAGCGCCCGCAGCGGGGCGAGCAGGGCGGTGGCTGCGTCGCTGCCTGCGAGCACCGCGGCGTCGACGACAACGAGCTGGCGGCCCCGCATGTCGGCCGGCAGCCAGGACTGGTCGGGCACCTGGAACAGCCGGGCAACGCTGGTGACGGACTCGGGCGCGGTCGAGCACCACTCGGACCACGTGGTCAGCACGCGGGCCGCGTGCGTCCAGTCCCACGCCATCATCCCGGCGTACACCGCGCTCACCGGGAGCAAGTCGAACTCGAGCGCGGTGACCACCCCGAACCCGCCGCCGCCTCCGCGGGCCGCCCACAGCAGGTCGCTGTCGGCGTCCTCGGTCGCGCGCACGGAGGTGCCGTCGGCGAGGACCAGCTCGACCGCCGTGATCGCGCTGCACTGAAGACCGTGCTGCCGGGCGTACCAGCTCAGGCCGCCGCCCAGCGAGGACCCGACGACGCCCACGCTGGGGCTGGAGGTGTGGTGCGCCGCCAGGTCGACACGGCCGGCGCGCTCCACCACGTCGCCCCAGAGCACCCCGGCCCCCACGCGTGCCGTACGTCGCTCGGCGTCGATGCGCAGCTCGGTCATCGCCGAGGTCCGCAGCAGTACGGCGTCGGCGAGGTGGCCGGACAGCGGCGGGGCGCCGTGACCGGTGCCCTGGGGGGCGACCCGCAGCCCGGCGGACGCCGCCGCGCGCACCACGGAGGCGACCTCGTGGGGGAACGCCGGGTAGGCGACCGCGGCGGGCCGGGAGTCGGCCTGGAGGTTCCAGGGCATCCGCGCCTCGTCGTACGCCGCGTCGCCGGGCAGGTGGACGGCACCGCCGCACAGCCCGCGCAGGACCTCGGCTCGAGGGGCGGGCTCGGGGATCATGGGGTTCCTCACGATCGGGGCGCTCCAGGATGACCGGGCCGACTTGAGGATGACTTGAGACCGACCGCGGCGAGCGCCGCCTCCGCGTCGCGCGCGACCGCCCGGGCCCCGCACGCGCGGGCCGTGGAGAGCGCCGCCTGCAGCAGGGGCACCGCCTCGTCGGCAGGGACCTGCGGGGAGCTGCCCAGGGCGAGCCGGGCGCGCGCCTCCTCGAGGACGGCGATCGTCCCGGTCAGGACCTCGACGGCCTCGCGGAGGTCCGGCGTCCCGTCGGCGCCCCGCACCTCGCCCAGCACCCGCAGCGACGGCCCGAGCGCCGTGGGTGCACCCCACGTCCGCAGGAGCGCGACCTCCTCCTCGGCGACGGCGACCGCCTCCTCGACGCGCCCGAGCGCCGCCAGCGCCCGGGCCAGCGGGGCCCGCCAGGCGGACCACACCGGGTTGGTGACCTGGGGGTGGTCCCGGTGCGCCGTGAGCTCCGCGAGCGCCTCCTCGGGCCGCCCCCGTTCGACGAGCAGCCGGGCCGCGGCCTCGCGCATCAACCGTCCGCCCTCGCCGACCCAGGGCAGCTCCCGGGCGCGGTCGAGGGTGTCCGTGGCCGCGTCCAGGTCCCCGCGGTCGACCAGGACGCCGATGGTGAACGCGGCGGCGTACGTCGACGTGGCGCCGGACAGGCCCCACGTCTGCTGCTGCTCCGCGGCGTCGGCGAGTGACCGCAGCGCGTCGTCGAGCCGCCCGTGCCGCCACTGCCAGAAGCCCCGCCAGAGCGTGGCCGAGAGCGTGGCGAACAGGTCGCCGGCCGCCTGCGCCCGGGCCAGGGCCCGGTCCCAGAAGCCACCCAGGTCGTCGTCGGCCAGCAGCCGCACGGTCGCCGCGAAGACCCAGAACAACCCGTTGTCGACCTCGAGGAGCCGGTCTCCCTCCAGGGCGAAGCGCGCCAGTCGGATGGAGCCGGCCCGGTCCCGGCCGTCGCGCAGCAGCTCGTAGGACAGCGTCGCGGCGAGCATCCGCGCCCCGTCGCCCGCACCGGACACCTCGGGCATCGAGCCGGCCCGGTAGGCGTCCGCCGGAAGTCCGTGCATGTAGCCGGTGATGCGCTGCAGGGCGAGGAGCCCCTGCCGCTCGCCGTCGAGGCTGTCGGGAAGCGCGGAGGCCGCCTCGCGGGCGAAGGCGGTCGCGACCCCGGGCGGCGAGGCGAACAGGTGGGTCCGGACGATCCCCATCGCGAGCAGGGCCCGCTCGCGCGGGTCGTCCAGCGCGGCGTACGCCTCGGTCAGGTGGGCGACGCCGGCCGGGCCGTCGACGTTGACCTCGACCCGGCCGAGCTCGACGAGCACCTGGGCGCGGTCGGGCCCGGTGACGGGCTCCTCCAGCGCCCGCCTCAGCAGCGCGACCGCCGCCTCGGCCGCGCCGCGCGAGACCGCCGTGCCGGCCGCGGCCCGCAGGAGCTCGACGGTGGCCGCGCTCCCCCGGCGCGGTGCCCGCAGCACGTGCGCCGCGACCTGCTCGGGGGTCGCACCGTGCTGCGCCAGCACCTCCGCGGCCCGCTCGTGGTGCAGCGCCCGCTCGCCGGCGGACAGGTCGTCGTAGACGGCCTCCCGGACCAGCGGGTGGACGAAGGTGAGGTGCTCCTCCTCCTTCAGGATCTCGCTGCGGCTCAGGGTGTCGAGGGCGGCGGCCACCTGGTCCTCGGGCTGCTGGGCCAGCGCCGCCACGGTCGGCAGGCCGGCGGCCTCACCGAGCACGGCGACGGCGCGGGCCACCGCGGTGACCGCGGGCGGCATCCGGCGCAGCCGCAGGGTCACCAGGGCCGAGACGGCGCGGGAGCCGACCGCCCGCACGGTGTCGACGTGGGAGACGTCCGGCGGGACCCCTTCGTCGGCCAGGGCCCGCAGCAGCTGCCGCAGCAGCAGCGGGTTGCCCGAGGTCATCCGGTGGCACGCCTCGACGAACGGCGCCTCCCCCTCCCCCAGCCGCTCGTGGACCAGGGCCGCGGCGGCGTCCGCGCTCAGCGGCGCCGGGCGGAGCACGGTGACCGACGGGTCGAGGGCCAGCTCGGCGAGCAGCCCCTCGTCGGGGTGCTGCTCGCCCGTGCGCATCGCCAGCGCCAGCAGCACCGGGACCCCCTCGAGCCTCTTGACGAGGTAGGCCAGGTAGCGCAGCGACGCGCTGTCGGACCACTGGATGTCGTCGACGCAGATGACCAGCGGCCCCTCGCCGGCGAGGTTCACGGTCAGCCAGTACAGCCCGTGGAGCACGGCGAAGCCGCCGTGGTGCAGCGGGTCGTCGCCCGCCCCGTCCTCGAACACCGGCTTCGCGACCGCGGCGGCACCGGCCAGCAGCGTGCCTGCCGCGGCGGCGTCGCCGAGGCACGGCTCGAAGAGCTGGCGCACCACCCCGAACCCGTAGGACTGCTCCAGCTGGCTGGCCCGCGCGGAGTACACCCGGGCACCGGCGGCGCCCGCCAGCCGCACGGTCTCCTCGAGGAGTCGCGACTTGCCGATGCCGGCCGGGCCCTCGATGAGCAGCGACCCCGGCCGCCCCTGCGACAGCTCGTCCACCATCCGCCGCAGCGTCGCCAGCTCCCGCTCCCGGTCGACGAGGTCGGTCCCGACGATCGGTGCGGAGATCTCCTCCCCGGTCGGCACCTCCACCGGCGGGTCCATCGGCAGCTCCACCGGGGGCCGCGGGGCCGGCGCGTCGAGGGTCGGTGACTGGGCCAGGATCTCGGCCTCGAGGGCCCGGAGCGCGGGGCCCGGGTCGACGCCCAGCTCCTCGGCCAGCGTCTCGCGGGCCCGGCGCAGCGCCTCCAGGGCACCCGCCTGGCGATGGGCCCGGTAGAGGGCCAGCGCGAGGAGCCGCCAGCGCTCCTCGCGGAGCGGGTCCTCGGCCACCAGCGCCTCGAGCTCACCGATGACGACCGCCGCGTCCCCCTGCTGCAGCCGGGCCTCGAGCAGACGCTCGCGGGCCAGCGCGCGCAGCTCGCTGAGCCGCCGGACCTCGGCCTCGACCCACGGCTCGCCGGCGTACTCGGCGTACGCCGGGCCGCGCCACAGCCGGAGCGCCTCGTCCAGCGTGTGCGCCGCCTCGCCCGGGGCGAGCCCCGCCGCGGCGTCGACGGCGCGCTCGAAGCACCACGCGTCGACGGAGTCGGGCGGGAGCAGCAGGACGTACCCGGGCGCCTCGCTGGCGATGACCGCGTCCCGGCTGCGGGCCGCGGCCTCGGGCTGGAGGCGCCGGCGCAGGTGGCTGACGTAGGCCTGGACGGCGCCCGCCGGGTTGCTCGGCAGGTGGTCGCCCCAGACGCAGTGCGCGAGGTGGTCGGCGGAGACGACCTGGTCCCGCAGGACGACCAGGGCCGCCAGGACGGCGCGCTGACGTCGTCCGCCGAGGTCCACGACCGCGCCGTCCCGGGTGGCGGCGAGCTCGCCGAGCACCCGGAGCCGCAACGTCGCCTCGCCGTCCACCGCGCTCGCTCCACCGTGCTTTCTGAACCAGGCGGCGACCACCCGCGGATCCGTCGGCCGGCGCGCGCCTCAACCCACCCCCAAGACCGGCTCAAGAGTCCCGCGACACGGTCCTCTCGGCAACCCGCCACCCAGGTTCAAGGAGACCAGCATGAACGTGAAGACGAACGTGAAGTCGAAGACCCTCGCACTGATGGGCGTCCTGATGGGCGTCCTGATGGGCGCCCTGCTGATCCTCGCCACGGCCGCCCCGGCCGGCGCCGCGCGGCCGCCCGCCGTCGACCTCCGCGGCGACGGCCTCGGCTCCTACACGCTCGACGACGCCGGGACCGCGCTGCTCAGCGGCACGGTGACGGGCAGGCCGTTCGACGGCGCCTACACGGCCGAGCTCGCCAGCTCCGACGGGAGCCTCCCGGCCCCGGGGACCTGCGAGCCCGCGACCGCCACGCTGCGGGTGACCGCGCGCAGGCACCGCTACCTGGACCTGGTCGCCACCGGTGAGGTCTGCGGCATGTGGACCGACGCGACGTACGTCGTGACCCACAGCTTCACGGGTCGGTACGTCGTGACCGGGGCGTCCGCTCGGAGACTGCGGTGCAGCGACGGCTGGATGTCGGTCGTCCTCACGACCGACGGGCAGGCCAACGTCGAGGCGATCGACACCTGAGGCGCGGTCCCACGACACGGGCAGCGCTACCGTGGACCTGCTCGGTCAACCGCGAACTCGAGAAGGCCCACCATGGCGCACATGGCTCCACACCGGGTCGTGCTCCACGGTCACGAGCTCTCCTACGTCGACAGCGGCTCGGGACCGGCGGTGCTGTTCATCCACGGGATCCTCGGCTCGCAGCGCCAGTGGTCGCACCTCGTCGACAAGCTGGACGACGACCACCGGGTGCTCGTGCCCGACCTGTTCGGCCACGGCGACTCGGCCAAGCCGACCGGGGACTACTCGCTCAGCGCGCACGCCGCGACGATGCGTGACCTGCTGGACCACCTCGGGGTCGAGCGGGTCACGCTCGTGGGGCACTCGCTCGGCGGTGGCATCGCGATGCAGTTCTTCTACCTCTTCCCCGAGCGGGTCGACCGGCTCGTCCTGGTGTCGAGCGGCGGGCTGGGACGCGAGGTCAACCTCGTCCTGCGCTCCGCGACCCTGCCCGGCGCCGAGCAGGTGCTCGGCCTGGTCGCCTCCGCGCCGGTCCTGTCGCGTGCCGAGGCCCTGGGCCGGGGCGCGTCGAAGCTCGGCTGGCGGCCCGGCTCGGACATCCGGGCGATCTGGCGCGGGTTCAGCTCGCTCGGCGACCGCGAGAGCCGGCGCGCCTTCCTCGCCACCACCCGCGCCGTCATCGACATCGGCGGCCAGAGCATCAGCGCCCACGACCACCTGGGCAGCGTCCTACCGATCCCGACCCTGATCGTGTGGGGCTCGAAGGACCGGATGATCCCCGCCTGGCACGCGCTCAGCGCGCAACGCGCCGTGCCCGACTGCCAGGTCGAGCTCTTCGAGGGCGCGGGTCACTTCCCCCACCTCGACGACCCGGACCGGTTCGCCCGGGTGCTGCGCGAGTTCATCGCCGACGGGCGCGACGAGGGACCCGCGACCGCCGTCGAGGGCTGAGCGCCGCGCCCTCGCGAGCGTATCTTCGCCGTGTGACGGAGTCGCCACACCTCGGCGCTGCGGCCTTGGTGGGCCGCGACACGGAGGCAGCCGCGCTGCGACGGGCGGTGTCCGCCGCCGCCACAGGCTCCGGCGGCGTGCTGCTCGTCGTGGGCGAGGCCGGCGTCGGCAAGTCGCGGCTGGTCGCCGCCGCGACCGACGGGGCCGAGCAGCAAGGACTGCGGGTCCTGCGCGGCCGCGCCACCGAGCACAGCGGCGCCTACCGACCGGTGGCCGAGGCGTTCCTCCGCGCCGGGGTTGCCGTCCGCGACCTCGCGGACCTCCCGGCACTGCGGCCCTACCGAGCCGCGCTGGCCAGGCTGCTGCCCGGGTGGGACGATGACCCGGCGCAGCGCACCGCGCTCGACGTCGACCCGGCGCTGGTGCTCGGCGAAGGAGTGGCGGAGCTGCTCCTGGCGCTCGCCGCGGGCGAGGGCTGCGTGCTGGTCCTCGAGGACCTGCACTGGGCGGACGCCGACACCCTCGCCCTCGTGGAGTACCTGGCGGACCGGTTGCAGCACCTCCCGGTGCTCGTGGTGGCGTCGGCGCGGGACGACGAACCCGGCTCCGAGGTGATGCACCGGCTCGGCTCCCAGCGCTCCGTGCAGCGGGTCGTGCTCGCGCGGCTCGAGCCCGCAGCGTGCCTGGCGCTGGCCCGGGAGCGGTCCGCCGGGCGCCTCGACGACGACCGGGCCGCCGAGCTCGCGGCCCTGTCGGAGGGGCTCCCCCTGCTCGTCGAGGAGCTGGTGGACGAGGCGGTGCTCGGCGAGCACGCCTCGGCCCAGTCCCCGGCCGCCCCTCGGGCACTGGCCGCGCTGGCGCGTCGGCGCCTCGCCCTGCTCGAGCCCGACCAGCAGCGGTGCCTCGAGGTGGCCGCCGTGACCGGGACCGAGCCCGAGTGGGCGGTCATCCCGGCCGCGGTCGGACAGCCCGAGAGCCAGGTGCTCGCCGCGGCACGCGCCGCGGTCGATGCCGGCCTGCTGCGCGAGGACGGCGACGGGGTGACGTGGCGACACGCGCTCACTCGCGAGGCGGTCCTGTCGGGCCTGCTGGCCCCCGAGCGGGCCGCGCTGTCGGTCCGGGTGGCCGACGCCCTGCTGGCCCGCGGACGACCCGAGGACGCCGTCCAGGCCGCGGAGCTGCTGGCGGCCGGCGGCGAGGCCGAACGGGCCGCGGCGCTGTTCCTCTCGCTCGCCCGGGACGCCCGGGTGGCGGGCAACTTGGGGCTCGCCGCCACCTTGCTGAACCACGCCCAGGCCGCGGGCTGCGACGTGGCGCAGGTCGCCCACGAGCGGGTCGTCCTGCTGACCTGGACCGGCCGGATGCCGGAGGCCGTGGCGGTCGGGGTCGCCGCGCTGCCGGCGGCGGCCGGCGACCTCCACGTCGAGCTCTGCCTGTCCCTGGCCCGCGCGGCGGTCGGTGCCCGCCGGTGGGAGGACGCCGAGAAGTTCGTGCTGTGGGCCGGGCGTCCCGAGGACCCGAGGTCCGCGCTGCTCGTCGCCGATGCCGCGTTCGGGGCCGGCGACGCGGACCGGGCGGAGCGGCTGGTGGCGGAGGCCGTGGACCGGGCGGAGCGGTCCGGCTCCCCGGCCGTGCTCGGCGAGGCGTTGGACATCGCGGGACGGGTCGCCCGGATCCGCGACCCGCAGCTGGCCAGGGGGTTCTTCACCCGCGAGCTCCAGGTGGCGGCCGAGCACCGGATCGCCTACCACCGGATCACGGCGCTCATCGGGCTCGGGACGCTCGAGCTCCTGCGCGACGAGTACACCCCCTCCGAGTCGCTGACCGAGGCGGTCCAGGTGGCCACGGAGGCCGGCATGCTGGGTCTCGCGGCCGCCGCGCAGGTCATCGAGCTCCAGTCCAGCCGGCTCCGCGACGGACCGGCCCGGCACGAGGAGACCGCCACCGCGTTGCTGGCCCACGCCGCACGGCTGCACCTGAGGCTGCCCGAGGTGCAGGTCGGCTGCGCCCTGGTGAGGGCGGCGGCCAGGGCCGCCGCGGACGACACGGCGGGGATGGAGGCCGCGCTGGCCGGGATCCCCTCCGGCTGGGCGGAGGTCGACGCACAGGTGGCCGCCGTCCGTGCCCTGCCGCTGATCCTCCGGCACGACCTCAAGGGCGCCAACGCCCTGCTCGACCCGCACGTCAGCGCGCTGGTCTCGCGACGTACGAGTGTCCCGTGGCTAGAGTTCGGGCTCTGGGCCCTGCTGCGCACCGCCGTCGACGACCGGGCCGACGAGGCCCGGCAGGCGTTGGCGGGCCTGCCCTCCCTGAACCGGGCGGGGAACCGCGCTGCTCTCCGGTACGCCGAGGCGATCGCGGCGGGACGGGCCGGCCGGACCGCCGAGGCCGTCGCGCTGCTCGAGGCCGGGGACTCCGGGCTCGACGGCCTGCCCTGGACCCGGCGGATGTGGCGGCTGCTGGTGCTGGAGTCGTGCGTCGTCGACGGGTGGGGCGACCCGGTCCCGCACCTGCGCCACGACCTGGCCGAGCACGAGCGCCATGGCGACAGCCCGCTGGCGCGCACGTGCCGTGACCTGCTCCGGCAGGCCGGCTCACCGGTCCGGCGCGGACGCGGTGACGCGGCGGTGCCGCCCGCCCTGCGGGCCAGGGGCGTCACCAGCCGGGAGCTGGACGTGCTGAGGCTGGTGGCCGACGGCAGGACGAACGCCGAGATCGCCGAGCAGCTGTTCCTCTCCCGGCGCACCGTCGAGACGCACGTCGCGAACCTCCTCGGCAAGCTCGACGCGTCCGACCGCCGCGAGCTCCGCGACCGGCACAACGCCGACGGCTCCTGACGGCGAGACCGCCGGCTCCGCGTGCGCGCTCGCTAACTCCGTAGCGGCTACGGATGTCGCGAGCCTCGCCGTTGGGGAGCGTGGGGACTGACCCACCCATCCCCTCCGGAAGAAGCCTCGGTGTCCCCTCAGCTCGCCACCTCGCCCAGCCCCACCACGTCCGGCCCGGCGCAGCGCTTCGACGTCCTCGTCGTCGGCGCCGGACCGGCCGGGCTCACGACCGCGCTCGGCCTGGCCCGCCACGGAGTGCGGGTGCTGGTCGTCGAGAAGCACGCCGGCACCTCCACCTTCCCCAAGGCCTCCGGGATCCGCCCCCGGACGATGGAGATCTTCCGCGGGTGGGGTCTCGAGAGCCGCGTCCGCGCCGCCGGCCAGGACGTCCGCATGGAGGTGGCCATCTCGGCGACGCTCCGCGTGGCCGTCCAGGCCGTCGAGGACCTGGGCGTGCCCGACGACGACTACCTGTCGCGGGTGAGCCCCTCCCGGTTCGCCTTCGTGCCCCAGGACCGCCTGGAGCCGGTCCTGCTGGACGAGGTGCGGGTCGCCGGCGGCGAGGTCCGCTTCCGCACCGAGCTCAGCGGCTTCGAAGTCTGCGAGGACGGGGTGCGGGCACACCTGCGCCCGCGGGACGGCGACGCCCCGGCGTACGACGTGGCGGCCCGCTACCTGGTGGGGGCGGACGGTGCTCGCAGCCACGTGCGTCGGGCTCTCGGCGTCCCGATGCGCTACCTGGGCTCGCACGGGCGCCACGTCGCCGTCCTCTTCACCGCCGACCTGGACCGGCTCATGCCCGGGCCGTCCTACGCACTGCGCTGGGTGACGACGCCCGGCGCGGAGGGCCTGCTCGTGGCCTCGGGCCCGGGCCGCTGGACCTTCGACTGGGAGGTCGACGCGGCCGCGGCCGAGCCGAGCCCCGAGCACGCGGCCAGGCGGATCCGGGCCGCCGCGGGTGCGCCGGACCTGCCCCTGGAGGTGCTGCGGATCTTCCCGTGGGACATGGCCGCCGAGCTCGCCGACGCGATGCGCGACGGACCGGTCTTCCTGGTCGGCGACGCCGCCCACCGCACCACCCCTCGGGGCGCCACCGGCATGAACACCGGCATCGCCGCCGCCCACAACCTGGCCTGGAAGCTGGCGTGGGTGCTGCGCGGCTGGGCGCACGACTCCCTGCTCGACACCTACGAGGACGAACGCCGCCCGGTCGGCCGCGCGAACACGCAGGCCTCGCTCCGGGAGCGGGGCGACCTCCCCGTCGAGCCGGGCGCCATGGACTTCGGCGTCACCTACGACACCGCAGAGCCGGAACCCCTGGAGCCGCCGGGCCGGCCCGGCCTGGCGGTGGTCACCGGGCGGCGCGCACCACACGCGTGGATCCACCTCCCCGGAGGGCGCCGGCTGTCCACCCTGGACCTGTTCGTCGGCCGCCTGACGCTGGTCACCGGCCCCGAGCACGAGGAGTGGACCGCGGCCGCCGCGGCCCTCACCGGCCCGGCGCCGGTCACCGTGGTCGCCCTCGGCGTCGACGTACCGGACTCTGATGGCAGCACGGCACGGCTCTACGGCGTCGCGTCCGGAGGTGCCGTGCTGGTGCGACCGGACGGGCACGTCGCCTGGCGCACGCAGGAGCCGGGAGGCTACGCCGCGCTCCAGCACGCCCAGGACCGCGTGACCGGCCTGACCGAGCCGGCCGACCGGGCGGACGTGGCATGACCACCGCGACCGCCCGGCCCCAGGAGGCGCCGGGGATCCACCCCCTGCTCGCGCGGCGCTGGAGCCCGCACGCGTTCGACCCGCTCCACACCGTGACCGAGGGCGACGTCGAGCGGCTGCTCGAGGCCGCCAGGTGGGCACCCTCGGCCGGCAACTCCCAGCCGTGGTCCTTCGTCGCCGCGCGGCGCGGGGAACCCGACCACCAGCGGCTGGTCCGCCACCTGGCCGGCAGCGCCGCTCGCTGGGCACCCTCGGCGTCGCTGCTGATCCTCAACCTGGCGCACCGGCTGGTCGACGACAGCGAGCTGGAGTACTCCGAGTTCGCGCTCTACGACCTCGGCCAGGCAGTGGCGCACCTGACCGTGCAGGCCTCCGCCATGGATCTCGCCGTCCGCCAGCTCCGCGCCTTCGACCGCGCCGCCCTCGCCGCCGAGTTCGGCGTCGGCCCCGGGTGGCTGGTGACGACGATGGCCGCTGTGGGCGTCCCGGCCGGAGCCGGGGCCCACGCGGACGCGCACACCGGCCGACGTCCCCTCAGCGACCTGCGCTGGCCCACGGGCCCGGCCTCCGTCCGTCCGGCCTCGACGGCCGGCCACCCCCACCCCGAGAAGGAAGAACGATGAGCACGACCACCCCCCAGCTCCGCCTGCCCGGCCAGGCCGCAGCCCCCGACGGACCCGTCGACCTGTCGATGATGTTCGTGATGCACCACGGGTTCCGGCGCGACCTCGCCCGGCTCACGGCGGCCGCCCGCACGACGACTCTCGCCGACCGCGCCAGGTGGGCGGCGCTGCAGCAGCGCTGGCGGCTGTTCGCGACGGTGCTGCACCACCACCACGCCTCCGAGGACGCCGGGCTGTGGCCGCTGCTGCTCGACCGAGTGACCGCGGTCGGCGACGCCGCCGGCCGCGAGGTGCTCGAGGCGATGGAGGCCGAGCACGCCCGGATCGACCCGCTGCTCCAGCTCGCCTCCGACGGCTTCGCACGCCTGGCCGACGCGCCCGACGGGGCCACGCGGCTGCGCCTGGTCGAGACCCTCGACGGGGCGTCGGCCCTGCTGGGTGACCACCTGGCCCACGAGGAGCGCGACGCGATGGCCCTGGTCCAGCGCCACCTCTCCAACGAGGAGTGGCACCGGCTCGAGGCCGAGCACTTCCGGCCGTCCTACTCCCCCCGTGACCTCCTCTCCGTCGTGCCCTGGGTCGTGGCCGACCTGCCGGCGGACGCGCGCCGCCGGGTCCTCGCCGCGGGCGGCCCGGCGATCCGGCTCCTGTGGTGGCTCACCCGCCGCTCGTTCGCGCGCCGGGAGGCGACGGCGTTCGGAGCGGCCGCGCCGACCCGCCCCCAGACCTTCCCAGGAGGGACCCCATGACCACCACGAGGACCACCACGACGACCACCCAGGCGCCCGGCGCCCTGCAGACCCGGCGCGGCCGGCTCCTGCTCGCGCTGGTCTGCGCCGTGGCCTTCCTCGACTTCGTCGACGTCACCATCATCAACGTCGCCCTGCCCGCCATCCGCGACGACCTCGGGTTCTCGCTGCAGCAGCTGCAGTGGGTGCCGAGCGGCTACCTGCTCACCTACGGCGGCTTCATGCTGCTCGGCGGCCGGATGGCCGACCTGCTCGGGCGGCGCCGGGTCCTGCTCGCCGGGCTGACGACGTTCGGGCTCGCCTCGCTGCTCGGCGGCCTCGCCGACACCCCGGAGACCCTGGTCGTCGCCCGGATGGTCCAGGGCATCGGCGCCGCCCTGAGCCTCCCCGCCGCGCTCTCCATCCTCACCACGACGTTCACCACCCGCGCCGAGCGGCACCTGGCGCTGGGCATCTGGGGATCGGTGGCCGGCATCGCCTCGGCCGCGGGCGTCCTGATGGGCGGGGTGCTCACCGAGACCGCTGGCTGGCGCTGGGTCATGCTCATCAACCCGGTCCTGTGCGTCGGGCTGGTCGGCGCCATCCTCGTGCTGGTCGAGTCCGAGGCCCCGGCCGCGGTGCGGCGCGGCTTCGACCTGCTCGGCACCGTGCTGGCCACCGGCGCGATGCTGCTGCTCGTCTACACCCTGGTCGAGGCCCCCGACCGGGGGTGGGCCGACCCCGCCACCGTGACCGGCCTGGCGGGAGCCGCCGTCGTCCTGACGGCGTTCGTCCTCGTCGAGGCCCGCGCCGCGGCGCCGCTGCTCCCGCTCCCCGTGCTGCGTCTGCCGGGCCTCGTGGCGGCCAACGTCGTGCAGCTGGCCACCTCCGCCGGCTTCCTCGCGATGTTCTTCTTCGTCACCGTCTACATGCAGGAGGTCCTGGGGTACGGCGCCGTGCGCACCGGCCTCGCCTACATCCCGTCCTGCCTGATGGCCGCGGCCTCGGCCGCCTGCGGCGCCCAGCTGATCGCCCGCTTCGGGAGCCGGCCGCTGGTCGTCGGCGGGTCGGTGGTCACCGGGAGCGGGATCCTGCTGCTCTCCCGGCTGCCCGCCGACGGGTCCTATGCCGTCGACCTGCTGCCGGGCCTGATGCTGCTCTGCAGCGGGGTCGGCTTCGTGTTCGTGACCGTGGCCGCGGCCGCCAACGCGGGCGTCGACGCCGAGAGCGCCGGTGTCGCCGCGGCGCTGCTCAACTCGGCCCAGCAGATCGGCGCGGCCCTCGGCCTCGCGGTGCTCGCCGCCGTCTCCAGCCCGGTGGTCTCCGACCGGCTCGCCACCGGAGCCGCACCCGCCGAAGCACTCAGCGACGGCTTCGGCCGGGCCCTCGTCGTCGCGGCCGGCTTCCTGTTCGCCGCGGCCGTCGTCGGCCTGCGGACCGTCAACACCCACGATCCGGAACCGATCGTCTGAACGTCGGTCTCCACCCGGGGGCCATGTCTCCGAGTCCCCGCCACGCCGCTCCGGTCATCCGGCCGCGGACCAACCAGAGAAGGAAGAACAGCATGATCCGCACCATCCGTCCGACCTCCACGACCGCGAGCCTGCTCGCCGGCGCGGCCCTCCTGGTCGCGGTCGCCGGCAGCGGCGCCGCGGTCGCCGGGGGCCTCGCGAAGAACTCCGTCGACTCGCGGAACCTCAAGAACGAGTCCGTGCGCGGAGTCGACCTCGCTCCGGACTCGGTCACCGGCCTCGACGTGGACGAGCACTCGCTCGGCACCGTCCCGGCCGCCGACCACGCCGCCACGGCAGGCAGCGCGAAGACAGCCGAGAGCGCCGTCCGCGCCGAGGTGGCGGAGGCGGCCGGCACCGCCGACTCGGCGCTCACCGCCGGCACCGCCGACGTCGCGAAGCGGCTGCTCGGCATGGTCCGCGCCAGCGTCTCGGCCGACGGCCAGCTCAGGCCGGCGGACTTCGGCGCGGTCGGCGCCGAGCAGACCTCGACGCCCGGCCGCTACGTGGTGACGCTGGACGGCCCCCATCTCGGGTGCCTGCTGGTCCCTGCCGTCGCCCACAACAGCGTGGAGCGCGTGGCCGGGTCCGCATCGGCCTGGTTCACGCCGCCGCTCCTGGAGACCGGCGGCCGGAAGGTCACCGTCGAGACGCACGCGCCCGACGGCAACGGCGTCCCGGACCCCCTGCCCTTCAGCCTGCTCGTCCTCTGCTGACCGCGTGGTCAGGTCGCCAGGTCGCCGATCCCGGCGCCGAGACCGGTGTAGAACACTGAGAACGCCACACCGTAGGCGAGCACGGCGATCACCGAGGTGCGCACGAGCCGCTGCGTCGGGTGCACCATCCGGGCCAGCAGCACGGCCAGCACGGGGCTGACCACCGCGGCCACCACCGCCGTGGCCCAGGGGTGGTCGTCGCCGACCCGGTGCACATACCTGCCGATCACCCGACGCTTGGCGGCTCGGCCGACCACGGTGTCGATCCGCTCCCGGTGGCGCGGGTCCATGACCCGACTGGCCAGCAGGGCGGAGGCCACCAGGACACCGACCAGGACGGTGAACGTGACCACGCCGACGGCGACCCCGGCCCGCCCACCGACCCAGGCGCCGGTGGCGGCCAGGACGGGTCCGGCCACGAAGTCGTCGACGAACGTGATCCCCAGGGCGAGTCCAGGCCAGGCGAGCAGCACCGAGCGCATCGTCATCGACCTCGACCGGCGCCGGCCAGCTCGGCGAGCCGCGCGTGGATGCGGGCCCGCAACGCCGGATCGGGTGGCGCCAGGCCGAACAGGTCGGCCGTCCACAGGCCGTCGGCGGCCAGCCGCACCACGTGGGCGTCCACCCCGGGCAGCCCGTCCTCGTCGAGCCGCTCGACCCAGCTGTCGTACCGGGCCCGGATCGGCTCGAGGAGCGACGGGTCGTAGCCCACCGCAGCCAGCAGGGCCACGGCCGCCACCTGCTCCGACTCCCCCGGGGTCGACCCGACCGTGGCCGACACGTAGGCCCGGGTCCACGCCCCGGGAGACGCAGGGTCGGCTGCGTGCGCGGCGGTCTGGTCGGTCTCGAACGCCGTCGTCAGCTCCTCCAGCAGCGCGGCCACCAGCGCCTCCTTCGTGGGGAAGTGGTAGAGCACCCCGCCCTTGCTGACCCCGACCGCCGCCCCGACCGCGTCCAGGGTCAGCGCCGCGTAGCCGCGCTGGGCCACCAGCGTCGCGGCGGCGTGGAGCAGGGCACTGCGCATCGACGGTCGGGTGCTCATGCATCAACTGTACCGTCCGGACGGTATAGTTAGCGATGCTCCACCTACGGCGGCCCGGGCCCGGATCCCCCTATCCTCGTCGCGTGCGGGTGAGGGTCCTGGGCGCCACGGAGGCGTGGCGCGGTGCGGAGCGGTTGCTCCTCGGGAGCCGCAAGCGGCGGGCCCTCGTCGCGGCCCTGGCACTGTCGGGCGGCCGTCCGGTGTCGGTCGACGCCCTCGTCGACCTCCTCTGGGGCGACGCCCCGCCGGACGGCGTCGCCGGGACGCTGCAGGTCTACGTGTCCGGCCTGCGCCGGGTGCTCGAGCCCGACCGGGCGCCGCGGGCGCCGGCCTCGGTCCTGGTCACCGTCGAACCCGGCTACGCGCTGGTGCTGCCGGAGGGCGGCCTCGACGCGGACCGCTTCGACCGGGCGGTGAGCGACGCGCACCGGCTGCTCGCCGCGCCGGGCGGGCAGGCCGAACCGCCGTGGGCCCCGACGCAGGTCCCCGTGCCCGACCTCCGGGCGGCGCACGCCAGCCTCGGCGAGGCGTTGGACCTGTGGCGCGGTACGCCGTACGTCGAGCTCGAGGACGCCCCGGCCGCGGTCGCCGAGCGGGCCCGCCTGGAGGAGCTCAGGGCCGTGGCGCTCGAGGACCGCGCCGTCGCCGCGCTCGCGCTGGGCGACCACGCCACGGTCGCCGTCGAGCTCGAGGCGCTGACCGCGCGCTACCCGCTGCGCGAGCGGCTCTGGGCGCTGCGGGCGCTGGCCCTGGCCCGGGCGGGGCGCCAGGCGGACGCCCTGGAGGCGCTGACCACCGTGCGTAGCGTCCTCGACGAGGAGCTCGGCCTCGAGCCGGGCACCGAGCTGCGCGCGCTCCAGACCGCGGTGCTGCGGCAGGACCCGGCCCTGGCCTGGTCGCCTCCGCCCGGCGGCCAGGTGGTGACGGTCCGGGCGGCCGATGCGCAGCGGCTGCTGCGTGAGTCGGCCGAAGAGACCT
>NZ_JAEMSS010000090.1 GCF_016462705.1 Nocardioides sp. | reverse complement strand
AGCGTCCTTGACGGCGAGACTCGATCGGCTACGCGCGCGGGCACCACGCCCAGCCCCAAGACCGGCGAGGCGCCGAGGAACGCTCAGCCCTTGCCGGCACCCGCCTTGAGGTTCGGGTCGCCGACCTCCTCGGGCGCGTCCGGGGCCTCGTGCTGCGGGAAGACCACGTCCGCCAGGACCAAGGGGTGGTCGCTGATCCGGCCGAGGAAGGACTGGTCGATGTCCTGGCCCAGGAAGTCGAGGTCGAGGGTCCCGAAGATCCAGTCGACCGGTCCGTGCCGCGGGTACTGGCAGCTGCCGCCGACTGAGCCGCCGGCCGAGGACTGCAGGAAGCCGGTCCCGGTGAAAGAGCAGAACACGGTCTCCCGCTCGTTCATGTCACCGGCGATGAGGATCGGGATGTCGGGATCCTCGGCCCGGAGCTCCTGCATGCCCGCGATCTCGATGGCCCGGGCGTTGTTGCGCGCCGCCTGCTGGTTGCCGGCCCTCGCGGTGGACGCCGGGTTGTGCACGCCGATCACCCGGATGACCGCGCCGGTGTCGAGGTTCTCCAGGGTCAGCACGGGCATGTGCAGCGTGGTCTTGTAGGGCACCAGGAACTCGGTCGACTCGAGGAGCTTCCAGTCCGCGGTCTTCCAGGCGATGGCGTTGCCGTTGGAGTTGCCGTCTCGGAAGACGTTGTTGGGGGTGGCCCGGTGCAGGGTCCACTCCGGGTCGCTCTCGAAGACCGCCGCCTGGGGCGACTCGAACTCGTTGAGGATCACGATGTCGACGCCGGCGGCCTCCAGCTTGGCCTTCCCGGCGGCGACGCGGCTGGCGCCGTTGCCCCACCCGGGCCGGCCACCCCCGGGCGCGGTGAGGTGGAAGCCGAGGACGTTGTAGGTCGCGATCCGGAAGCCGGTCTCGGGGATGATCGTGGGTCCCTCCGGGACCGCGGCGCCGAGCTGGGTGAGGTAGCCGACGGGGTCGAGCTCCTTGGTCTTGCCCTGGGCGTTGACCGACTGGATCGAGATCCCGAGCGCGCAGGTGTCGACCTCGCCCAGGTCACCGATCTCCGCGAGCTGCTGGCCGACGAGCACCGTGTCGCCGTCGCCGACCTTGGGGTTCTGGACGTGGGAGTACCAGGAGACGATGCCCTCGGCGCTGCGGACGCTGATCAGCCACGGCCCGGCCGCCGGGTTGTCCTGGGTGACGGTCACGGTGCCCGCGGTCGCCGCGACGACCGGCGTTCCGCAGGCCGCCTTGAACAGGGTCTCGCGCCGCGGCGCCGGCGCTGCCGGGCCGGTCGCCGACGCCGGGTCGGCTGCCGGTGCGACCGCTGTCGACGGTGTCACCTGGAACGCCGTGCCGGGCGGCAGCGGGAGAGCGCTGACGTCGGACGCCGCGGCGTAGCAGCGCGACGGGGCCCGGCCCCCGGCCGACACCAGGCTCTCGACGGTCTGGGGCCTCGCCGGGGACAGCGAGGCCAGCATCCGGACGGCCTCCGTCCAGTGCTTCTCGTAGCGGAACGGGTCAGGGGTGCCCAGCACCCGGTGGACCGCGATCGTGGGCGGGAGCGTCTCCCAGCCGTCGATCCGGTCGAGGCGCTGGTAGAACCGCTTCGCCGGCCAGCCGTCGTCGAGGTCGCCGGCCAGCACCGCGGCGACGGCCAGGGCCTGCGCCCGGGCGGAGGCCCGCAGCTCCCGGCCGGCGGCGGCGACGTCGCGGGCCACCTGCTGGGGGCCGGTCGCGTCGGCGCCCTGCTTCTGCGGCACCAGCCGGACACTGGGTGACAGGGCGGGCCTGGCACAGGACCGGAGGTGTCGGGCCGTCACGGCGTCCTGGCGCTTCTCGTCGGCGCTCACGGCCTGGTCGGGCTGCGCCGCCGCCAGCGGGGTCCCGGCGAGCCCCGCCGACACGAGGAGGGACGCCAGTGCACCCGCCCACGCGCGGCGGGGGCGGGACCAGGACCGAGACCGGTGGCTCATGCGGACCTCATGCGAACATCGACTCCTCGCCCGGGAAGACGACCCGGTTGGCCAGCCAGGTGTCGGTCGTCGACTTGCGGGACAGGTCGACGCCGAAGACACCGTCGCTGGTCTCGAACCAGACCGTCGCGGTGGCGCCGGAGGGGTTGAGGACGACGTGGTCCGCGGCGAGCTCGGTGAGCTCGGGCACGGTCGTCGGGTCGGTGAAGGAGTAGGCCTCGCGGCCTCCCGGGGTCAGGAGCGGCTCGAGAGCCTGCCACCACTCGTCGTAACGCAGAGCCGGCTGGGACCACGTGTCGAGCACGGCCGTGGCCGCCTCCACGACCTCGTCGCTCTCGTCGGTCTCGTCAGGAGGGGCCTCGCTGCTCCGGTCGGTGTCGACCGGGCCGGCCTGGTCGCCGGTGCTCGGCGGATCGTCGGAGACGAGGTGGTCGCCGAACACCAGCAGGATCACCGCGGTGGCGAGGAGCGCGACCGCCAGCGCCGCGCCGCCGATGTTGAGCAGGGTGCCGCGGAGACCACCGTCGGCCTTGCGGGCCCCGGCAGTCATAGCCGCCCTCCCGCGCCGGCCTTGACGGCCTTCGCCGGGCGGCGCCGACGCAGCCGGGACCCGGCCGATTCCGTGCGCAGCCGGCTGTTCTCCTCCCGCAGCCGCTCCACCTCGCGGAGCAGCTCGGCGGTGGCATCCAGGGAGGAGACCAGCATCGTGGCGGCACCCGTGCGGGTCTCGGCGTCGCGCTCCGGGACCTCGGGCACCAGGTCGGCCAGGTCCCCGGACACGGGGTAGCCCCGCTCCGTCAGCTGCTCCACCCACTCGGAGGCGAGGGACCGGACCCGGTCGGCGTACGCGGCGGGGAGCCGCAGCTTGTCCCCGCCCTGACCGCGCAGGATGGTGCCGGCGTAGAGCCGCTTGACCACGTCGCCGTAGACCCGCTCGTTGCCCTGTCGGGTGACCCGGCGGTTGAGCCGGCGCAGGACCTCGATCTGGACGGCGCCGAGGGAGGTGTTGACCTCCCGGGGCGGCATCTCGACGGCGACCTCGTCGACACCCAGGACGTGTGCCATCCGCGACCAGAGCAGGGTGGGGTCGGCACCGGGCGGCGGGCAGGTGACGACGTGGCAGTGCTCGGGACCGACGCGTGCCGCCCAACGGTCCAGCACCGCGACCGGGTCCTGCGCGTTCCAGAAGCGACGTCTCGTGGACCCGCGCTTCCCGTCGGCGCCGTCCGGCGCGAGGACCGTGTCCAGGAACTTGGGGTAGGACAGGCGGCGTCCGTGCTTCACGCCCTCCTGGTACTCGGCGGGGACCTGGCGGGCCGGGTCCCGCACGGTCACGACCACGTCGACGTCCACCTCTCCACTGACGCCGCGGAGGTCCGACAGGATCCGTCCGATCTGCTCGTCGGTGGCCAGGCACAGCGTCTCGCTGCTGATGACGGTGGTGCCGCCACGCCGGCGTACGTCGGCGGCGAAGCGCTCCCAGGCCCGGCGTCCGGCGTCCGCGGACCGGCCCCAGGTCTCCGAGCGACCGGTGAGGTAGAGGACGGCGAGGAAGAGCTGCTGGCTCGGCGTCTTCGACCCGTCCGGCAACCGCACGCCGTGACGTTCGAGCACCTCGGCGTTGCCGCGCAGCACACCCTGCAGGAAGGACGTCCCGGTCTTCGGGAGCCCCACGTGCAGCACTGCGCGCGGCGAGTTCATCCAGCTCTTCTCAGGCGTTGATCGGGCGTTGCTCGGGCGGTCATCGGGGTGGCTCCGGGCACTTGGAGGATACAGGGGCAGCGGTCGTCCCCGGGCCGATTCAGGACCGGCCGGGAACGCTCCAGAGACAGGTCAACGACCCGATCGTCTCCTGGTTCCGGTAGCCCGCCGCGGCGTAGATCTCCACCACCCGGTCGGCGTCCTTGGCCTGCCCTACGCAGGCGAGCGTGACCTCGAGCTGCTCGAGCGCCTTGGCGACGTTGCCCTCGCTGGGGAAGGGTCCCTTGCCGTCCGCCACCTCGTAGAGCATCCGGCGCGCCTGGGTGCTCGCCAGCGGCTCCTCCATGTTCTGGATGAACCACTCCCGCGGCACGACCGGGAACGCCTCGGTGGTGTACATCGTGAGGACCTTCATCCAGCGCGGTGGCAGCAGGACCGTGCCGCTGAGGTCACGGTCCGCCAGCAGCTCGACGTCGGCCAGCGCCTCGGTGTCCAGCTTCCACTCCGGACGCTCCGAGACCGTCACGGGCCCGCCGTGGCCGGTGTAGGACCACACGGGCCGGCCGCCCAGCGCGAAGCCGACCACGACCGCCGCCAGACCGGCCAGCGCACCCGCCCGCCGGAGCGTGTCGCTGCGTTCGTCGCTGCGTACGTCGCCGCGTACGCCGTTGGGCTCGTCCGCCTCGGCCTCCGTCGTCCGGGGGCGGTCCCCCTTGGCCCAGGGCAGCGCGACCAGCAGCCCGACGAGCACCGGCACGGGCGCGACGTAGAGCATCCGCCACAGGATCGGTCCCGACCCGGTGACGGCGTTGATCAGGTCGAGCACGCCCGGGGCGTAGACCAGGACCCCCACCAGGGCCGAGGCTCCCGCGAGCGCGCCCGCGGCCCCACGGCGCGCGAGCAGCGGCGCCGCCGCCAGGGCGACCAGGGCCAGCGCGACCATCGGACCCACCTCGCCCAGCATCCGGACGAACGACGCCCGGGCCGGCAGGGCGGTCGGGTCCTCCCCGCCCACGTCCGTGGAGAAGGCGATCACGGCGAGCCCGCTGACGACGGGGCCGACGACCATGAGCCCGCCGCCGAGGAGCAGCGTGCGTGAGCGGACCAGCGCCGCGACCAGGACCACCACGCCGAACATCACCGGCCCCCACACCACGGCGGTCGGCGTGAACCCGAAGAAGGCCACACCGGAGGCCAGGAGCAGCGCGAGCGCGCGGTTCCGCTGCCGGCGGTCACCCAGCCGGTCGGCGTCGTGCAGCGCGGTGAGGTAGGCCCAGATCAGCGGCATCAGGAACGTGACCGCCATGACCTTGCCCTGCCACATCCGGACGATCCAGAAGTTGCCGAGCATCGAGTCGCCGCTGAGCATCAGGAACGCGATGGCCGCCACCAGGACCCACACGGCCCGGCGCGGTGCCCAGCGCCGCACCAGCCGCCAGATCGCCCACACTGAGAGAGCCGTGAAGACCGGCGTCGCGACGAGGTAGGTGACGGTCCCGGCGTGCAGGCCGGTCATGTGCGCGATCACCCCGAACAGCGACTCGATGGAGGCGATCGGCACTCCCCCGCCGTACGGCGAGTTGAGGACCTCGGGGCTGAACATCGTGTCCAGCGTCGCGGCGTTGCCGTGCTCGGCCACCCAGACCGAACGGTTGACGTAGTAGGGGTCGTCGGTGTCGGCCAGGTGGATGAACAGGCTGGCGACGGTGGTGAGCGCCAGGACGCCGAGGACGACGGCGTCGTCCCAGGCGCTGCCGTGCTCCTCCTTCGCGCGGGTCCAGGCGTCGGCGGTCGGCGCCTGGTACCGACCGTTCAGGTAGGACCACAGCAGGAGGCACGCCGTCGCCGCCACGGTCGCGAGCCAGGTGAAGCGGAACGTCCCGGCGGTCCAGACGACCCCGCCGACGGCGGCGACCGCGGTGCCGACGAGCCCGGCCACGAGCAGAGCCCCGGGCGCGGCCCGGCGGACCCGGTCGACGGCCACCGGCTCGGGCCGGTCCAGGTCGTCGTCGAGCTCGTACTGGCTGCGCCACACGGCGACCACCTGCCAGGCGACCAGGGCGGCGGTGGCGGCCAGCCAGAGCCACCCGGACGGGAACAGCGACCACTGCGTGGCCAGGCCGAGGCAGTAGAGCAGGGTCCAGAGGGCGAAGGAGACGACGGCGCAGTCGAGCAGTGCGTCGAGGAGTCTGCGGAGCACGGGAAGTCCTGCCTAGGTGGAGGGCGGCCCTAGGGTATGACGAATGCCCGTTCCCACCGACTCGCGACCCACGGTCACCGCCGTGATCCTCGCGTGGGGGGACGAGCCGGTGCTGGAGGAGTCGGTGCGCGCCGTCCTCGCGTCCGAGGACGTGCGTCCCGACGTCGTGCTGGTCGACAACGGCTGCACGTCCGACGCCGTCGAGGTCCTGGCGTCGGTCGCGGGGGTGACCGTGGTCCGGCCCGGGCGCAACCTGGGGTTCGCGGCCGGGTGCAACCTCGGCGCGGACCGGGCGACGGGCGAGTTCCTGGCCTTCGTCAACGGTGACGCCGTCGTCCGCTCGGACGCCCTGGGCGCGTTGGTGGCCGGTCTGGGTGAGCCAGGCTCGGAGGTCGGTCTGACCACAGCCTCCCTGCGGCTCTACGACGACCCGGAGACGCTCAACTCCGCCGGCAACCCGGTGCACTACCTCGGGCTCAGCTGGGCCGGCGGCCTCGGGCTCGCCGCCACGGCGTACGAGCACGGCCGCTCGGGCCACGAGGACGTGACATCGACGACCGGTGCCGCGACCGCGGTGCGCGCCGACCGGTTCGCGGCACTGGGCGGGTTCTGCGAGCCGATGTTCGCCTACTGCGAGGACACCGACCTCAGCCTGCGCTGCTGGCAACGGGGCTGGCGCGTGGTGCTGGTCCCGGAGGCGATCGTGCTGCACCGCTACGAGTTCAGCCGCAACCCGCAGAAGCTCTACCTGCTCGAGCGCAACCGGCTGCTCATGGTGCTCACCGTCTACTCCGGCCGGCTGCTCGCGGCGGTGCTGGTCCCACTCGTCGCGATGGAGCTCGCCATGCTGGCGATGGCGGTCAAGGGCGGCTGGGCCGGCCGCAAGGTCGCCGGCTGGTGGTGGCTGCTGCGGCACGCCGGTCTGGTCCGCCGCCGCCGCCGCGAGGTCCAGGCCGCGCGGGTCGTGCCGGACACCCGGCTGGCCGAGCTGCTCAGCGGTGACGTCACGCCAGGGGTCGACGGGCTCTCCGTGCCGACTATGCTCCGACGCGTCTCGGTGGCCTACTGGTCGCTGGCGCGCCGGGCGATCTAGGAGTCGAGTTGTCGAGTGTGGCCACCGCCTCGGTCGAGCGGGTCGACGGTGACGGGATCGTCGCCCGCACGGCGGGCGAGGACGTCGTCGTCGACGTCCTCTTCGACGGCCGCCGGATCTGGTCGTTCTGGGTCCTGCGCGACGGTGAGGCGCTCCCCGGCGGGGGCGACCGGTTCATCCCCTGGCCCAAGCGGCTGGGCAAGTTCCTCGACGGCTCCGCGCGGGTCGAGCTGCGCGCGCACGTCGACGACACCGTGCTGCACGACCAGGAGCACCGCTTCGGCACCGGCGAGGGACGGATCAGCATCGTCGACGCCCACGGCCGCCCGGTCGGCATCGACAACGACGGCCGCCTGCAGCGGACCTTCGAGACCCGCAGCGAGGCGCAGACCGCTCCCCTGCTCGACTCCGTCGAGCGGATCCTCGACGCCCTGCACGGCATCGGCGTCGCGGCGTTCCCCGCCTACGGGACGCTGCTCGGCGCGGTCCGCGAGGGGCGGTTGCTCGGACACGACTCCGACGCGGACCTGGCGTACGTCAGCCGCAAGACCGTCCCGGTCGACGTGATCCGGGAGTCCTACGCGATCGAGCGCCGGCTCGCGGACCTCGGCTACCGGATCGAGCGATACAGCGGCGCCGGCATCAAGGTCTTCGTGACCGAGAGCGACGGGTCGGTGCGTGGGCTGGACGTGTTCGGCGGGTTCTACGCCCACGGGCACCTGATGGTGATGGGCGAGATCCGGGTGCCGCTGCCCGAGTCGGCGGTCTTTCCCCTGGGCACCACGACACTGGAGGGCCGCACCCTCCCGGCGCCGGCGGACACCGACGCCTTCCTCACCGCGACCTACGGCCCGGGCTGGCGCACCCCCGACCCGGCGTTCGTCTACGAGACCCCGCGGACGACGTACCTCCGGTTCAACGACTGGTTCCGGGGCACCCGGGTCAACCGCAAGGACTGGGACCGCCGCTATCTCGGTCACCGCCGGGCCAACCCGCGCCGCAAGCCGCCGACTCTCGCCCGCTGGGTGCAGGAGCGCGAACCGACGGACGTCAGGATCGCCGACATCGGGTGCGGCCGCGGTGGCGCGGCTCGATGGCTGGCCCGGCGCGGGTACGACGTGCTGGGCGTCGACTACGCCCCCACGGCCTACGAGTTCATGACCGAGTGGGCGGCGCAGCGTCCCGACCTCCGCCTGCGGTTCGCGATGCTCAACCTGCTGGAGCTGCGGCACGTGCTCGGCTGGGGCGCCCGGCTCGCCCACGAGCCCGGGACGCACGCGCTGATGGCGCGGCACGTCGCCGACGCGGTGCCGGCCGCCGGGCGGCGGAACCTGTGGCGGCTCGCCGAGATGGCGTGCGGCCCGGACGGCCGGCTCTACCTGGAGTTCCTGACCGCGGCGGCGGACGACGACAGGTGGGTGCACCGGCATCTCCTGCACCCCCTCGACCCCGAGCTCGTCGTGCACGAGCTCGGCGAGCGCGGTGGGAGCGTCGTGGAGCGCACGGACAGCGGCCCGGATGCCCGAGGCCGGACGACATGCAGGATGGTGGTCGCATGGCACAGCTGAACCGACACAACGTCCGGGAGGGCCTGCAGCGCTTCGGCCCCGTCAAGCTGCGGATCGAGGTCGCCAAGCTGGCCAAGCGGGTGGCCGAGCTCGAGGACGAGGTCCAGGAGTGCCGGCGCGACCAGCACCGTCTCGCCGAGCTGACCGACATCGTGCAAGAGCTGCTCGTTCCGCTGTCGCGTCGGGACCAGGCCGCCGTCGACGAGGTGCTCGCGAAGTACACCGAGCAGCTCGGCTGAGCCGGACCCACCGTGGCCCGCCGCGTCTTCCTGCACCTCGGTCTCCCCAAGACCGGGACCAGCTACCTGCAGACGATCCTGTGGGCGCACCGCGAGGAGCTCGCGGACGCGGAGCTGCTGGTCCCAGGTCGCGAGCGGCGCGACCACTTGTGGGCCTCGCTGGTGGTGCGCGACGACCCTCGGGTGGCGCGCCGCAACCCCAAGGCCCCCCATTCCTGGCAGGTGCTCCTGGCCGAGACGAGCTCGTGGGGTGGTGACGCCCTGATCAGCCACGAGTTCTTCGGCGCGGCCTCGGCGGAGCAGGCGGCCCGGGTGCTCTCGGACCTCGCCCCCGCCGAGGTGCACCTCGTGCTCACCGCGCGCGAGCCGCTCGGTCTGTTCACCTCGAGCTGGCAGGAGTCCTTGAAGAACAAGGGGACCGTCCCGATCGAGGACTACGGCCACGGCGAGTCCGACGACCCGCTGGAGGTCTGGGACTGGCGGGCGCTCGACCTCGGGCTGGTGCTGGACCGCTGGGCCGCCGACCTCCCACCCGACCGGGTCCACATCGTCCCGGTCCCCGGCTCCGGGGCTCCCCCCGACGAGCTCTGGCGGTCGTTCTGCACGGTCCTCGGCATCGCGCCCGGCATCGTCGGCGACGCCGGCCGCTTCCCGAACGCCTCGATGGGCGTCGTCGAGGCGGAGACGCTGCGACGGCTCAACGCGCGGCTGGTCGGCTTCGACGCGGCGTTCGACCGTGGGGTGTGGATCCGGTCCTTCCTGGCCGACGAGCGGCTCGTCCCCCGCGGCGGTGAACGGTTCTGGCCCGGCCCGGACCAGGTCGAGGACTGCCGCCGCCGCGGCGAGGCGGCCGTCGCCCTCATCCGGGAGCGCGGCTACGACGTCGTCGGCGACCTGGAGTCGCTACGGGTGCCGGACGACCTGCCCGAGCGCCGGCACCCCTCGTCGGTGACCGACGCCGAGGTCGCGGACGTCGCCCTGGACCTGGCCGCCCGGCTGCTGAGCGACCTCAAGGACGGGGTGCGGCCGGGTGCGGGTCAGGGGATGGGCGGCCAGGCCGACACCCGCTCGACGATCTCCCGCTGGGTCGACCGGCTACGCCGGCGTCGCTGACCGGGCCTACTTGAACCTGATCGTGCTGTAGATCACCGGGTGGTCGGTGATCCGCAGGATCATCAGGTTGCGGTCCCGGGTGAACGACTCGGCCGCGAGGTCCTTCGACGCGAAGATCCAGTCGATCCCCATGTTCTTGGGGGGCTTGCACTTGCCCTTCTTGAAGGCGCCCCCGTTGGTGGCCTTGAGGTCGGTCTTGCCCGTGACCGTGCAGAACGCCTCGGTGCGGTCGTTGAAGTCGCCGAGCAGGATCAGCGGCGTCCCGTCCCTGCGCTTCTTCACGACCTCCTTGACGATGAGCTTGAGGGCCTTGCGGCGCTCCTTCTTGCGCTCCGGCGTGTTCTTGGAGGAGTTGTGGATGTTGAACAGCCACGTGGACCTGCCGGTCGCCTTGTTGCGGAGCAGCACCAGCGGGTGCGGCCGGGTCTTGCCGAGCACCGGGAGGTCCACGTTCTCGGCGGTGACCAGCTCCCACTTCGTGTTGTCCCAGGCCACCGTCTGCCACGCGGCCCGGGGGCCGTTGGCGTTGCCGGGCCAGAAGTCGAACCGGTCACCGATGATCCGGTCGAGCGTGTTGATCTGGTCGGGCTGGATCTCCTGGAAGCCCATGATCCCGGTGCTGGTCTTCTGGATGAGGTTGGCGGCCCACTCGCTGCGCAGCCGGCCGGGCGCCCACTCGGGCACGCCGCCACCCGGCTCGGTGTGCTGGCTGCCCAGGATGTTGAAGCTGGTCGCCACGAACTGGTTCGGGTTCCGGCGCTCCTGCACCGGGAACGCCCTGCCCGCGACCTGGCCGCGGGGGGTGTTGCGGTTGGTGCGGTCGCCGCGGCCGAGCTGGCCGCGCTCGTTGTTGCCCCAGCAGACGCTGGGCGCGTCGCTCACGGGGCGTGCGCACACGGAGTACCACCCGGCGTCCACGCTGTCCCAGGTGCCGCTCACCTTGGCCGTGCGACCACGCAGGCTGGCACCCTGGCCGTCGCCGAGCTGCCCGTAGCGGTTGCTGCCCCAGCAGATCGCCTCGGAGCTTGTCGTGACGCCACAGCCGAAGCTGTCGCCCACGCTGATGGAGGTCCACGTCGTGGCGCTCTCGACGGCTCGAGGCGTGGCCGTGTTGCCGCCGGCCGAGCCCACCTGCCCGAGGTCGTTGAGGCCCCAGCAGTACGCCGCCCCGGCGGTCGTGATCCCGCAGGTCGTCGCCCAGCCGGCGTCCAGCCGCTGCCACGCCAACCCGCCGGCCACAGCCGCCGGCACGCTGCTGTTGGTCGTGACCCCCGTGCCGAGCTGGCCGAAGGAGTTCTGGCCCCAGCAGCTGGCCGCGCCGTCCGACCTGGTGCCGCAGGCGTAGTAGCCGCCGACCGTGACCGAGGTCCACCCGGACGGGCTCACCAGGGTGGGCGTGTAGCGCGTCTTGGTGTCACCGACGCCGACCTGGCCTCGGCTGTTGTCGCCCCAGCACCACAGGGAGGTGTCGATGGCGATCGCACAGGTGTTGAGCCAACCGGTCGACACCTGCACGAAGCGCTGCAACGGCGCGACCTGCACGGGGGCGAGCTGTCGGGGCTTCTCGCCGATGCCGAGCTGGCCGCGGTGGTTCATGCCCCAGCACCAGAGCGTCTGGTCGAGTCGGATGCCGCAGGCCGTCGACCCGCTGGCGCTGACGCTGCCCCAGCCCGGGGTGCCGATCGGCTGCGGGTTGATCCGGTCCTTGGTCTGGCCGTCTCCGACCTGGCCGTACGCCGCGTTGCCCCAGCACCACAGCGTGGTGTCCGCGCGGACCTCGCACGCCGACTGGCCACCCGCGCTCACCATCGGCTCCGGGTTGGCGGCGGTGAGGACGAACTGGCCGTAGGACAGGGGCGACGGCGGGTCGGTGGTCCGGACCGCGTAGCTGACCGTCCAGCTGCCCTCCGCCAGCGCGGGGTAGCTGAGCATGCCGGTGGGGCTGATGCTGGCGCCCGGCGGCAGCCCACTGATCTGCGACCACTCGACCGACCCGGCGTAGGCGGGGTCCACGTCGACGGTGAGCTGCTGGGTGCCCGCCACGTTGGCGGGGACCTGGACGTTGGTCAGCGAGGCCCGCGCCCAGCTGGCGACCCGGGACCACATGCTCGAGGCGGCCGAGGCCACGGCGGCGGCGCCGGCGCCGGCGCCGTAGCTCTTGTGCTTCTCGACGGCCTTGCCCGCGGGGTTGCCCCGCAGGTCGCAGACCACGTCGCCCTTGGAGCAGACGCTGATGACCGGGGTCCCCGTAGGGCTGGCGGGTGCGTCCACGGTGTTGCCGAGGAGCCGGGTCCCGATCCCGCGGCCGCGCTTCGACGCCGCGGGGGCTCCGACCACGCTGGCGTTGGTGCGGCGGACCTTGTCGGCGTCGCCGATCAGGATCGCGCCCATGAGACGTGCGCCGTACGCGCTCTCCAGGGCGGCGAGCGAGCGGTGCAGCGCGGTGGCACCCTGGCTGTAGCCGGCCAGCACGATCTGCTGCTCCGGGCACGCGGCGGCAGCCGCGGACAGCGCGGCGGCGGTCCGGGACTGGGCCTTGCCGACCTTGTCCATCCATGCGTTGGCCGAGCCCACCGTCACCGCCTGCTTGGCCTTCGCCTTCAGCGCCTTGCCCACGAGCTTCTCGGGGCTGGCGCCGCGGGTCGTGATGCGGACGAGCTGGACGCCCCGGCCGGTGGCGGCCGCACGGGCCCGGAAGGTCTCTCCCACCTGCATCAGCGCGGGCGAGAACGTCGCACCGGCCGCCCGCTTGTCGCGCGGACCCTCGACGCCGACCAGCAGCACGGGGGCGCAGGTCGACGCCGCCGGAGCGGCGGCCGGTGCGGAGGCGGCGCCCGACGGCGCGCTCACCACCACCACCGCCAGCAGGGCAGCGAGAAGGGACATGGCTGACGCCACCGAGAGGGATTTCCAGACGGGGAAGCCGGGCCATGCATTACCGGGGGAACGGCGTTGCATGCGAGGACTGTAACCAGTGTGACTGGTGTGACGAAGCCTTTGAGGCTAACTACAAGACTGTAATTCCCGCAAGCCTTCGGCCGGAGGTCGTCAGCCCTGGCACGAGGCCAGGTCGTCGCGGTAGTCCGCGCTGTCCTTGAGCGGTCCCCCCGCGTCGTTGACCAGGCCACCGCGCACGGCCCAGAACCGGTCGCCGTAGGTGACGAGCTTCTTGCCGAACTCGCAGTACTGGTTCTTCGCCTTCACCGCCGTCTGGTCCTCGAGGCATCCCTTGTAGTCGGCGGGCAGCTTCGCGCCCTCGACCCAGATGTCGGTGCAGGCCGGCCAGTCCGGCAGCGGCTCCGCGGTCTCCGTGGGCACGATCGGCGACTCGCTGGGCGTCGGCTCGGCGGGCTCCGAGGTGTCGACCGAGGCCGACGGGCTCTCCGAGCTGCTCGAGCCCGAGCCGTCCGCCGCCGACGGGTCGGTGGCGGTGTCGTCACCGCACCCACCGAGCAACAGCACCGCCGCCACGGACCCTGCCGCGAGTCGAGCCACGAGCCTCTTCATGCCACGAGTCTAGGAGACGCCCCCCGCGCCCCCCGGCCGGTAGCGTGACCCCACGTGAGCACGGCTCCTTCTCGCGTGTACGCCGCCCGGTTGGTCGGCCTGCCGATCTTCGACCCCCAGGGGGACCAGGTCGGCAAGGTCCGCGACCTCGTGGCAGCCGTGCGCTCGGAGTCGAGCCAGCCCCGGGTGCTCGGGATGGTGGCCGAGGTCTTCGGCCGACGCCGGATCTTCGTGCCGATGACCCGGGTGACCAACGTCGACGCCGGCCAGGTCTACACGACCGGTCTCCTCAACATGCGCCGGTTCGAGCAGCGCTCCACCGAGACGCTCGTCGTGGGCGAGCTGTTCGACAAGACGGTCACCATCACCCCGTCCGGGATCACCGGCACCGTCTACGACATCGGCATGGAGCAGGCCCGCAACCGCGACTGGGTGATCAGCCGGGTGGCGGTGCAGGAGCCGGCCAAGGCGCTGCGACGCCGTGGGCAGACCCACGTCGCGGAGTGGGGCGAGGTCGAGGGCCTGACCCGCAGGGAGCCGACCCAGGGCGCCACCCAGCTGATCCATGCGCTCAACGAGCTCCGGCCGGCCGACGCCGCCACCGTGATCCACGACCTCCCGGCGGACCGACGGGCAGCCGTCGTGGCGGCCCTGAGCGACGAGCGGCTCGCCGACGTCCTCGAGGAGCTGCCCGAGGAGGACCAGGTCGAGATCCTGGGCCAGCTCGCCGGCGAGCGGGCGGCCGACGTCCTGGAGGAGATGGACCCCGACGACGCCGCGGACCTGATGGCCGAGCTGCCGCCCGAGACCGCCGAGCGGCTCCTCGAGCTGATGGAGCCCGACGAGGCCGAGGACGTCAAGCGGCTGATGTCCTACGTCGAGGACACGGCCGGGGCGATGATGACCTCAGAGCCGGTCATCCTCGGCCCGGACGCCACCGTCGCCGACGCGCTGGCCCATGTCCGCAACCCCGACCTCACCCCGGCCCTGGCCGCCCTGGTCTACGTCTGTCGGCCACCCCTGGAGACGCCCACCGGCCGGTTCCTCGGGGTCGCCCACATCCAGCGGCTGCTCCGGGAGCCGCCGTCGACCCTGGTGGCCGGCGCTCTCGACGACTCCATGGAGAGCCTGCGACCCGAGGCCCAGATCGGCGAGGTCGCGGCCCACCTCGCGACCTACAACCTAGTGGCCGCGCCCGTGGTCGACGAGAACGGACACCTCATCGGCGCGGTGACCGTGGACGACCTCCTGGACCACATGCTCCCGGACAACTGGCGCGACCGCGCCGTCGCGTCCTCCGGGTCGACGCGGGTGGTGGGCGATGGCTGAGCCGCGCTCCCGCCGGGCCCGCCTGGACACGCCTCGCGAGAGCCGTCGGCAGCCGCTGGTGCGGCGCCCGGCGTACGACCCCGACACCTTCGGCACCTTCGCCGAGCAGTTCGCCCGGTTCATGGGTACCGCGCGGTTCCTGCTCTACATGACGGCGTTCGTCGCCGTCTGGGTCGTCTGGAACACCCTGGCGCCCTCGGACTGGACCTGGGACCCCTATGCGTTCATCTTCCTGACGCTGATGCTCAGCCTCCAGGCGTCGTACGCCGCGCCCCTGATCCTCCTGGCCCAGAACCGGCAGGAGCAGCGCGACAAGGTCATCGCCGAGCAGGACCGGCAGGCCAACGCCCGCGCGCACGCCGACATGGAGTTCCTCGCCCGCGAGGTGGCCTCGCTGCGGATGGCCGTCGGCGAGGTCGCGACCCGCGACTTCCTGCGCTCGGAGCTGCGGTCGCTGCTCAACGAGCTGGAGGACCGCTCCAAGGAGGACGACGAGTCGGTCGACTGAGCCGGCACGGGGGGAGCCGACTACCCTGGAGGCATCATGAGCCTCCCCTCCGTCGACCGCCTGACCGCCGCCCTGGCGACCGTCCAGGACCCCGAGATCAAGCGCCCGATCACCGACCTCGGCATGGTCGCGTCGGTCGACGTCGACGAGTCCGGACTGGTGCGGCTGACCGTGCTCCTGACCGTGGCCGGGTGCCCGCTCAAGGACACCATCACCCGTGACGTCAACGGCGCCCTGCGTGCCGTCGAGGGGGTCACCGACGTCGACCTGACCCTGGGCGTCATGTCCGCGGAGCAGCGCGCCGGCCTCAAGGACATCCTCAGCGACGGCAGGGCGCAGCGGGAGATCCCGTTCTCCCAGCCCGGCTCCCTGACCAAGGTCTTCGCGATCGCCTCGGGCAAGGGCGGTGTCGGCAAGTCCTCGGTCACCGTCAACCTCGCGCTCGCGATGGCCGGTCAGGGTCTGCGGGTGGGGGTGATCGACGCCGACATCTATGGCCACTCGGTCCCGGCGATGCTCGGTGTGGCCGACACCCGGCCCACCCAGGTCGACGACCTGATCATGCCGGTCCCCACGAGCTCGGGCGTCTCGGTCATCTCGATCGGGATGCTCAAGCCACGCCGCGACCAGGTGGTCGCCTGGCGCGGTCCGATGCTCGACAGGGCTCTCGTCCAGATGCTCGCCGACGTCTACTGGGGCGACCTCGACGTGCTGCTGCTCGACCTGCCGCCCGGCACCGGCGACGTGGCGATCTCGCTCGGCCAGCACCTCCCCGGCGCCGAGGTCGTGGTCGTCACGACGCCGCAGGAGGCCGCGGCGGAGGTCGCCGAGCGGGCCGGCACGATGGCCTCGATGATGCACCAGCGGGTGGTGGGCGTCATCGAGAACATGAGCTACCTCGCCTGTCCTCACTGCGCCGAGACGGGGACCGAGCACCGACTGGAGGTGTTCGGCTCCGGAGGAGGCGACCGGGTCGCGGGCACGCTGTCGGCCCGGTTCGGCTACGACGTCCCGGTCCTCGGGCGCATCCCTCTCGACCTGGCCCTGCGCGAGGGCGGCGACGCCGGGAAGCCGATCGTGGAGTCCGACCCGACCGCACTCGCGGCCCAGGTCCTGACCGAGGTCGCCCAGCGGCTCGGCGGGCGGCAGCGAGGGCTGGCCGGCATGCAGCTCGGCCTCACCCCCGCCGGCCGGCTCTGAGAGCCCACGTCCCGTGTTCGGCGTCGGCCTGGCCGAGATGGCTCTCATCGCGTTCGTCGCGGTGCTCGTCTTCGGACCCGACCGGCTGCCGGACCTGGCCAAGCAGGCCGGCCAGATGGTCCGCAAGGCCCGGCAGTTCGCCAACGCCGCGCGTGACGAGCTGCGCGACGAGCTCGGACCGGAGTACGCCGACCTCGAGCTGCGCGACCTGGACCCCCGCACGATCGTGCGCAAGCACATCATCGAGGCGATGGAGGACGCCGAGG
>NZ_JAEMSS010000266.1 GCF_016462705.1 Nocardioides sp. | reverse complement strand
ACTCGATGCCGTACGTCGGCGCCGTCCGCCCCGGCTGAGCCCGCCTTCCCCGCACTGTCACCACCCGATCGCGATGATGGTGCGGTGACCGCGCCCGCCCGACGCCGCTGGGTGGTGGTGGCGTCGGTGCTGCTGCTGCTCGTGGTGGCGGCGGTGACCTACCTCGTCTCGCGCGACGAGGACTACCTGGCCTCGCCGGACGCGGTCACCCGACCCGACCCGGAGCCCGCGGAGGCGGTCCGGGTGCTGCGGGCGCTCGAGGACGCGGTGGCAGCTCGGGACACCGAGTCCGCCGTGGCCCTGGCCGGTGATTCCGCGGGAGGCGCCGACCTGCTCCGCGCGGTGGTCGCCAACGCCGAGGCGCTGGACGTCGCCGACTTCACCCTGCGCTACGTCGACGAGACGAGCAGCACCTCGGCCGACGGTGCCTGGACCGCCGCGGTGGACATGACCTGGCGCTTCTCCGGCTTCGACCGGGAGCCGGTGCGTGAGGAGGTCCTCGTCGGGTTCGACGCGACCGGGCCGGGGGCGTCGGTGACCGGCATCGGCGGTGGCGACCGGCGCACGCCGTTGTGGCTGGCCGCGCCGCTCGAGGTCCGGCGCGGCGCAGAGACGCTGGTGCTGGTCGACGGCTCCGCCGCGGACGCCGACCGCTATGCCGAGCGGGCGGTCGCCGCCGTGCCGGCCGTGCGTGCGGTGCTGCCGGACTGGCCCGGCGGCCTGGTGGTCGAGGTGCCGGACAGCGCGCAGACGCTCGACGCGATGCTGGCCGCCGACCCCGGCACCTACACCGACATCGCCGCCGTCTCGGCCACGGTCGACGGCACGCTCACCCCCACCTCGCCGGCGCACGTGTTCGTCAACCCCGACCTCTACCGCGACCTCGGGCCGGCGGGGGAGCAGGTCGTCATGACCCACGAGGCGACCCACATCGCGACCGACGCGCCGGTGACGAGCGGCATGCCGCTCTGGCTCCTGGAGGGTTTCGCCGACTACGTCGCCCTGCGGGGCACGGACCTGCCGATCTCGAAGACCGCGGGTCAGGTCATCGCCCAGGTCCGTGCGGAAGGCGTGCCCGAGGCCCTCCCGGGTCCTGCCGAGTTCGACGCGACCGCCGGCCACCTCGGCGCGGCCTACGAGGCGGCCTGGCTGGCCTGCCAGCTCGTCGCCGACCTGGCGGGGGAGGAGGGGCTGGTCCGGCTGTACGACGAGGTGAGTGGCGGAGCGGACATCGGGGCCGCACTGCGCTCCGGTGTCGGCCTCGACGAGTCGGAGCTGACCAGGCGATGGCAGGACCGCCTGCAGTCGCTCGCGGCCACGACGGCGGTGGCCGGGTGAGCGAGCGACGTACGTCGGCGGCGGTCGCGCTGGTCGCCGCGGCGGTGTTCGTCGTGCTGGCCGTGCTGTGGGTGCCGTGGGACCCGGTACCCGGGGGCGCGCTCCCCGCGGCGGACCCGTCGCGCTACTTCACCGACGCCGAGATCGCCCGGGGCGAGGACTTCGCCAGGTGGGCCCGGGTCTGGAGCTGGTCCTCCTTGGCCGTCTCACTGGTGCTGCTGTCGCTCCTCGGCCTCACCCGCGCCGGGCGTGCGCTGGTCGGCCGGCTGCCCGGGCCGTGGTGGGTGCAGGTCCCGCTCGCCGTCGCCGCGGTCGAGGTCGTGGTCCGCCTGCTGACCCTGCCGTTCGCGGTCCTGCTGCGCCGCCACGTGCTCGAGTTCGGGCTGTCGAACCAGGCGTGGGGTGCGTTCGCGGTGGACCTCGCGAAGTCCGAGGCGCTCGACGTCGCGGTCACCTCGCTGGTCGTGCTCGTGCTGGTGGGGTGCGCTCGCCGGTGGCCGCGCGCCTGGCCCGCGGTGGCCGGCCCCAGCCTGGCGGCGCTCGTGGTGGTGGGCTCGCTGGTCTACCCGCTGGTCGTCGAGCCGTTGTTCAACTCGTTCACGCCGCTGCCGGAGGGACCGCTGCGCGCCCGGATCCTGGACCTGGCCGATCGCGAGGGCGTGGACGTCGACGACGTCCTGGTCGCGGACGCGTCGCGTCGGACGACGACCCTGAACGCGTACGTGTCGGGCTTCGGGAGCACCCGCCGGGTCGTGGTCTACGACAACCTGGTCGACGACCTCGGGGAGGACGAGACGGTGTCGGTCGTCGCGCACGAGCTGTCGCACGCTCGGCACCGCGACGTCCTGGGCGGGACCACGCTCGGCGCGGCGGGCGCAGCGCTGGGGGTCGGACTGCTCGGCCTGGTGCTGTCGCGCCGGCGGACGGGCGACGCGCACGACGACGGTGGCGTCGCCCACCCGGGCAACGTGCCGCGTCTCCTGGCGCTGGTCGCGGTCGCCGGGTTGCTGGCAAGCCCCGTCCAGAACGGCATCAGCCGTCAGGTGGAGACCCGCGCCGATGTCGACGCGCTCCGGGTCACCGACGACCCGGACGCGTTCGTGGCGCTCCAGCAGCAGCTGGCCCGCCGGTCGGCCGCCGACCTGACGCCACCGGCGTGGTCCCACTGGTGGTTCGGGTCGCACCCGACCACGATGGCGCGGATCGCCCTGGCCGAGAGCCGGACGGCTCAGTCCGAGGTGCAGCCGCTGCCGGTGGCGACCGCGTCGCAGGTCGAGTTGAAGATGTCCCGGATGTTGTCGCCGAAGGCGAAGACGATGACGACGATCAGGGCGGCGATGCCGGCGATCAGGAGGCCGTACTCGACGGCCGAGGCGCCGCGCTCAGAGCTCTTGCGAGCGGCCAGCATGATGCGGAGGTAGTCAAGCATTTCGTTGCTCCTGGCTAGAGGGGGTCACCACGAGATGGCGATGTTCTGTCTGGGCGGGGGACCGCTCAGGGGTTCTTGCTACACGCAGTCGCCCTGGCCGCTTCCGGCGACGAGCTGCTGGCAGGTGTCCTCGAAGAGGACGTCGCCGATGCTGTCGCCGAAGGCGAAGACGATGACGGCGATCAGGGCGGCGATGCCGGCGATCAGGAGGCCGTACTCGACGGCCGAGGCACCGCGTTCGGTGCGACGGTTCCGGCTGAACCCCGAGCTCTGGCTGCGGACGAGTGTCCGCAGCCAGAGCTCGTGGGTGTTCATCCTCTGAAGACCGATGGACAGAGGTCAGTCGGAGGCGCAGCCCGTGCCGGTGGCGACGGCGTCGCAGGTCGAGTTGAAGATGTCCTGGATGTTGTCGCCGAAGGCGAAGACGATGACGACGATCAGGGCGGCGATGCCCGCGATGAGGAGGCCGTACTCGACGGCCGAGGCGCCACGCTCGCTGTTGGCGGTGCGGGCCGCGATCATGATGCGGAGGTAGTCCAGCATTGGTGTGTCTCCTTGAAGAGGGAATTCCCACGAGATGAGGCCGGTCTGCCTCATGTCCCCAATGGTGGCCACCTCCGGGTGCCCGTGTAGGCACAATGGGCCAGGTCAGTACGACTGGGGGACGGCATAGCCCGTTCGGACTATGCCCGCGGCCCCTGACAGCGGATGCCCACGACGCCGCCATCCGGCAGCAAGCCCCTGACCTGCGGGTTTGCGGGCCGGGTGCGCGTACGTCGACTAGTCCGTCTGGTCCAGACGGGTCATGGCCGAACGGCCTCCACGAGAGGCGGACGGGTCAGGAGTCGACGGGCCGGACGCTGGACAGCAGCCCGATCCGCATCGCGGTGACCAGCGCCTGGGCACGGTTGGTGGCGCCCAGCTTCTGGTAGATGCGCGCGATGTGCGACTTGGCCGTGGACTCGCTGAGGTAGAGCTTGTCGCCGATCGCCGCGGCGCCCAGGCCGTCGGCGAGCAGCAGCAGCACCTCGTGCTCGCGGTCGGAGAGCCGGGTCGACTCGGCGGTGCCGCGCCGCATCATCGCGCCCACGAGGCCGGTGCAGACGAAGGAGCGCGGTGACACGGCCGCGTGGCGGGCTGCCCTGACCACCTCGGACGAGGGTGCGTCCTTGCCGACGAAACCGGAGGCTCCGGCCTGCATCGCCGCGAAGATCTGGTCGTCGCCGGAGTGCATCGTCAGCACCACGAGACCGGTGGTGTTGCTGACCTTGCGGATGGACCGGACGATGTCGAGACCGGTCCCGTCCTGCAGCTGGAGGTCGGCGACGACGACGTCCGGCTGCAGCTCGTCGAACTTGCGCAGTGCCTCGACGACCGAGCCCGCCGTGGCGATGATCGTCATGTCCTGCTCGAGCTCGAAGACGCCGGCCAGACCGCTGCGGATCAGCTCGTGGTCGTCGACGAGGAGAACGGTGATGGGTGCGCTCATGTCAGTCTCCGGCTGTTGCGGGCGTCGTGCTGGGGTCGGTCGGGGGGTTCACGGGGGTCAC
>NZ_JAEMSS010000089.1 GCF_016462705.1 Nocardioides sp. | reverse complement strand
GGGCGGGCCTGGGTGCGGGCCGTCGAGGAGGCGTCGTACTCCTCCAGCGACCTGCTGGTGGCCCGCCGGATCTCCCGGGCCGGCCAGGTCGGCCAGATCATGGTCGAGCCGGGCCGGTTCGTCGCCTCGGTCGACGACGCTCGCGGGCTCTGGACCGTGGCCGGCACCGTGCCCGTGCTCGACGACTCCGGGTCCGCCGCGTTCGTGGAGACCGTCGCGGCCGAGGCGGGACGGGTCGGCGCTCTGCTCTCCGGCGACCTGCCGCACACCCTGGTCGAGCACGCCGAGGAGGCCGGCGTCGAGCTGCTGCCGTTCGGCAGCGAGCTGGGGTCCGAGTGCACCTGCGGCGGGTGGACCCAGCCGTGCCCGCACGCGCTGGCGGTGCTCTACCAGCTCACCTGGCTGCTCGAGGCCGACCCGTTCGTGCTGCTCCACCTGCGCGGGCTGCCGCGCGACGACCTGCTGGCCCGGCTGTACCAGCAGGAACCGGCTCCGGCGGACCTCGACGACCCGGACGTCGAGATCGCCGAGGACGCCGCCCTGCGGGCCGCCCGGGCGCTCGCCCTGCTGGAGGAGGACCCGGCCGCGCGGGTCGAGCACCTGCTCTGACGGTGGCGGGGGTCGGTCGAACCCGATACCTTCGCCGTGGCGAGGCCGACCCAGGTCGGTGGTGCCCGGCCTGGCGCCCGACGAGAGTCGGCGGCATGCCCGCCCGAGCCGACCGGCGTACCCGCCTGACCGCGGTGGCCGCCATCGGGGTGGTGGCCCCGGTCTGCGCCGAGTACCTCGTCGCCTATCTCGAGATCACCGGCGACCTCGCGGAGTCGCTGGGCGCCCTGCTGATCTTCGTCCCGCTCTACGGTGGCGCGGCGCTGCTGATCCGGGAGGTCTCGGTGCGCGCCGGCATGGGGTGGCGGGGCCGGCTGCTGCTCGCTGCGGTGTTCGGGGTGTCGATGACCGGCTGATCGACGTGTCGCTGTGGACCGAGGACCGACCTGACATCGACTACTGGCGTGACGTCGTCCTCGCGGCCCGCGTCGAGCCGGCGGGGTTCGGCGCCTACGCGGGCCTCACCTGGGTGCTCGGACACGTCACGATGAGCGTGGGAGTCCCGCTCGCGCTGGCCGAGGCGGCGCTGCCGGGGATCCGCGGGAGGAGCCTGCTGGGCCGTGTCGGGATCGTCGGCTGGTCACTGGCGTTCCTCGCCGTCGCCGTGATGATCCACGTGAGCGAGTCCGGCACCTACGACGTGCACCCCTCGGCCGGGCAGTACCTCGGAGCCGTCGTGGTGATGGCCGCGCTCGCGGGTCTGGCCTGGTCGCGCTGGGGTAGACCGCTCCCGGTGCGGGCCGGTCGCCGGTCGCCGGGCGCTGTGGTGCTGGGGCTCGTCGGCTTCCTGGGCGCGGCCACCCTCGACCTGGTGCCGGCCGGCTGGCCGGGGGTCCTCGTCATCGTGGGTGCGGCCGGCGGGGTCGCGGTCATGGTGGGGCGCTGGTCCCGGTCCGAGCGCTGGGGTTGGCAGCAGGTCGCGGCGTTGGCATGGGGCGGTCTCCTCGAGCGCACCCTCGTCGGCTTCGTCGCTCCGATCCCGGACGGTGTCGGCGTCACCGGCAAGGTGCTGCACAGCGTGGTCCTGCTCGTCCTGGTGGCGGGGCTGGGCGTGCTCGTGCGCCGCCGGCTCCGTCAGGAGGCGGACCGGCGCTGAGGTGCCGCAGACGCGGGTTCAGGCGCCGAGCAGTGCGGCGTACCTGCGCTCGAGGTCGGACTGGTCCCCCATCCGCGACGTCGACGGCCCGGAGTCGAGCAGCGTGGCGAGGTCGTCGAGGCACACGTGGTAGCCGGCGGCAGTGCCCTCGTGGCCGGATGGTCCGGGCTCTCCGAGCCAGGTCGTGAAGACCAGCCGGGTGCCGTCGCCCTCGGGCTCGAGCTCGTAGCGGAGGACGTCGCTCTCCCCCTCGTCGTTGCCCCAGATCAGCTCGAACACGCGCGGCGGGTCCCAGGTGCGGATCAGTCCGGGCAGCGCCGGGTCGGCGAGGTCGACCCCGGCGGCCTCCATCTCGTCAGCGCTGTGCTCGACCATCTCGGGCCAGAAGGGCATGCGGACCTCGGCGCCGGCCCGACGCTCACCGACGATGTCGGCCGGGAACCAGTGCCGCAGGTGCTCGGACTCGGTGATCGCCCGCCACACCTTCTCGGGCGGGTGGGCGAGACGTCGCACGTATCGCAGCCCGGTCCGGCCGTCGTCGCGAAGGACGTCGCCCATGCGTGCGTCGGTCGTGGGGTCCTGGTCGGTCATGCTCACTCCTCTGTCGGCGTCGATGGGGCGTCGGGCGAGTCGAGGTGGCGCTCCAGGGCGTCGAGCCGGTCGGCCCAGGCCTCCCGGTACGGCGCCAGCCAGGCGTCGAGCGGACGCATCCCTGCCGGGTCCAGCGCATAGTGCCGACGGGGTCCGTCGACCCGCACCCGGACCAGCGCCGCCGCGTCGAGGGTCCGCAGGTGCTTGGACACGTTGGGCTGGGCAACCCCCAGCAGGGCCACCAGCTCGCCGACCGGACGCTCGCCGGCGCGCAGCACGTCGAGGATCCGGCGGCGGGTCGGGTCGGCGAGGGCCTCGAAGACGTCCGTGGGCACGTCCGAGAATATTCCAGTTACGGCATATGCCTGTCAAGGAATGTGCTTGTCCGCGTGCGTATCCACGTTCCCGCCCCAGGTCGGCGATGCCGACACATACTGAGTCAGCAGTGCCCTACGTCCTGGGAAGGACACCGATGAAGCGTTTTGCCTGTGGAGATGTCGTACCCGGTTGCGATGCCACCTTCGTGTGCGACACCGAGGACGACATCCTGGTCCAGGTGGCGCAGCACGCCGCCGCCGTCCACGGCATGAGCGAGGTGCCCGACACCGTGGTCGCACAGGTGCGTGAGCGGATCTACGCCGTCGCCTGAGTCGCCAGAGTCGCCTGAGTCGCCAGGGTTCACGGGCCCCGGTGCCGCTGACGTCGAGGCGATCATCGCTCGGTCGGGTGTGCACGCCGAGTTCCAGCCGGTCATCGACCTGGCCCGGGCCAGCGTCGTCGGCTACGAGGCGCTCGCCCGGTTCGACAGCCCCGTCCGCAGCCCCCTGCCGTGGTTCGACGCCGCCCGGGAGCACGGTCGCCTCGAGGAGCTCGAGGCCCTGGCCCTGCGCAGCGCCCTGGACGCCCGCGCGATCCTGCCCACCAACACGTTCCTGACCGTCAACATCAGCCCGGCCCTGGTCGACACCCCACGCGTCCGCGAGGTGTGGGCCGACTTCCCCGAGCTCGGCGCGGTGATCGTCGAGCTGACCGAGCACGAACGCATCGACTCCTACGCCAGCCTCGAGCCCGCCCTCGACCGGCTGCGCTCGGCCGGCGCGCTGCTCGCCATCGACGACGCGGGGGCGGGCTACTCCGGACTGCAGCACGTGCTCTCCCTGCGCCCCGACGTCATCAAGCTCGACCGGGCCCTGGTCGAGGGACTCGACCGTGACGAGGCGAAGCGGGCGATGGTGGAGATGCTGGGGACCCTGGCGGGCCGGCTGGACGCCTGGCTGCTGGCCGAGGGCATCGAGACGGGCGAGGAGCTGGACGTGCTGATCGGGCTCGGCGTCCCACTGGCACAGGGCTACTTCCTGGGCCGGCCCGGACCCGGCTTCCCGCCGATGGACGCCGACGCCGCCGACCGGATCATGGGCCAGCTGCGGGTCCAGGAGACCGACGGTCTGCGTGGGCTGCTCGAGCACGTGCCGACCTCGACCGGGCGCGAGCCGGCGCTGTCCGCCTTCGACGACGTCCGCGTGGACACCGTGGTGGTGCTCGACGACACCGGCCGCCCCGAGGCCACCGTGGACCTCAGCGGCATGGTGCACGCCATGCGTGACTCAGGACTGCGGGTCAACGTGGACACGCCGGTGACCGAGGTGCTCCGGCGCGCCATCGTCCGGGCCCCCGCGCAGCGCTTCCACCCGCTGGTCTGCACCGACGACGCCGGCCGCTACGTGGGCATCGTGCGGATGGAGCGTCTCGTCGACACGCTCTGCCGTCAGAAGTCGTAGTTGCGGCACAGCCTCGTCGTCAGCAGCCCCCAGGTGTCGTCGTCGACGACCCCACGGTCCGACTTCACCTGCGAGCTGTCCTGGTACTCCGCGACCCGGTCGGCGGTGCGCTGGTCGTAGCTGCCGGTGACCCAGTCGCGGGGGAACCGCTTGTCGTTCGCGTCGAAGAGCATCCCCTGCAGGCTCCGCACCCAGACGGAGTCCGCGTCCGTCTCCGGCATGCCGACCCGCAGCGTCGGGCGCTCGGCGCTGTCCGGCAGGACGCAGACGCACTTGACCGACTGCTGGTTGCCCGACCGCAGGGCGGTCACGAAGTCACCTCGGCGCACGGGGTCCATCCGCAGTCGGCACGGCTCGCGCAGGTCGTCGAACGGACCCAGGACCACGGCGTACCGCGGAGGCTCGGCCTGGCGCTCGGGTCCGTAGATCGTGTCGCACGAGGCCGCGGTCTCCAGATAGCTCGGGTCGCCGCTCGGGTTCTCGGCGATGGCGGCACGCAGAGCCGGCGAGCTGTCCCCGAACCCGAGGATGAGGACGCCCTGGTCCGGTGCGCACTCGAGCTCCACGAGCGGGATGCCCAGCCCCAAGGGGTCGGCGAGAGCCTGCGGCTCGTCCCGCGGGGCCGTCGGCGGATCGCTCGCGAGCAGCGCGGTCGACGTGCCCGCCGCGATGCCGACCAGCGCGGCCACCAGTGGCGCCAGGACCCGGGCCCGCATCAGACCCCCAGGGCGCGTCGGGCCATGTCGGTGAGGAGGGCGCGCATCCGGTCGTCGGCGATCAGGCTGCTGTGCGGGGTGGAGTTGATGAGGCCGAACGCCGCGTGGGCCATCGCCCGGGCGTGGTCGAGCCGCAGCCCGGCGTGCACCTCGCGCAGCCGGGCCGCCCAGACGTCGACGTAGTCGCGCTGCAGGGTGCGCACCTGCTCGCGGGCCTCGGGGGGCAGGGACTCCCAGTCCCGGTCCTGCACGACGATGAGCGAGCGGTGCCGGAGGGCGAAGTCGACGTGCCAGTCCACGAGGGCGCGGACGGCGGCGACCGGGTCCGGGGCGGCCGTGCTGCGCTCCCGGCCCACCTCGAGGAGCCGGTGGCTGATCGAGACCAGCATCTCGGCGAGCACCGCGTCCTTGGACGCGAAGTGCTTGTAGAGCGCCGGGCCCGAGATGCCGCACGCGGCCCCGAGGTCGACGACCGAGACGCCGTGGAACCCGCGCGCGGCGAACAGGTCGGCCGCGGTGGCCAGGATCTGCTCGCGGCGCGAGGGCTCCGCGGTCCGGGTCGTCACGCACCCAGGTTAGTGGTCGCTAACCGATCTCGACGGCGACCGGCTCGGGCTGCGGCGCCGCCTGGGTCTCCCGGTCCGCCGGCGGGACGAACCGGTTGCCCGGAAGCGCGACGGCCGAGAACAGCCCGCCCGCCAGGCACAACAGGCCGACGACCAGGCTCGCGGTGCCGAGACCGGCCATGAACGCGTCCTCCATGGCGGTGGCGACACCGGCCACCTGGGCGCCGATCGCGTCCGCGACGCCGACCGACTCCTCGGCGGCCGCCAGCTGCTCGGCGGGCAGCCTGCCCTCGAGCAGCTCGACCAGCCGGGCGGCGTAGAGGGAGGAGAACAGGGACCCGACCACCGCGACACCGAGGGTGCCGCCGAGCTCGCGCGTGGCGTCGTTGACCGCCGACCCCACGCCGGCGCGCGCGGGTGGCAGCACCTGCATGATCGACTCGGTGGCCGGGGTGCTGATCAGCCCCAGGCCGGTGCCCATCAGCAGCATCATGGGCACGATCTCCTCGGCGTACGACGCGTCGGCGGCCATCGTGGAGACCCAGACGAAGGAGCAGCCGAGCATCGTCATCCCGACCGTGACGACGGCCTTCACGCCGACCCGGGGGGCGAGGAAGCCACCAAGGACCGACGCCCCGGCGATCGCCCCGGCCACCGGGAGGATGCGTGTCCCCGTGCCGAGCGCCGAGTAGTCGCGCACGAACTGGAAGAACTGCGTGATCAGGAAGATGAAGCCGAACAGGGCGAACGTGCTGATGGTGACCGCGGTCGCGGCCGCCGAGAAGCGTCGGTCCCGGAAGAGGGAGAGGTCCAGCATCGGGTGCGGGGCCCGCAGCTCGAGGCGGACGAAGGCGGCGAGCAGCAGCACGGTGCCGGCGAAGCCGAGCAGCGTCTGCGCGCTCGTCCAGCCGGCCTCGGGTGCCTCGATGATCGTCCAGGTGAGCAGGCCGAGCAGCGCGACCGACACGAGCAGCCCGCGCCTGTCGAGCGGCGGCACGCCGGGGTCGCGCGACTCGGGCACGAAGGCGAGCGTCATCGCGATCGCCGCCGCCGCGACCGGGACCATCGCCCAGAAGACGCTCTGCCACGAGTAGTGCTCGAGCAGCCACCCGCCCGCGACCGGACCGGTCGCGACACCCACGCCGGTGGCCGCCCCCCAGATGCCCAGCGCGGCGGCCCGCTCCCGGCGCTCGGTGAACGCGTTGGCGATCACCGACAACGTGGCGGGGAAGATCACCGCGGCGCAGACCCCGGCGGCGAAGCGGGTCGCCACCAGGGCACCTGCGGACTCGACCAGTGCGGACGCGGTGCTGGCCAGGCCGAAGCCGAGCAGGCCCAGCACCAGGGCGGGGCGCCGCCCGAACCGGTCGGACAGGCTGCCGGCGGCGAGGACCAGGGCGGCGAAGGACAGGTTGTAGCCGTCGACGATCCACAGCAGCTCGCGGGTGCCGGCGTCGAGCTCGGTGGACAGGGTGGGCAGCGCGATGTTGACGATCGTGGTGTTGAGGTTGATGACCAGCACCGCGACGCAGACGGTGGCGAGGATCGCGGGCTTCGAGCGCAGGAGAGGCATGTCGGACTCCGATGTGGACGATGTCAACATCAGGGTGACCGAGAATGTGGACAGTGTCAACACTGAGTTACGCTGCGCAGGTGAGCGTGACGTCGTACCACCACGGCAACCTGCGGGCCGCGCTGGTGGAGACGGGTCTCGCGATGGCCCGGGAGTCCGGACCGGACGGCGTCGCGCTGCGGGAGGTCGCCCGGCGCGTGGGCGTCTCGCACAACGCGGCGTACCGGCACTTCGCCGACCGGGAGGCGCTGCTCGGCGAGATCGCGCAGGTCGGGATGCAGCGGCTGACCGAGGCCATGCACCAGCGGATGGCCGAGGTGGTCCCCGGCCTCGATGCCGTGGCGCGGGCGCAGGCCCGCCTGCGCGCGGTCGGCCGCGCCTACGTCGAGTTCGCCCTCGCCGAGCCGGGGCTCTTCCGCACCGCGTTCTCGGCGCTGGCGCACGCGAGCCCGGTCGAGCCGGCCGGGACCGCCGAGGAGGACCAGGGTCCCTACGCACTGCTCAACACCGTGCTCGACGAGCTGGTCGAGGCGGGCCACCTCGCGCCGGAGCGGCGGCCCAGCGCCGACGTGACCTGCTGGGCCGGGGTCCACGGCATCGCCGTGCTGCACCTCGACGGGCCGCTCGCCGGAGCCCCCGAGGCTGAGCGCGAGGCGACGATGGTGCGGTTCTTCGACATCGTCGAGCGCGGGCTCGGCGGCGGACCGGGTGGCGGGCCAGGTTAACGATCGCTAACCTGGCGGGGTGACGACGAGCCCGCTGCGCGACCTCACCGACGACCTGCACGACCGGCTCGCCGTCGTCCGGCGCGGCGGCAGCGACGCCGCGCGGGCGAAGCACACCGCTCGCGGCAAGCTGCTGGTGCGGGACCGGGTCGACCGGCTGCTCGACCCCGGCAGCCCGTTCCTCGAGCTCAGCCCGCTGGCGGCCTACGAGATGTACGGCGCCCCGGGGTCCGACGCGGTGCCGAGCGCGGGCATCGTGACCGGCATCGGCCGGGTGAGCGGCCGCGAGTGCGTGGTGGTCGCCAACGACGCGACGGTCAAGGGCGGCACCTACTACCCGGTCACCGTCAAGAAGCACCTGCGCGCGCAGGCGGTGGCCGCCGACAACCGGCTGCCGTGCATCTACCTCGTGGACTCGGGCGGGGCGTTCCTGCCGATGCAGGACGAGGTGTTCCCCGACCGCGAGCACTTCGGCCGGATCTTCTTCAACCAGGCCAACCTCTCGGCGCAGCGGATCCCGCAGATCGCCGCGGTGATGGGGTCCTGCACCGCGGGCGGCGCCTACGTCCCCGCCATGTCGGACGAGACGGTCATCGTCCGCAACCAGGGCACGATCTTCCTGGGGGGCCCGCCCCTGGTGAAGGCCGCCACCGGCGAGGTCGTCACCGCCGAGGAGCTCGGCGGAGGTGACGTCCACGCCCGCACCTCCGGCGTCGTCGACCACCTGGCCGAGGACGACGCGCACGCCCTTGACATCGTCCGCTCGATCGTCGGGACCCTCCGCGAGGAGCCGCCCAGCCTGACGGCGTACGAGGTGGAGGAGCCGACCGAGGACCCGGACGGGCTCTACGACGTCGTGCCCACGGACACCCGGACGCCCTACGACGTCCGCGAGGTGATCCGCCGGGTCGTCGACGGCAGCCGGTTCCACGAGTTCAAGCAGCTCTACGCCGAGACTCTGGTCTGTGGGTTCGCGCGGATCTGGGGCTACGAGGTCGGCATCGTCGCCAACAACGGGATCCTCTTCAGCGAGTCGGCGCTCAAGGGCGCGCACTTCATTGAGCTGTGCAACCAGCGCGGCATCCCGCTGGTGTTCCTGCAGAACATCAGCGGCTTCATGGTCGGTCGCGAGTACGAGAACAAGGGCATCGCCCGCGACGGCGCCAAGCTGGTCACCGCGGTGGCGTGCTCGGTCGTCCCGAAGTTCACCGTGGTGATCGGCGGCTCGTTCGGTGCCGGCAACTACGGCATGTGCGGCCGGGCCTACGACCCGCGCTTCCTCTGGATGTGGCCCAACGCCCGGATCTCGGTGATGGGCGGGGAGCAGGCCGCCGCGGTCCTCGGCGAGGTCCGGCGACCCGACGACCCGGTCCCGCTGGAGGACTTCAAGGCCGGCATCCGCGAGCAGTACGAGACGCAGGGCTCGCCCTACTACTCCACCGCCCGGCTGTGGGACGACGGGATCATCGACCCGGTCGACACCCGGCGGGTGCTCGGCATGGGGCTCGCGGCCGCGTCGCACGCGCCCGTTCCGGAGCCCTCCTACGGCATCTTCCGGATGTGAGTGATCGATGACCGCGCTGTTCACGAAGGTCCTCGTCGCCAACCGCGGTGAGATCGCGCTGCGGGTGATGCGCACCTGCGACCGGCTCGGCATCGCCACCGTCGCGGTCGCCACCGAGCTCGACGCCGAGGCTCCGCACGCCCGCGCGGCCGGCGAGGTCGTCCGGGTGCCGTCCTACCTCGACGCCGACGCCGTGGTGGCCGCAGCCCTGTCGTCGGGCGCCCAGGCGGTGCACCCGGGCTACGGGTTCCTCTCCGAGAACGCCGCCTTCGCGCAGGCGGTCACCGACGCGGGCCTGGCCTGGGTCGGGCCGCCGGTCGCGGCGATGGAGGCGATGGCCCGCAAGGACGCGGCGCGGGCGATCGCGGTCGACGCCGGGGTCCCCGTGGTGCCGGAGGGCGCCGCCGGCGGCTTCCCGGTCCTGGTCAAGGCCGCCGCGGGCGGCGGTGGCAAGGGCATGCGGATCGTCCGGTCACAGGAGGGGTACGCCGAGGCGGTGGCGTCCGCGAGGCGCGAGGCGCTCTCGGCCTTCGGTGACGACACGCTCCTCGTGGAGAGGTACGTCGAGCACGGCCGGCACATCGAGGTGCAGGTCATGGCGGACACCCACGGCACCGTGCTCCACCTGTTCGAGCGCGACTGCTCCACGCAGCGCCGGCACCAGAAGGTGCTCGAGGAGGCCCCGGCGCCGACGATCAGCGACGACGTGCGGCGCCTGGTGACGTCGTCCGCCGTCGCGCTGGCGACCGCCGTGGGCTACACCGGCGCCGGGACCGTCGAGTTCCTGCTCGACGCCGACACCGGCGAGGCCTTCTTCCTGGAGATGAACACCCGGCTCCAGGTCGAGCACCCGGTGACCGAGCTGGCCGTACGGGTCCAGGGGCAGCCACTCGACCTGGTCGAGCTCCAGCTCCGGGTCGCGGCCGGGGAGCCGCTGCCGTTCGGCCAGGACGACGTCACCGTCCACGGCCACGCGATCGAGGCCCGGGTCTACGCCGAGGACTCGTTCGCCGGGTTCCTGCCCCAGGCGGGCCGTGCCAGCGAGGTGCGCTGGCCGGCGACCTCGGGAACGGTGCGGGTCGACCACGCGCTGGAGAGCGGCCAGGTCGTGTCGACGGCGTACGACCCGATGCTCGGCAAGGTGATCGCCCACGGCCCGGACCGCGAGTCCGCGCGGCAGGCCCTGGTGCAGGCCCTCGACGACACCGCGATCCTCGGGCTCACCACCAACGCCGGGTTCCTGCGCACGCTGCTCGCCACCGACGAGTTCAGGGACGCCGCCATCGACACCGCGTGGCTCGACCGGCACGAGCTCCCCGCGCCCGACCCCGGTCCCGCCCGGCAGCTGGCGGCCTGGGCGGTCTTCCGCGCCGAGCAGGAGCCGTCCGGGCCGTTCCGCTCCGACGGCTTCCGGGTCGCCTCGGCCGCGGCGCCGGTCGTGGTCGAGCTCGACGAGCCGGTCACCCTGGGCGTGCCTCCCGGGCGTGACCCGCTGGCCGTCGTCCGCCACGACCGGGTCGAGGTGGTGCAGCACGGCCAGCGGTTCGTGTTCGGCCGGCCGGACTTCATGGTCCAGCACACCGCGGTCGCCGGCGACGGGGCGTTGCTGTCGCCGATGCCGGGCACCGTCCTCGACGTCCGGGTCGCCGAGGGCGACTCCGTCGAGGAGGGACAGGTGCTCGGCGTGGTCGAGGCGATGAAGATGGAGCTGAGCCTCAAGGCGCCGTTCGCCGGGACGGTCACGACGGTCGCCGCCGAGGCAGGACGGCAGGTGGCGCTGGGTGACACGCTGTTCGTCGTGACCGAGGCCGGAGCGTCCGATGCGGCTTCCTGAGCGCGTCACCATCTACGAGGTCGGGCCGCGCGACGGGCTGCAGAACGAGCAGTCGGTCCTGCCGACCCGGCACAAGGCCGAGTTCGTGCGGCGGCTGCTGGCCGCGGGCCTGCCGGTGGTCGAGGCGACGTCGTTCGTGCACCCCCGGTGGGTGCCTCAGCTGGCCGACGCGGAGCTCCTGATGAAGGAGCTCGGTGAGGCCGGCGAGGACTGTCCGGTGCTGGTGCCCAACGAGCGCGGCCTGGACCGGGCGCTCGAGCTCGGCGTCCGGCACATCGCGATCTTCGGCTCCGCGACCGAGACGTTCGCGCAGAAGAACCTCAACCGCAGCCTGGACGAGCAGTTCGCGATGTTCGAGCCGACCGTCCGGCGGGCCCGGGACGCCGGGCTCGACGTGCGGGCCTACGTCAGCATGTGCTTCGGCGACCCGTGGGAGGGCGACGTACCGGTCGACCAGGTCGTCACCGTCGGCAAGCGCCTCTTCGACCTCGGCGCCAGCCAGCTCAGCCTCGGCGACACCATCGGCGTCGGCACCGCCAACCAGGTCACCGCGCTGGTCGAGGCCTTCGTCGCGGCCGGGATGTCGCTCGACCAGCTCGCGCTGCACTTCCACGACACCTACGGCCAGGCGCTCGCCAACGCCTACGCCGGCCTGCAGGCCGGCATCACCACCTTCGACGCCAGCGCCGGCGGCCTCGGTGGCTGCCCCTACGCGAAGAGCGCCACCGGCAACCTCGCCACCGAGGACCTGGTCTGGCTGCTGACCGGGCTGGGCATCGAGCACGGCGTCGACCTCGACGCCCTCGTCGCGACCAGCGCCTGGATGGCGGGGCTCCTGGGGCGTCCCAGCCCGTCGGCCGTGGTGCGCGCGCTGGCCAATTGATACCCCGCGAGCTGATTGTCTACCCGCGCGATCACGCGGTGCGCTCGCTGCGCTCGCAGATTCAAGCGTCCGTGACATCGGGCCGGCGTGCTGATGCGGGAAACCCCGCGCGCTGGCCTGATACCCCCGCGAGCTTCGGCCCGTGACCTCGCGGTCGCAGCGGTTCCCGCACTGTCAGACTGAGCCTGTGAGCAAGCGCCGGGTCTACGTGCACATCGGTGCACCCAAGACCGGCACGTCTTACGTGCAGGACCGGCTCGCCCTCAACAGCAAGTCCCTCGCGGTGCACGGCGTGCATTACCTGTCCCGCTCGCCGATCATCGACCCGACGCTGTTCCAGTTCCGGGTCGCGCTGGACCTCCTCGGCCAGGACTGGGGAGGCACGCCGGGGCACGCGAAGGGCGCGTGGGACGCCTTCGTCCGCCGGGCGCGCCACCGCTCGGGCTCGGTGATCCTGAGCCACGAGATCCTCGCGCCGGCGCGGCCGGCGTACGTCGACAAGCTCAAGCGCGACCTGCGCGGCGCCGAGATCCACGTCGTCTACGGCGCCCGCGACCTCGCCCGCCAGGTGCCGGCCGCGTGGCAGGAGAGCATCAAGCAGGGCCGCAAGTGGTCCTACCGCAAGTTCCTCGGACGGATGCAGGCCGGCGACGTGTGGTTCCACCGCGCCTTCGACCTCCCCAACGTCCTCAACGTCTGGAGCGCCGGGCTGCCGCCGGAGCACGTGCACGTGGTGACGGTCCCGCGCCGGGGGGTGGCCGAGCGCCGGGGCGAGCTGCTCTGGCACCGGTTCTGCGAGGCGTTCGGCATCGACCCGGCGTGGGCGCCGGTCGACAGCGACCGGGCCAACCGGTCCCTGGGGATGGCCGAGACGCAGCTGCTGCGGCGCCTCAACCGCGGCGTCGAGCGCACCGCACGGCGGCAGGGCCGGTACGACGACCTCATCCGCGACCTGCTGATGGAGGACCAGCTGGGCGGGCGCGACTCGGGCCTGGTGCGGCTGCCGCCGGCGCTGTTCCCGTGGGCCGAGGAGCAGGGCGAGCGCTGGATCGAGTGGGTCGAGCAGAGCGGTGTCCACCTCGTGGGCGACGTGTCCGAGCTGCGGCCGCTGGCACCGCCCGAGGGCACGCCGTGGGTCGACCCCGACAAGGTCTCGCCGAAGAAGCAGCTCGACGCCGCCGTCGCGGCACTGGCCGTGATGACCCAGGAGGCCGCGCGCCGGCCCGACCCGGACCAGGCCTTCCTCAACAAGGTCCGGGTGGGCGCACAGAGGCTGCGGGACCGATGAACGCCGACCGGGGCGCCACCACGGACATCAGCCGGAGCAGCACGGCCAACACCGCCGCCGCCTGGCTGTGGGTCGACCACCTCCGCGGCGGTGGGACCACGCCCTGGGCCGCGTGGCTGGCGGCGGCGAGGGATGCCGACGACCCCCGGCGCGGTGACCGGCTGCTGCCCGGCGCCCAGCAGCTCGAGCTGGTCCGGCGGCTCAACGAGGCCGGCCGGCCGGCCGCCGCCCTGGTGGAGCGGGTGCTGGTCGCCAGTGCGCCGGGGCGGGGCCGCCAGGACCTCGAGCTCCTCGGGGCCGTCGAGCCCCTGGCGTTCGGGCCGCCACCCATCGACCCGGCCACCCTGAGCGCCGACGACCTGGTCCGGGTCGCGGTCGGCCTGATCGCCGAGGACGTCGTCGGCGCGGGGGACCCTCCCCGCGAGCCGGTGAAGGCCCGGCGGTGGCGCACCCGCTACCGGATCGCCGGCGACCGGTGGCTCGCCGACGCGATGCGGACCGAGCTCGTCGCGCAAGGGCGCCCTCCGGGCGGCCGGGGTGCGGTGGCGGCCGTGGTCGGGACCGACCTGGCCACGATGGTCGCCCACGACTGGCTGGCGTCCTGCTTCTCCGACGGCGGCGCCGACTGGACGGACTACTGCGCCGGGATGCGCCGCCGCGACCGGCTGCCGCGTCGCGTCGACCTGGCGGCCACCGCCGGCCGCTGGGCCCCCGAGCTGGGCGGGCCGGACCAGGTCCGGGTGGTGCTCGACCCGGCCAGGGTGGCCAAGGTCGTCGGCGTACGCCGCCTGGTCGTGCTGCCCGACGTGGCCGCCGACGCGGCGGAGCTCGCCCGGCGGACGGCGGGGGCACTGGGGATCCTGGTCACGCCACCGCGTCGGACGGAGCTGATGAGGACCGTGCTCCGCCCCCGGCTCGCCGGTGTCCCCGGGCCCCGGCCGGTCGTCCCTCCCGAGCATCGCGAGTGGCTCGAGGAGCAGGCCAGGCTGGTCCAGCGCGGCATCCGGGCCGGTGGCTACCCTGTCGTGGGTGACCTGGACGCGCTGCGGCCGCGCTGGCCGGACCTCCCGGCCCACGGCCTTGCCGCGGACGACCGGCAGCCCGACCGCGTGCTGAGCCTGGCGCTGAGCCTGCTGCTCGACCCGGCCACCGGAGGAGGTGTCGACCCGTGAGCGAGAGGGTCCTGCTCCACGTCGGCACGCCGAAGACCGGCACCTCCTATCTCCAGGACGTCCTCTTCCGCAACCGGGTCAAGCTGCTGGCGAGCGGCATCACCTATCCGGCCGAACGCTTCGATGCGCACTTCCTGGCCGCGCTCGACCTGATGAAGATGCCGTGGGGCGGGCTGCAGGCCGAGGCGATCGGTGCCTGGGACGAGCTCGCGGCCGCGGTCCGCAAGGCGCCGGGCACGTCGATCATCAGCCACGAGATCCTGGCGACCGCGTCGCGCTCCCAGGTCAAGCGGGCCCTCGAGTCGGTCGGCTACGGCGCCGGCACCGAGGTGCACGTGATCCTCTCGGTCCGCGACCTGGTCCGGCAGATCCCCGCCGAGTGGCAGGAGAACGTCAAGCACCGGGCCGGCCTGAGCTACCAGGACTTCCTCAAGCGCATCCAGGACCCGGAGCGGGCGAGCCGGATCGGCAGCTGGTTCTGGGGCGTGCAGGAGATCCCCGACATCCTCAACCGCTGGGGCCACGACCTGCCTCCGGACCACGTGCACCTGGTGACCGTCCCGCCGCCCGGCGCGCCCGACCTGCTGTGGAAGCGGTTCAGCACGGCGTTCGGGCTCGACGGCCTCGACCTCGACCTCGAGGCCGAGCGGGTCAACCCCTCGCTCGGGGTCCCGGAGATCGCGCTGATCCGGCGGATCAACCGGCGGGCCAACAAGGACCTGCACCCGCCGGACTACCGGCCCCTGGTCCGGGAGCTGCTCGCCCACCAGACGCTGTCCCGGCGTACGTCGTCGCCGCGCCTGGCCCTGCCGCCGGACGTCCACCCGTGGGTCCAGCAGCTGTCCGAGTCGTGGGTCGCCGAGATCAGGCGCCGCGGCTACGACGTCGTCGGCGAGCTCGACGACCTGATCGGGGGGCCGGCGGTCGCCGCCTCCGACTACGCCGACCCGGACCGTCCGGCGGAACGCCAGGTGGCCGACGCCGCCGTCGACGCGATCAAGGCGCTGCTCCTCGACAACGCGCGCCTGCGGCGCGAGGAGGAGCGGCTGCACGGCGAGCTCCACGAGGCGCACCTCGCCCTGGAGCGGTCCTACCTCCGGCCGACCTACCGGCTGCGCGAGAAGGTCGTCCGCCGGCTCGAGCGGAGCCTGGCGGGCAAGGGCGTGCTGAAGGTCTACCGCGCGGCGCGCGGCAGGAGCTCCTTGTCGGCGTAGCGGCCGATCCGCCAGGTCGCGTAGGCGTCGGCGCCGAGGCCCACCACGCCGCCGACGATCGGCACCCGCCGGCCGACGGTGATCGCGATCCGCTTGCCCGCGACCTTGGTGATCAGCTCCGAGGCGACCTCGGCGGAGAGGATCCGGTCGAGCTCGGGGTCGTTGACCGGCGCGGTGGCCAGGGCCATCGGCGGTGCGGGGAGCTTCTTCTTCTTGATCATCGCGTTGACCGTGTCCTCGCCCAGCAGGCAGGTGAGGATCGCGTTGCGCACCCGAGGGTCGTCGAGGTCGTAGCCGCGCAGGTGCGCGATGCCGGCGATCATCCGGCACTGGATCAGGGCCAGGCCCGAGACGTTGGCGGGGATGGTGAGGGCCATCGTCACGATGCCGCCGATGTTGGTGACGAAGCCCTGCGCACCGGCGTAGCGGACGTGGTTCTCGATCACCTCGTGCACGGCCCGCTCGCGGTTGCCCTTCTGCTCCTTGAGCTGCGCGTCCGCGGCGTGCGCGGCCGGCGGCAGCGGGCCCACCCCGACGATCGCGCGGTGCAGCGCCTCCCGGACGAAGGTCGTGGTCAGCCCCGGGGCGAGCTCGGTGATCCTGGGCGCGAGCTGGCTGGTGGCCCGGCTGGCGGCGCGACTGGTCAGGCTCATGTGGAGATCCTAGGTAGCGGCCGGTTGGGGACGGGCATGCCCTAGCGTCCGACTGTGCCCGTCGAGCCGCCCCGATCCAGGTGGAGCTTCGGCGACCCCCGCGAGGCGGACCCCGACGAGGACCTGGTCGGCATCGGGGCAGACCTCGAACCGGGCACCCTGCTGGCGGCGTACCGCTCGGGGCTCTTCCCGATGCCGGACGGCGGCGTCAGGCCCCCGATGTGCTGGTTCTCGCCCGTGCGCCGCGGGGTGATCCCGCTCGACGGGCTCCGGGTGTCGCGGTCCCTGCGGCGGGCCGTCCGCGCCTGCGAGATCCGGGTCGACACCGCGTTCACGGAGGTCGTGAGCGCCTGCGCCGACCCGCGCCGGCCCCAGGGCTGGATCACCGACGGCGTCGCCGCGGCGTACGCCGAGCTGCACCGCCTCGGCTGGGCGCACTCGGTCGAGGCCTGGCGCGAGGGGCGGCTGGTCGGCGGCCTCTACGGGGTCGGGATC
>NZ_JAEMSS010000088.1:7519-16809 GCF_016462705.1 Nocardioides sp. | reverse complement strand
GGGCGCCAGGCCCCCTACGGCCAGGCGCCCAGCCCCCAGGTGCCCTACGGTGCGCCGCAGGCCCCGACCTACGGCGCGTTCGCACCGGACCACCCGCAGTCGACCCTCGTGCTCGTGCTGGGCATCCTGGGCCTGGTCCTGTGCCAGGTGATCTCCCCGTTCGCCTGGGTCATGGGCAACCGGGTGATCCGCGAGATCGACGCCAGCGGCGGAGCCGTGGGCGGTCGCAGCCCCGCCAACGCCGGCCGGATCTGCGGCATCATCGGCACGATGCTCCTCGGGCTCGGGCTCCTGATCGCCGTCGGCGTGGTGGTCGCGGCGATCATCGCCGCGGCGTCGACCTGACCGTGGAGCGGACCCCTCCCGCCCGACCGCACCAGCGCTTCACCGAGGACGGCCGCCGGATGCGCGAGGTCCTCTCCTACTCGCGGCGGGGCAGCCGGTTCACGCCCACCCAGGCCCAGGCCTGGGAGGCGCACCACGAGCGCTGGGTGATCCCCGACGAGGCCGTCGACGAGCCGGGCTTCAGCCTGGCCCACTGGTTCGGCCGGGAGGCGCCCCTGATCGTGGAGATCGGCTCGGGGGTCGGTGAGGCGACGGCGGTGCTGGCCGCCGCCCGGCCCGACCACGACGTGCTGGCGCTCGAGGTGTGGCGGCCCGGGGTCGCGGACACGCTCTGGCGGGTCGCGGAGGCCGGAGCCGACAACGTCCGCCTGTGCGCTGTCGACGCGGTCTGGGTGCTCGAGCACCTGGTCGCCCCCGACCAGCTGGCGGAGCTCTGGACCTTCTTCCCCGACCCGTGGCCCAAGACCCGGCACCACAAGCGCCGCCTGGTCGACCCGGGCTTCGCGGCGCTCGCGGCCGGCCGTCTGGCCCCGGGGGCGACCTGGCGGCTGGCGACCGACTGGTCCCACTACGCGGAGCAGATCCGCGCGGTCCTCGACGCGGAACCCCGCCTGACCGGCGGCCCGGTGCCACGGTGGGACGCTCGACCGGTCACCCGGTTCGAGCGCAAGGGCGTCGAGGCGGGCCGGTCCATCACGGACCTCGCCTACAGGCGCCGGTAGCGGACCCGGCTCGGCTCAGGCCGGGTGGCGGACGGGCAGACCGAACGAGTGCAGCACCAGCTCCACCCGGCGGCGTTCCTTGTCCAGCTCCGGCCCCGGAGGCAGGACGGCGAGCAGGTGCGCGATGCCGAGCGAGTCGCAGCACTCGCCGAGCACGTGGTCGTACGCCGCGCGGAGCGCCGACACCCTGACGTAGGACGTGTGCGGCGCCAGCGCGTGGAACCGCTCGCTGCGGCGCCGTACGTCGTCGGCGATCGCCTCGATCGGGCGGTTGGTCGGCTCGAGTGCGGCAGCGACGCGCCGCCTGCGTGACCGGCTCCGCCGCAGCCAGGCCGCGGCGGCGAGAGCGGCGAGCACCAGCCCCGTCAGCGCCACCTCGAGCGGTCCCATCCGTCGAGAGTAGGTCGGCTGCTCCCGGCCGTCGAGCACGTTCGGGTCGCCAGCAGCCGGCTGCGAGTCCAGGATCGGGCCGGTCCGCCGGCACACTCGCAGCGCCCAACCTTTTCCAGCCCTCCGGAGTCCTTTCTCCCCGTGACCACCGAGATCACGTTCGCCGAGTTCATGGCCGCCCGCTGGGGGCCGCTCTACCGGACCGCCTACCTGCTCGCCGGGGACCGCCACGACGCCGAGGAGCTGCTCCAGTCGACCCTCGCCCGCACCTGCGTGCGGTGGGACTCGATCCGCGACAAGGGAGCCGCGGATGCCTACGTCCGCCAGGCGATGGTCCGGCAGGTGTCCCGCACCTGGCGGAACCGGGGACGGGAGACCCTGGTCGAGAACCTCCCGGACGCCGGTCACCCGGGCGGTCTCGACGTGCGCGCGGACCACCTCGTGCTCTGGGAGGCGATCCGGGGACTGCCGCCACGGATGCGCGCCGCGGTCGTCCTGCGCTACGTCGAGGACCTGACCGAAGAGGCGACCGCCCACGAGCTCGGTGTGTCTGTCGGCACGGTCAAGAGCCAGACCCACCACGCCCTGCGGCGGTTGCGCGCCGCCCTGCCCGACCTCGAGCTCGTCACCGCGAAGGAGCCGTCATGACCACCGAGATCCGCGAAGCGCTCAACGCCGTCCAGGACAGCATCGCCGTCCCCCGTGTCGACGAGGTGAGGTTCCAGGCCCTGGTCCGCTCCGAGCGCCGCCGGAGGACGGGCGTCCGGCTGGTGGCCGGGCTCGTCGCCGCCGTCGTCGCCGGCGTGGGCGGCACCCTGCTCGTGACCGGGGTGGGCGACGCGGACCGGGGCACCGACGTCGCGGGACCCCCGGACGGCCCCGGACGTTCGGCGCCGGTCCCCGTCTCGCTGGGCGGCCGCCTGGCGGTGGTGACCCCCGACGGCGCCGTCGTCGGGTCCGGGGTGCGGGTCCAGGAGGTCGTCGGCGCCACCGCGGGTGGCGTCGTGGTGGTCGCCCGGGACCACCACGTGCGACTGGTGCCCGTCGCCAGGTCCGGCGGCGAGACGACGTTCGGCCGGCCGCGCGACCTGGCCGGGGTGCCGGTCCGGTCGGCACACCTGGACAAGCAGGGCCTGTTCCTCGCGTTCGTGGACCTGGACGACACGCTGCACTTCCGTGAGGTGGGAGCGGACACCGACTACCAGAGCACCAGCCTCGACCCGGGAGAGACCGTCCTCGGGATCGACGGTGGGAGCTACACCGGCTACTCCTCGTCCCTGGGCCTGGTCCTGCACAGCAGGGAGGACGGCGGCCAGGGCGGGGCCGAGCTCACCCGCACCCAGGTGGGCATCTCGTTCCCCGCCGACACGGCCGAGCTGGCCGACCTGACGCTGGCCGTGGGCACCTCTGACGGCGTCGAGCTCTTCGACGCGTCCCCGAGCGCTGCCCCCCGGTTCGGGGGCAGTCTCGGCGGCGGGGTGAGCTCGCTCGCGCCGCGTGGGGACGTCGTGGCGACCGCGACGAGCTCGGCGCAGAGCTCGCGGGGGATGTCCACGGGGGTGTGGCTCCTCGACGCGTTCAGCGGCGAGCAGCTGCCGGTGCGCGACTACGACGGTGGCCCCGCGCTGGACATCGCGTGGGTCGACGACGACGAGTTCGCGGTCCTGACCGACGCCGACCGAGCCGAGCTGTGGGTCTGCGACGCCACCGAGCGCACCTGCGGTCAGCGCCTGGTGGCGGCGGAGGGGACGCTGAGCCTGCCGACGTCGTGACCGCTGGTCTGGACCAGTCGGGAGTGGTCCGGAGAAGTTGTTAGGTCCCGGCGCCCAGGGCCTCCTACCTCCGACAACACCGTCACCCACACCACGTTTCGGAAAGGCTCCACCATGAACGCCAAGACCACCCGCCGTCCCCGTCTCCGCCTCGTCGCCGGCGTCGTCGCCGTCGCCGTCGCGACCTCCAGCGGCGCCTACGCCGCCGGGGCGATCGTCACCAGCTCGAAGCAGATCAAGAGCGGCGTCGTCAACAGCGGCGACATCAAGAACGGCACCATCCGGGTCAAGGACCTCAGCCAGAAGACCGTCGACACGCTCAACCCGGCCCCCGCGCCGGCCGACAAGTGGCACGTGGTCGGCACCGCCGGGGAGCCGCACTTCCACGGCTCCTGGTTCCAGTACCCGGGCTACGAGCCGGCGTCGTTCCGCAAGGACGCCGACGGCGTCGTCACCGTGCGCGGTGGGGTCACCGCCGGTGGCGACATCGGCTCCTCGGACGTGTTCGAGCTGCCCGCCGGCTACCGCCCCGCCAACTGCAGCCGGTTCGTGGTGGCCACGACCAACGGGTTCGGCACCGAGAGCGAGTTCGGCTCGGTGACGATCTGCCCCGACGGCGACGTCCAGATGGAGGAGGCCGGCGACGACCGGTTCGTCTCCCTGGAGGGCATCTCCTTCTCCGTCAGCTGAACCACGCGACCAGCGGACCCCTCTCCCCATCAGGGGAGAGGGGTCATCGGCGTTGGGTCAGCCGCCGGCGCAGCTCGGCCTCCCGAGCGAGCCGTGCCTGGTCGCGCTCCCGGCGCGAGGCGATCACCGCGGCGAGGTAGGCCTCGGGGGGCGTGCCCGGCGGCGGTGGTGGCGCGACGTACGCCGAGACCTGGTCTGCGAGCTGCCGCCCGATCGTCTCCCGGGACCGGGCGTCGATGCTGGGCAGCCGGCCCAGGTACTGGCGGACCGCGAGGGCGAGGCCCGTCGGCAGTGCGGCCATGTCGGCGGTGCGGGCCCAGCTCGCCAGGGGAGGTGGCATCAGGGCCGGAGGTGGCAGGCGGAGCCGGACCCGGTCACGGACGACGTAGGTGCCGGCCGCGTAGTCGCCCAGCCGCTTGCCGCGTGAGCTCAGCAGGGCCGAGAAGAACGCCGGGACGCCGGTGAACACGAAGATCTCGACGAACCCGACGAGCGCCCGGACCAGCGCGTGCTGGAAGGTGATCGGCCCCGCGTCGTCGCGGACGGTGCGCAGACCGCAGGCGAGCTTGCCGATCGACTTGCCCCTGGTGAGGGTCTCGAGGGTCGCCGGGAAGACCAGGAACACGATGATGTTGGTGCCGATGAAGGCCGCCCAGATGAGCGCGCCGTCGGTGCGCAGCGTCGCGGTGAGCAGCACGAAGAACGCCGCGATGAACGTGATCAGCGTGACGACGACGTCGATCAGCCCCGAGGCGATCCGGATGCCGAGGCCGGCGGGCGGCAGGTCGAGCGCGACCGCCTCACCGGTGACGAGGTCGTCGGTGGTGAGCGTCGCGAACTCCGGGGCGGACATCGCGGTCAGTGTAGGAGCGAGCGCAGCATCGACTCCCACGAACCGAGCAAGGTGGCCAGGTGGGTGGCGCCGGGGACGACCTGCAGCCGCGCGTGCGGGATCCGGGCGGCCAGCCAGTCTCCGCCGGGCCGGGCCCGCTCGTCCTCCTCGCCGTACCAGAGCCAGGTCGGGCAGCGGACCGCGGTGACGTCGAAGGACCACGGCCGGTAGGTCAGCGCCGCGTCCCGGAGGTAGCCCTCGGGCCGGGCCAGGGCCTCGCGCACCGACGCGGCCAGGTCGGCGGTCGTCGTCATCGACCGCAGGAGATCGGAGTCCTGGGCCGGCAGTCCCGCGGTGAAGCGGTCGGCCAGCGCGGCGTCGTCGGCGTCGGTCGGGTCCAGTCCCGCGACGTACTCGGCGAAGCCGGGCGCGAACCGCGCCATCATCGCGGCCACCGGCTCGTCGGGCTCCGCCTCCGGTGGCGGCAGCGTCGCGACGACGCCGAGCCCGGTGACCCGGCCCGGGTGGGCCGCCGCGCAGGCGGCGGCGTACCCACCGCCCACGGACATGCCGAGCGCCGCGACCTCGTCGACCCCCAGCCGGTCGGCCACCGCGAGGGCGTCGTCGGCGGCGCTCACGTGCGTGGACCCGGCGAGCGCGGAACGGCCGTAGCCCTGCCGGTTGACGCAGAGCAGCCGGGCGCCGGCCTCGCGCGCCGCAGCCTCGCCGGTGCGGGCCGCCCACCGGGTGTCGGGGCAGCCGTGGAAGAAGAGCACGACGGGCCCCGTGTCTGCTCCGCCGAACCAGTACTGGACGGATCGCCCGTCAGGGAGCAACGCCTCCGGCACCCGTTCAATCTAGGCTCTCCTGGTGCGCGTGGCTGCCGTCCTCCTGGTCCTCGCGCTGCTCGTGTCGGGGTGCACCGACGATCCCGAGGGCACACCGGGCGGCCCCCAGCCTCCGCAGGCCGAGGAGACCTGGGGGGAGGGTGCCGCCGACCCACCCCCGCCCGCGGTCTCGGAGGCCGAGGTCCTGGAGCGGGTACGCCGCGGCGTCGAGGCGGCACGTGCCGGGGAGCCGATCCCCGCCGCGACCGCACCGAGCGTGCGGGACCTCAAGACGGACTACTCCGACGGGGGGCCGGACTGCCCGGCGTTCTATCCCGGCAAGGGCGGCTGGGAGCTGTGCGCGCGCGGCGACGCCGCGGGGGAGCGGACCATGGTGGTCATCGGCGACTCGCACGCCCGCCAGTGGGGGAGCCCGCTCGACGCCCTGGCGGCCCGCGAGGGCTACGCGGCCTACCACCTGGTCCGGCTCGGGTGCCCGGCCGCCGACCTCACGCCCTGGCTCAACAAGGGCGACGGCCCCAACCTGCATTGCGAGCAGTTCCACGCGTGGACCCAGGAGCAGGTGCGCGCGCTCCGGCCCGACGTCGTGGTGCTGGCCACCTCCTTCAACCCCAACGGATACGTCGTCGACGGCGTGCAGGTGCTCGACGAGACCGAGCGGCTCCGGCTGCTGCGTGAGGGCATGGCGCGCCTGGTCGACGAGCTCGACCCGTCGGTCGGCCGGTTCGTGGTGGTCGGCGACCCACCCGCCGTCCAGCTCAGTCCGGTCAAGTGCCTGCTCCGGGCCAGGACCCTCGACCGCTGCGCCGCTCCCGGGTCGGACCTCTCGCTTCGGGCGACCGAGGCGGTGCGCGGGGCGGCCGCCGACTCCGGGGCGGCGTACGTCTCGACGGCCGAGTGGTTCTGCCTCGACGGCTACTGCCCGACCGTCCTCGGCGAGCTGCTGTCGTACCGCGACCAGAACCACGTCAGCGACACCTACGCGCGCTACCTCACCGAGGTTCTGGGCGCAGAGCTCGCGTTGGGCTCCTAGGCTTCCCGCGTGGACCTCGACGCCTACGTGCTCGCGCACGCGCACGAGTGGCAGCGGCTCGAGGAGCTCGCCCACCGGCGGAAGCTGACCGGCGCCGAGAGCGACGAGCTGGTGGAGCGCTACCAGCAGGTCGCCACCCACCTGTCCGTCGTCCGCACGTCCGCGCCGGACGGCTCGCTGGTCGCCCACCTGTCCTCGGTGCTGGCCCGGGCCCGCAACCGGGCCGTGGGCACCCGGGTGAGCACCTGGAGCGGCGTCGCCTCCTTCTTCACCGAGCGGTTCCCGGCCGCGCTCTACCGGCTCCGGTGGTGGTGGCTGGGCTGCCTGGCCGCCAACGTGGTCGTCACCGCCGTGATGCTGCTCTGGTTGCTGGACAACCCGCAGGTCGAGCAGAGCCTGATGTCCCCGGCCGAGGTCGACCAGCTCGTCAACAACGACTTCGAGAGCTACTACAGCGAGTACGCCGCCAGCCACTTCGCCTTCCAGGTCTGGGTCAACAACGCCTGGGTGGCGGCGCTCTGCCTCGCCCTGGGCATCCTCGGCCTGCCGGTCGTCTACCTGCTGTTCCAGAACATCGCGAACCTCGCGATCATCGGGTCGGTCATGCACCGGCACGACCACGGCCAGCACTTCTGGGGCCTGCTCCTGCCGCACGGGCTGCTCGAGCTGACCGCGGTGTTCGTCGCCGGCGGGGTCGGGCTCCGGCTCTTCTGGTCCTGGGTGGAGCCGGGCTCGCTGACCCGGGCCCAGTCGATCGCCCGCGAGGGACGCACCGCCGGGACCGTGACGATGGGACTGGTCGTGGTCCTCTTCGTCAGCGGCGTCATCGAGGGCTTCGTGACGCCGTCCGGGCTGCCCACGGAGGTACGCGTGGGCATCGGCGTCGTCGCCGAGCTTGCGTTCCTCGCCTACGTGTTCGTGCTCGGCCGCCAGGCCGTCCGGCGAGGCGTCACGGGCGACGTCGACGGCCGCTACCTCGAGGACCGGGTGGCCACGCAGGAGTAGGTCAGGAGCAGGGCCAGGACCGCCGGTTCGCGCAAAACACCCACGCGGGCCGTGCGACCGAAGGACGATGGAGCGGTGACGTCGCCGGCAGCGGACGACCCGCTGGATCCGCACGTCTCGGCAGCCCTGCTGCACGAGGCTCGGTCACGCCTGCTCCGAGCCGCCCGGGCAGCCCAGCGCGCCTGGCTGGTGGCGCTGGGCGCCGCGCTGCTCCTGGCGCTCGCCGCCACAGCGCTGTTCGTGGTCTCGCTGTACGTCGGTCCGGGCTACGTCCTCATGTGGACGGTGTTCCTGTCGGCGGCGATCTACAACGTCGCCCGCCTGTGGCCGCACCAGCCGGCGGTGCGGGGCGTGCGCCTCACCCGCGAGGAGGTCCGCCGTCTCCGGCACGACCTCGACCCGCACTCACCCGTCTGGCCCGAGCACGTCACCCTCGTGCCGGACCCGGTCGTGACGGTCAGCGGCCGCCACCTCACCCTGGGGCTCCCGCTCCTGGCCTGCCTGGCGCAGGACGACCTGCGCCGGCTCGTCGCGATCGCGGGTCGCTCGTCGGCGAGTGCCGAGGACGAGGGCGTGATCCGCCGAGCCCTCGTCCTGGCTCTGGGGGACCTCGGGCGGGGTCGACACCTCTGGCGTCGCCAGGGCCGCCCGCCCCGTGGGCTGGCCCGGCAGATCCAGCTGACCCTCGCCGACTTCGCCGAGGCGCAGCAGGGGTGGCTGGCGGCCTTCCGCAACAACGCGGAGGCGTCGTCGATCCCCGACTCCCTGGCGCTGCACCACCAGGACCTCGTCGTCGAGGGCTGGCAGCTGCTGCGGAAGGAGTGGCTCGACCCCTCGCTCGCGCGGGGGTGCTGGCACCCGGCGCCCTTCTCCAGCCTGCGCGAGTTCCTGGCCGGCGCGCAGGCCGTGGGTGCCCTGGACGGCGCCCTGCCGCGGCGGCCGGCCAGCGGCTCGGTCGTCGACCTCGTGACCGCGCACGAGGCCGAGGTCGCGGACGTCCAGCTGGGTGACCGGCGTGCGGACGACCTGCGCACGATCACCTGGGCCGAGCACCCCACCATGGTCACCGTGCCGCTGTGGCGGGCGGTCGTCGGCGAGGCGCTCGACGTGAGCCGGCAGCTGTCCGGGGAGGTCACCGCCGCGACGGTCGAGGGGGTGCTCGGCCTGGTGGAGTCCGGGGACCTGTCGTCGGTCGCCCAACGGGTCGCCCCCCACCACGGTGTCGACCCCGAGCAGGCGGACTGGGCGAGCATGTCCCGGTGGGTCGGTGGCTACCCGGCACTGCTGCTCACCGCCGTCGTCGGCATGGCCGCGATCGACTCCGGGCGCTTCCGGCCGCGGTGGAGCTGGCCGGAGGGCACGTCCCTGGTCGACGAGACGGGCTGGGTGCTGCCGCTGCACCCCCTCGCGAACGAGGTCCTGCGGCCGCACGCCGACGGCGCGGGCCCGGCGTTCGTCGAGCTGCGGACCGCGCTCACCGAGATGGGCATCGACGTGACCGCGCCGTTGTGGCTGACCCGTGAGCGGGGTGACACGAGACCGGCCGAGCGCCCGACGGGGTCGTTCGTGGCGTTCCAGGGCCTGAGCTCGCGGCAGGTGATCGTCACCGACCGCGCCCTGCACGTGTTCGGGCGGCCCTGGTCCGCGGGGCTC
>NZ_JAEMSS010000088.1:0-7509 GCF_016462705.1 Nocardioides sp. | reverse complement strand
CGCCATGCGCATGCGCGGGGCCGACGAGCTGCGCACCCGGATGCTGCGGGTGTGGCAGGGCGACGAGACCGACCAGACGGCCTACCTGCTGGGCGCCGACATACGGAAGGCCCGGTTCAGCGTCCTCACCGGCGGCGGACGGTGGCGCCTGGTCCTGCACGGGCGCGGGGAGAAGCTGGTCCTGCGCGGCTTCGGCGACGGCCGCTCCCAGGAGGAGCAGGCGGCGGCGCTGATCGGGGACCGGCTCAGCACCACCTGGCTGCACTCACCGCGCGAGCTGTTCGCGCTGCGCAACGCGATCGGCCGGGTCGGGATGGTGCTGGGCGGCCTGGCTCTGGGCGCGGCGCTCGTGCTGGCGGTGGTCGACCCGGCCGCCTGGCCGGACTGGGCGACCCCCGGCCTCGCCCTGGGTGGCGTGCTCGCCCTGGTGGTCGCCGTCCTGCCGGACGTGGTCATGGAGGTCGTCTGGAAGCTGCGCGGCCCCGCGCCACGCCCCGAACCGGTCGTCGTCACCCGCCGCTACGCGCGGCCGGCCCTCCACGTGACGTCGGTGGACGCGGCGTACCCGTTCGACCCGTTCGACCAGTTCGAGTCCCTCGAGCCGCTTCGCCACGAGGAGCCGGTCGAGCCCGCCGCCTCCGGGTCGGCCATGGAGTCCATGACCCTGGACCTGGGCGACCTCCCGGAGCTGTCGTACTGGCCCGACGAGGTCATCGACCTCGACGACCTCCCGGACCTCCCCGACTGGCCACCGGAGATGGCACCCCAGCGGTGACCGGGCGGCGTCACGCCGGGTCGGGCAGGCAGGCGCGGTCGGCCAGCGCCCTCCGACGGGGGAGCCGGGCCCGGATCGCGGCTGCGGCCGCGGGCTGCCCGGCGACCACGCCGCCGAGCACGAGCACCATGCCCAGCGCCTGGGGCCAGCCGAAGAGCTCGCCCGCGACGACCACGCCGAGCGCCGTGCCCACGACCGGGTTGAGCAGGCCGACGAGGGAGACCGCGCCCGCCGGCATGGTCCTCAGACCGCGGAACCAGCAGTAGTACGCCAGGCCGGTCCCCACCACGGCGAGCCACAGGAAGCCCGCCGCCGCCGGGGCGTCTACCGGTGGCGGAGCGCCCTCGAGCAGCAGGGCCACCGGCAGCAGGAGCAGCCCACCGGCCACCAGCTGCCACGACACGAGCGTCAGCATGTCGACCGGGGCGGGCCAGCGCTTGATCAGGACGAACCCGAACGCCGAGACCAGGACCGACCCGAGCGCGGCGGCCACTCCCAGCGTGCTGACCTCACCTGGGGAGCGCAGCACGAGGAGCGCGACGCCCGCCAGACCGACCAGCGCCGCGCCGACCCGGACCGCACCCGGGCGCTCACCCAGCGCGGGGAGCGCCATCGCCATCACCGCGAGCGGGGACGCCGCCTGGACCGTCGAGGCCAGCCCGCCGGGCAGCTGGTAGGCCGCGACGAAGACCAGGGGGAAGAACAGCCCGATGTTGCAGGCGCCGAGGACCGCCGCTCGCCACCACCACTGGCCGTGCGGCCGGCGGCGGAGCAGGGCGAGCAGGACGAGACCCACGGGAAGGGCGCGGACGGTGGCGGCGAAGAGCGGCCGGTCGGGCGGGAGCAGCCGGTCGGTGACGACGTACGTCGTGCCCCAGGCGGCGGGAGCGACCGCGGTGAGGAGGAGAGCGCGGAGGCGGATACTTTCCATGGAAAACAATTTAGTTTCCAAGGAAGATAGAGTCAACCCATGAGTGACGAGCACCCCGACCACGTCGGACGGATCCTCGGTCAGTGGCGCCGGGAGCGACCCGACCTCGACGTCAGCCCCCTCGGCGTCGTCGGTCGGCTGCACCGCCTCGCGGACACGCTGAACGTCGAGCTCCGGGCGCTGTTCGCCGAGGCCGGGCTGTCCGACGGCGACTTCGACGTGCTCGCCTCGCTCCGCCGCTCAGGGGACCCGTACGCGCTCACCCCGGGCGAGCTCGCCGCCACGACGATGGTCACCTCGGGCGCGGTCACCAAACGTGTGGACCGGCTCGAGGCGCAGGGCTACGTGAGCCGCACCGTCTCGACGGACGACGGCCGCTCGCGCTCGATCGCCCTCACCGACGAGGGCCGCGCGCTCATCGACGACCTCTTCCCTCGGCACGTCGAGAACGAACGACGGCTGCTGGCCGGCCTGTCCGCGGAGGAGCAGGCGGACCTCGCTCGGCTGCTGGAGAAGTGGGGCCGTTCGCTGGGCTGAGTCCCCGGCGTCGGCCGGCGCGGTCCGCGACCTGTCGCAACCCCTCAGAGCAGCCCGTTGGCCTTCAGCGACAGGTAGTGGTCGGCCAGCGCGGGGGGCAGCCGTTCGGCGTCGGCGTCCACGACGTCGACCCCCACCGCGGTGAGCAGGTCGGCGGTCTGGCGGCGCCGGACCATCGCCTGCTCGGCCGCCGCGGCGTCGTACACCTCGTCGATCGTGGTGCGGGTCCCGGCGAGCACCTCCAGCTCGGGGTCGCGCACGGAGGCGAGCACCACGCGGTGGTGGCGGGTCAGGGCGGGCAGCACGGGGAGCAGGCCCTCCTCCACGGCGGACGGCTCGAGCGGCGTCAGCAGGACCACGAGGGCGCGCTGGCGTCCGAACTCGGTCACCGCGCCCGCCAGGGAGGCCCAGTCCGCCTCGGCGATCACCGGCTCGAGGTCGGCCATGGTGTCCTGCAGGTGCGCCGCGATGTCGCGGGCGCGCGCGGACCGCACCCGGGCCCGGATCCGCCGGTCGCCGGCGACGAAGTCGATCCGGTCCCCGGCCCGGGAGGCGAGCGCCGCGAGGAGCAGCGCGGCGTCCATGGCCGAGTCCAGCCGGGGCACGTCCTCGACCCGTCCGGCCGAGGTGCGCGAGGTGTCGAGCACGAGCACCACGCGGCGGTCGCGCTCGGGCTGCCACGTGCGGACGACGACCTTGGTGGTGCGGGCGCTGGCCCGCCAGTCGATGGAGCGGACGTCGTCGCCCCGGACGTACTCACGCAGCGAGTCGAACTCGGTCCCGGGGCCGCGCACCCGGATCGCGGCGCGGCCGTCGAGCTCGCGGAGCCGGGCCAGGCGGCTGGGGAGGTGCTTGCGGGACTCGAACGGCGGGAGCGAACGGACCACGCCCGGAACGTCGAGCGTGCGCTGACGTGCCCCGAGCCCGAGCGGTCCGCGGGCCCGCACGGTCACGCCGAGCGCCGGCAGGTCGCCCCGGCGCCGGGGCAGCAGCGGCGTGGTCAGCGTCGTCCGGTCCCCGCTCGCGAGGTCGACGCGGTGCCGGTTGCCGGTGGCCCCGGCCGACGGCTGCCAGGCATCGCGGACCAGCGCCCGGACCCGGCGCTTGCCGGGGTTGCCCACGCGGAGCACCGACGCGGCCGGGTGGCCGAGCCGGACCGCCCCGACCGGGTCCCTCGCGACGGTGAGGGTGGCCGGCCCGGGGGCGAGCAGCAGGTCGGCCGCGACGACCAGGGACACCACGACCAGCCACAGCCAGACCGTGCTCGGGCTCGGCCGCGCCACGACCGGCAGCAGCCCCAGCAGGAGCAGCAGCGGGACGCGACCGGTGATGACCATGACGGGTGGGGTGACCGTCAGCGCGGGACGGGGACGGAGTTGAGCGCCGAGGCCAGGACCTCGGCCACGTCGACACCCTCGAGCTCCGCCTCCGGGCGGAGTCCGAGGCGGTGCACCAGCGTCGCGTGCGCGAGCGCCTTCACGTCGTCCGGGGTCACGAAGTCGCGACCGGTCAGCCAGGCCCACGCGCGCGCGGAACGCATCAGCGCGGTCGCGCCCCGCGGGCTCACCCCCAGGCTGAGAGAAGGGGACTCCCGGGTCGCCCGGGCGATGTCGACGATGTAGCCCATCACCTCGGGCGAGACCTGGACGGTCTTCACCGCGGCCTGGCCGGCGGCGATGTCGTCGGGGCCGGCGACGGGGGTCACGCCGGCGGCCCGGACGTCCCGCGGGTCGAACCCGGCGGCGTGCCGCTGCACGATCTCGAGCTCCTGGGCGCGGTCCGGGATCGGCAGCACCACCTTGAGCAGGAAGCGGTCCAGCTGGGCCTCCGGGAGCGGGTAGGTGCCCTCGTACTCGACCGGGTTCTGGGTCGCGGCGACGAGGAACGGCGCCGGCAGCCGGTGCGTGACGCCGTCGACGGACACCTGGCCCTCCTCCATCGCCTCGAGGAGCGCCGACTGGGTCTTGGGCGGCGTCCGGTTGATCTCGTCCGCGAGCAGGAGGTTGGTGAAGACCGGTCCCTCCCGGAAGCTCAGCTCGCCGGCCGTCGAGTCGATGACCATCGAACCGGTGATGTCCCCCGGCATCAGGTCCGGCGTGAACTGCACTCGCCGGGTGCCGACGTCGAGCGCCCCGGCGAGGGTGCGCACGAGCAGGGTCTTGGCGGTGCCGGGCACGCCCTCCATCAGCACGTGGCCGCCGCAGAGCAGCGCGACGAGCAGGCCGGACACCGCGGCGTCCTGGCCCACGACCGCCTTGCCGACCTCGGCCCGCACGGCGACGAGCCGCTCCCGGGTCGCCGGGTCGGGCGAGCCGCCGCGCGCGGCCTCGCCGGGATGTGCCGCCGTCTGTGCCGCCGTCTGGGCACCGGTCTGGGCATCGCTCTGGGCATCGCTCTGGGCATCGCTCTGGGTCACGGTCCTTTTACCTCTCTGTCGAGCTCGGCCAGCGCCTGCGCCAGGATGATCAGGTCGCGGTCCGTCGTGGGACCCGGGTCGCCGGGGGGCGGGTCGAGCAGCCGGGCGACCTCGGTCTCGGGGCGCCCGGTACGCCGCGCGACCTCGCGGACCAGCCCGGCGGGGTCGAACCGGGACCCGAGCCGCAGCCGCTCGGCGCACCTGGTCCGGGCCGCCCGGCGCAGGGCGGCGGCGGCGTGCGCGCGGTCACCGGCGCGACGGTACAGCCGCCCCAGGCTGCGCGTCGTCTCGACGGCCCGGACGACGACCGGCAGGGGCTCGGCGGCGAGCGGGCCCAGGCGGCGACCACGCCACACCACCACGGCCACCACCGCGAGCCCGGCCATCCACAGGCCGGGGAAGACCCACCGGGGCAGCAGGCTCGTCATGCTGACGCTCTCGCCCGCCGAGAGGTCCCCCAGGGACGGCACGTACCAGACCAGCCGCCGGTCCTGGCCGAGCAGCCGCAGCGCCACCGCGGCGTTGTCGGCGCGCAGCACCTGGTCGTTGGTGAAGGCCTGCTCGGCCCCGAAGAGCAGCAGCCCGTCGCGGGGTCGCAGCACCAGGGCGCCGAGGTCGCCGGGGAAGCAGTCGCCGCCCTCGTAGACCGGCGCCGAGTCGACCTCAACGGTGAGCCCGTCGAAGAGCGGGTCGACGCAGCCGGCGTCCCGGCCCTCGCCAAGGTCGACGTTGCTCGGCGTCACCGGCGCCCCCAGCGCCTCGGCGGAGCCGATGTCGGCGCCCAGCACGATCAGGTGCGCGGCGCCGTCGGTGTGCTCGAGAAGCCGCTCGACCGTCACCTCGCCGAGGTTGGCGGGGAGCACGACGACCACGCTGGTGTCGGACCCGACCGGCACCGACTCGAGCTCGTCGGCGCTGCGCGCGACCACCACGTCGACGCCCTTGTCGTCGAGCACGCGCGCCACCGCCCTAGTGCCGGCCGGCCCGGCGTTGTCGGGGTCCATGGGCGTGGTCGTGTCGGCGCCGCCGGTCAGCGCGGCCACGGCCACGGCCGCGACCAGGCCCAGGGCGATCAGCAGCGACGCGCGGTGGCGGCTGAGGAAGCCCCGCCGTCGTCCGGACCCGGCGGCCGCGCTCGCCGGGGACGCCGGTGCGGCCCGCTCCGCGGTGTCCGTCATCGGCGCGCCAGGAGCTCGTCGTCGAGGTCGAGCACGCTCCGCGCCTGGGCGGCGGTGGCCGAGCGGTCGCCGTACAGCACCGCGTCGAACAGGCTCCCGCTCCGGTCGACCCGCTCCCGCAGGTGGGGGAACTCGCGGCCGAGCGCCAGCGCGACCTCGTGCGCCGTCGCCCCCGGGGCGTCGGCGAGCCGGCCCCGTTCGACCTGCCGGGTCGCCACCGCACGGAACCCGTCGACCACCGCGTCCTCGTGCCGGCCCTCGGCGAGGGCGGCCTCGGCCCGGGCGCGGAGCTCGTCGGCACTGATGACCTCGTCGGTCAGCACCGCCCGGCTGTCGTCACGGCTGCGGGTCGTCCGGCGCGCCCGGGACACGAGCCAGCCGAGCAGGCCCACCAGGCCGACCAGGATCACCATCGCCGCCAGCGTCGAGAGCGGCGGCGCGTCCGCGGCGGCGTCCAGGCCGTTGCCGAGCTGGCGCTCGAGCCAGGTCAGCAGGCGCTGCACGAGGTTCTGCTCGTTGTACTCCGGCCGCAGGAGCTCGCGGCGCAGGTCGGACCGAGCCTCCTCCGCGCCGGGGGTGAGGGGCGGGTCGCGAGGCTCGAAGAGGTGCGTGCCGAGCGGCGCTCTCACCCGGTCAACCCTGCCTGGCGCATGAGCTCGACGTCGTAGGCCTCCTTGCGCATCCGCTGGTCGAGGTACTGCAGCGAGGTGACGGCGGAGGTGAACGGCGTGGCGAACGCCGCCGAGACCACCTGCGCCAGCGCCTGGCTGATGATCAGGACCAGCAGTGCATAGCGACCGCCGACCGCGATCGACCCGACCTGGCCCACCAGCGAGATCGGGAACGCCAGCACGTTGCTCGCGACACCGACCACCAGACCGGTCAGCAGCGCGATGCCGAGGGTGCGCCAGAACTGCCGGCGGGTGAGGGCGAACCCCCGGGCCACGGCCCCGAAGACCCCGACGTCCTCGAGCATCAGCACGGGCACCGGGAGGTAGTAGACGCGGATCCAGAACCAGGCCATGAAGGCGACGTACGCCGGCACCGTCACCAGTGCCCAGACCACGACCAGCTCCGTGGGCGCGTTCATGGCGACCACGACCCAGGCCACCACGTAGACCGCGAGCGCGGCCAGGAAGCCCAGCCACAGCAGCCCGGCCAGGCCGACCAGGCGCCAGCGCTTACCCCGGGTGGCGGCCCAGGCCTCGCCCAGGCTCAGCCGGCGACCGACGGCGGCGGCGGCCACCACGTGGGACACCATGCCCGTCACGAGCAGGCTGCCGAAGACGAAGAGCACGAGCCCGACGCCCAGGGACCCGAACGACCCGGCGAACCCCAGCAGCGAGGCGTTGTCGGGCGAGCCGGTCTCGTCGAGGGTGACGTCGACCGTGGCCGTGAGGATGGCGGTGACCAGGATCGGGAGCGACATGGTCACCGCGGCCACGAGCACCGAGGAGCCCACGGTCGCCTTGGGGTTGAAGCGGATCACCCGGAACGCCGCGTCGTACATGTCGCCCAGACCCAGCGGCCGCAGCGGCATCGCGCCCGGCTTGTGGGCCGCGCCCAGCATGCCCGCCTGAGGCGTCCAGGGCGGCGGCGTCTGGGGAGCGGTACCGGTGGCGTACGGCGCGGGAGCGGCCGAGCCGGGCAGGTAGGCCGGCGGCGGTGGGGG
>NZ_JAEMSS010000265.1 GCF_016462705.1 Nocardioides sp. | reverse complement strand
ACCGAGGCCGGCTACGTCGGCGAGGACGTCGAGAACATCCTCCTCAAGCTCATCCAGGCCGCCGACTACGACGTCAAGAAGGCCGAGACCGGCATCATCTACATCGACGAGATCGACAAGGTGGCCCGCAAGGCGGAGAACCCCTCGATCACCCGCGACGTCTCCGGCGAGGGCGTGCAGCAGGCCCTGCTCAAGATCCTCGAGGGCACCACCGCCTCGGTGCCGCCGCAGGGCGGGCGCAAGCACCCGCACCAGGAGTTCATCCAGATCGACACCACCAACATCCTGTTCGTGGTGGGCGGTGCCTTCGCGGGGCTCGAGCACATCATCGAGCAGCGGGTCGGCAAGAAGACCCTGGGCTTCACCGCCGAGGTGCGCGGCAAGGAGGAGCGCGACGCCGAGGACCTCCTCCAGCAGGTGCGCCCCGAGGACCTCACGAAGTTCGGCCTGATCCCCGAGTTCATCGGCCGGCTGCCGCTCATCGCGTCGGTGTCCAAGCTCGACCAGGCGGCGCTCATCCAGATCCTCACCGAGCCTCGCAACGCGCTGGTGAAGCAGTACCAGAAGCTCTTCGAGATCGACGGTGTCGAGCTCGAGTTCACCGAGGACGCCATCGCGGCCATCGCCGACCACGCCATGGAGCGCGGCACCGGTGCCCGCGGCCTGCGCGCCATCATCGAGGAGGTCCTCCTCCACGTGATGTACGACGTCCCCTCGCGCGGCGACGTCGCCAAGGTCGTCGTGACCAAGGAGACCGTCCTCGACGACGTACCTCCGGAGATCGTGCTGCGCGAGGACAAGCCGAAGAAGAAGTCGGCGTAGCGGGGAGCCCGGCGCGGCTGGTGGAGGAGTCCCCGGAGATCCGGTGACTCCGACGCTTCTGCACCGAGATCTCGGTCCAGAAGCGTCGGACTAGGTGCAGAAGTTCGTCAGCAGGCCGCGCGCTGAGTCGGGAACAGCAGTGCGCGGATCTTGGCCGCGGTTCGCTCCGGGTGCTCCAGGTCCGCCCACGTGATGCGGATGCAGCGCCAGCCCGTCAGCCGCGCGATCTCCTCCTCGCGACGCTTCTCGCGAAGCACCGCGTCGGTCACCGACTCGCCCTCCTTGAGGAACCTCTCGTACTTCACGCGCCCGTCGAACTCGAGCCAGACCCTGTGCTCGGGCCAGGCGAAGTCGAGTCGATAGCGCTGACCGGCCTCGTCGGTCACCTCGTGTTGAGCCTCAGGCCGGGGGAGGCCCTGCTTCCACGCAAGGTAGAGGAACCTGCGCTCACCCACCGACTCGCATCCGGGATCGGCCAGCCCGAGCACCAAGCGAACACCGAGGCTCCCCGGCCACTGGCTCATGAGCTTCTCCATCGCCTGGAGCTCCTCAAGGGTCGTGAGTCGCCGATGGAGCAGGTCGCAGATGATCACGAGCGCGTGCTCGACGTCGAGCACACACGCGCAGTCGAGGGCGGTACGAGTCGGGCTCGTGACCGATATCCCATGGCGCACGACGACGTCTCCGTCACGGAGCTCACCCAGGTGCTGCAGGACGCCGGCCTCGCGGCGACCGGCTGCCTGATCGGTGCGCGTCAGGTGCACGACGTCGTGCGGCCGATCCCAGAGGGCGACCTCCCACTCGTTGGCGGCGCTGGTGTGTGACACCACGACGTCGGCGTTGGCCCGTCGGACGACCGCCTTGACCAGGATCGAGTGCCGTTGCGTCTCCGAGGCCCGTCGCCACGCGTCGCCGTTGACGTAGCTGCCGTACCTCACTCGGTGCAGCTCGCCTGCAGCGACCATGGTCGCGATCGACCGGTCGTTGAGGCCGCTGGCGATGAGTTCCTTGCGGAGCCAGATCCGGCTGAGTCGAGGATCGTCGGCCGACCAGGCTTGGGACTGTTGAGTGCTCATGACCTGCAGACTTGCGCGATGGGGGCGCGTGAGTCAGGCCGTGGGAGCCACCTGTGGACAAGTACCGGTTGTCGGCCACGGTGGACCGAGGCTGGCGCCTACCGACGGGACTTCTGCGGTGAGTCCTTCGCTTCTGCACCAAGATCTCGGTGCAGAAGCGTCGGAGTCACCGGATATCCGGGGACTCCGCCGCCAGCCGTCAGTCGCTCGCTGGGGCCACGTCAGCGAGCTCGGCGGCGACCGAGAGCGCCGAGGCGGACTCGTCGACGGTGAACACCAGGTCGCCCGTCACCTTGCCGGTGGCGCGCAGGTCGGGGGCGGCGAGCTCGGCGGCCCGGACCAGGGCCTCGGGGCCGGTGATCTCGACCCGGGACAGCTCGGCGCGCATGGAGACCTTCGCCTCGGACTTGGCGCCGCGGATACCGATCAGGGCGGCGGCCACCGCGTCGACCATGGCCGGGTCGGCAGCGGCGGCCGAGCCGAGGTCGACCACGGTGGGCCACGGGGCGCGGTGGATGGAGCCCTCCCGCCACCACGACCAGACCTCCTCGGTCACGTAGGGCAGGAACGGCGCCAGCAGGCGCAGCTGCACCTCGAGCGCGATCGCCAGGGTCGCCCGCGCCGAGTCGCCTGCGGGCCCGGCCTCGGCGTCGTAGGCGCGCTCCTTGACCAGCTCGAGGTAGTCGTCGCAGAACTCCCAGAAGAACTTCTCGCTGACCTCGAGCGCGGTCGTGTAGTCGTAGGCCTCGAACGCGTCGGTGGCCTTGGTGATCACCACGGCCAGCCGGCCCAACAGCGCGCAGTCGATCGGCTCGGAGACCTCGAACGCGTTGAGCGTCGTGGCCTCGACGCCGCCCAGGACGAACTTGGAGGCGTTGAGGACCTTCATCGCCAGCCGGCGGCCGACCTTCATCTGCGACTCGTCGAACGGCGAGTCGAGGCCCGGCCGGGCGATCGCGGCCCGCCAGCGCACCGCGTCGGCGCCGTACTTCTCGAGGATCTCGGTGGGGACGACGACGTTGCCCTTGGACTTCGACATCTTCTTGCGGTCCGGGTCGACGATGAAGCCGGAGATCATCGCGTGCGTCCACGGCGACACGTGGTTCTCGAAGTGGGACCGGACGACCCGCGAGAAGAGCCAGGTGCGGATGATGTCGTGCGCGTGCGTGCAGAGGTCCATCGGGAAGACCCGCTCGAACAGGTCGTTGTCGGTCTCCCACCCGCCCGCGATGTGCGGGGTGAGCGACGAGGTGGCCCACGTGTCCATGACGTCCGGGTCGCCGATGAACCCGCCGGGCCGGCCGCGCTGCGACTCCTCGTAGCCGCGCGGCGCCTGGGTCGACGGGTCGACGGGCAGCTCGGCCTCGGTCGCGGTCAGCGGGTGCGCGTAGTCGGGCTCACCGGCGTCGTCGAGGGGGTACCAGACCGGGAACGGGATGCCGAAGAACCGCTGGCGGGAGATCAGCCAGTCGCCGTTGAGGCCGCCGACCCAGTTGTCGAAGCGGTGCTTCATGAACGGCGGGAGCCACTCGATCTCGGCACCGCGCTCGAGCATCTCTGCGCGCAGAGCTGCGTCGCGGCCGCCGTTGCGGATGTACCACTGCCGCGTGGAGACGATCTCGAGGGGCTTGTCGCCCTTCTCGTAGAAGTTGGCCATCCGCTGCGTGGGCTGCGGGTCGCCCTCGAGGTCGCCGGTCTCGCGCAGCATCGCGACCATCTCCTCGCGGGCCGAGAAGACGGTCTTGCCCGCCAGCCGCTCGTACGCCGCCGCGGCACGCTCCCCGGAGAGCCACTCGGGCGTCTCCCGGGTGAACCGGCCGTCACGGCCGATCACGGTGCGGACCGGCAGGTCGAGCTCGCGCCACCAGGTGACGTCGGTGAGGTCGCCGAAGGTGCAGCACATGGCGATGCCCGCGCCCTTGTCCATCTCGGCGAGCGGGTGCGCCACGACCGGGACCTCGACGCCGAAGACCGGTGAGGTGACCGTGGTCCCGAACAGGTCGGCGTAGCGCTCGTCGTCAGGGTGCGCGATGAGCGCGACCACGCTGGCGATCAGCTCGGGGCGGGTCGTCTCGATGTGGACGGGGCTGCCGTCGGCACGGTGGTAGGCGACCCGGTGGTAGGCCCCGGCGTAGTCCCGGGCCTCGAGCTCGGCCTGGGCGACCGCGGTCTGGAAGGTGACGTCCCAGAGGGTCGGCGCCTCCTGGAGGTAGGCCTCGCCGCGGGCGAAGTTGCGCAGGAACGCGCGCTGGCTGGCCCGCGTCGCGTCCGGGCCGATGGTCGTGTAGGTCATCGACCAGTCGACCGAGAGGCCGAGCTGGCGCCACAGCTGCTCGAAGACCTGCTCGTCCTCCTCGACCAGCCGCTCGCACAGCTCGACGAAGTTGGGACGGCTGACCGGGAGCTGCCGCTTGGGGTCCGGCTTCTCGGGCGGGGTGAAGTCGGGGTCGTAGGGGAGCGACGGGTCGCACCGCACGCCGAAGTAGTTCTGGAC
>NZ_JAEMSS010000087.1 GCF_016462705.1 Nocardioides sp. | reverse complement strand
GATATGTACCGACCTTGACGCTTCTGCACCCAGATCTCGGTGCAGAAGCGACAGAGTCCCCGGATCTCCGGTGACTCCGCCCGCCCCTAGGCCCGCAGCGCCGCCGCGTCCGCGGTCAGCTGGCGCAGGAAGGCCATGACGCCGTCGGGGCCGTGGACGACGAGGTCGGAGAGCGGGACCAGGGCCGCCTGCTCGTCGGACGCCGAGCAGACCAGCAGGGTGGGCATCCCGTTCTTGGACATCGCGGTCACCGCGTCGAAGGCCTCGACGTCACCGAGGTCGTCCCCGATGAAGCAGAACGCGCCCGCCTCGACCTCGCTCGCGATCTTCTCGACCGCCAGCCCCTTGTGCATGCCGGCCGAGCGCACCTCGACCACGTTGCGGCCCGGCTCGACGACCAGGTCGTGGCTGCCGGCCAGGTCCCGCAGCAGCGGGAGCAGGACCTCGGTCGCACGCTCCGGGTCGCGCATCCGGCGGGTGTGGATGGCGACCGCGAGGCCCTTCTCCTCGACGTGGGCGTCCTCGGCGCCGGCGCGCCGCAGGAACCGGGGCAGGTCGCGCAGGAACGTCGCCAGGCCGGTGGGCGGTCGCGGCGAGATGACCCGGCGGTTCGTGGAGCTCCACCGCTCGTTGCCGTACTGCCCGAAGACGAACAGCTCCTTGCCGGCGTCACCGATCGCGTTGCCGACCGCCTCGAGCCCGCCCAGGTCGAGGGCCTGGCGGGCGGGGCGCCCGGTGATCACGGCGACGGCGCGGACCTGGAGGGCGAGCCCGACCAGGACCTCCGCGGCGTCCTCGTGGATGTGGGCCAGCTCGGGGTCGTCCACGATCGGCGCGAGGGTGCCGTCGAAGTCGAGCCCCACGACGGCGTCCGCGGACGCCCGCACCAGGGCGGCGTACTTCTGCTCGCCCTCGACCGAGCCGAACTCCATGAGTCCACCCAAGCAGAGGCGGGAGCAGGGTCAGTCGAGAGGCCCCGTGAGGATCAGGGTGAGCCGGTCGAGACGCATCGGCTCGACGGCGGGGGCGGTACGCCGGATGCCGAGGTCGAGCGCGAGCTGCTTGGCCGCCGCCTTGAGCCGCTTGGGGTAGTAGACGGTCGTCGCGTCGACCGTGCCGTACCAGTTGTCGGAGCCGACGACCTGCCAGCCGATCTTGCTGGTCCGGGTGGCGACCCGGCCGGCGAGCCCGGTGATCCCGGAGTTGTTGTAGACCTCCACCGGCACCTTGGAGCGGTCGACCTGCGGCTTCGCGGGCGGCTTCTTGGTCGGCTCGGCCGTCGGCGTGGGGGCGGCCGTCGGCTGCTGGGCGGCGGGAGCGATCTCCCGCTCGGTCGCGGGCGCGTTGCGGGTGGCGACGAAGGCCACCGCGGCCATGAGGACGGCCACGATGCTCAGCATCACCACGGGCGAGGGCAGGACCAGCCCACGCTCGTCGCGGGCCCGGGCGGCCGTGGAGACGGGCATCGTCAGAGCTCGAAGCCGAGACGACGCGCCGAGCGCTGCCGCTGCCGCGCCGCGCGCAGCCTCCTGAGCCGGCGGACGAGGAGCGGGTCCGCCTCGAGCGCCTCGGGCCGGTCGATCAGGGCGTTGAGCACCTGGTAGTAGCGCGTCGACGACATGTCGAACTTCTCGCGCACCGCGGTCTCCTTGGCGCCGGCGTACTTCCACCAGTGCCGCTCGAACTCGAGGATGTCGCGGTCGCGGTCACTGAGGGCAGCGTGGAACTGCGGCTCCGAAGCAGCAGCGCTGCCCACGTTCGCGGCGTCCATGGTGCCACTGTAGGCGAGGAATCACATCGATGTCATTCGACACACGGAGGCGTCGCCGCGGTGGACCCCCGGCCTCACCACCGGCGAGACTCCCGGGCATGACCACGACCAGATGGGCCATTCTCGGCCCCGGCCGCATCGCCCGCACCTTCGCCTCCGACCTCGCCCTGGTCCCGGGCGCCGAGCTGGTCGCGGTGGGCTCGCGCTCGGCGGAGCGGGCCCGCGGGTTCGCCGAGGAGTTCGGCGTCGCGGCGTCGTACGGCTCCTACGAGGAGCTGGTCGGCGACCCGGACGTCGACGTCGTCTACATCGCCTCGCCGCACGCCCTGCACCTCGAGCACGCACGGCTCGCGTTCGAGGCCGGCAAGCACGTCCTCTGCGAGAAGCCGCTGACCCTGTCGGCCGCCGAGGCGGAGGAGATGATCGCGCTCGCCACCGAGCACGACCGGTTCCTCATGGAGGCCATGTGGACCGCCTGCCACCCGGTCATCCTGGCGGTGCGGGACCGGATCAGGGACGGCGACCTGGGTACGCCGCGCCAGCTGCACGCCGAGCTCGGCTTCGTCGTCCCGCCGGAGGCCTCACCGCGGATGCGGCAGCCGGAGCTCGGGGCGAGCGCGCTGCTCGACATGGGGATCTACCCGCTCACGCTCGCGCACCTGATGCTCGGCGAGGCCGAGGAGCTGGTGGCGACCGCGGGCCTCTCCGACGACGGCATCGACCTCGACGTCGCCATCAGCGGCCGCTACCCCGGTGGTGCCCTGGCGACGATGACCGCGTCGCTGACCTCGTGGTCGTCCCGCCGCGCCGAGATCGCCACCGACACCGGCCGGCTGACCCTCGAGGACTTCCACCACCCCGCCGCCGCGGCCTGGACCTCCTACGCCGCCGGCAGCGGCGACGGCACCACCGGGGCCGACCCGGAGCTCATCACCGGCGCCACCCCGGTCATCGGCCACGGCTTCAGCCACGAGATCGCCGAGGTCGGCCGCTGCCTCGACGCGGGGCTGCGGGAGAGCCCGCTGGTGCCGCACGCGCAGACCCTGACGATCCTGCGCCAGATGGACGACGTACGCCGGCAGGTGGGCGTGGAGTTCCCGACCGACGGCGGCTGACCTGCTGGTTCACCAAGGGATGTCGGTGAAGCCGCACCTCCCGCAGTCAGCTCGCCCTGGGAAGTGCAGGTCCGCCGACATCCCTTGATGAACCGTCGGCCCCTGGCCCCAGCGAGAGCCCCTACACCCGGAGGTACCTGATCACCGCTTGCACCCGCCGGTGCTGGGCGTCGTCGGGCAGCAGGCCGAGCTTGGCGAAGATCCGCTGGGTGTGCTTCTCGACCCCGCCCAGGGTGACCGCCAGCGCCTCGGCGATCGAGGCGTTCGACCGGCCCTCGGCCATCAGCGCCAGGACCTCGAGCTCGCGCGGGGTCAGCCCGGCCAGCGGGTCGCGGCGGCGTCCCATGAGCTGCTGGACGACCAGGGGGTCGAGGACCGTCCCACCCTCGGCGACCGAGTCGAGCGAGCGCAGGAAGTCGTCGACGTCGCTGACCCGGTCCTTCAGCAGGTAGCCGGTCCCGCCCTCGCCCGACGCGAGCAGGTCGTCGGCGTAGGACACCTCGACGTACTGCGACAGCACCATGATCCGCGCCTCCGGCCAGGTCCGGCGCACCTCGACCGCCGCACGCAGGCCCTCGTCGGTGTGGCTCGGCGGCATCCGGACGTCGACGATGCTGGCGTCGGGTCGCAGGTCGAGGACAGCGGCGACGTAGGCCGGCCCGTCCCCGACCGCGGCGACGACCTCGTGCCCGGCCTCGGCGAGGAGCAGCTGGAGACCCTCGCGGAGCAGGACCGAGTCGTCGGCGACCACCAGCCTCACGTCGACATCACACAGGGATGGTGGCAGCCAGGACGGTCGGCCCGCCGTCGGGCGAGGTCACCTCGAACGTGCCGTCGACGCCGGCGACCCGCTGGGCCAGCCCGGCGAGGCCCGAGCCCTTGCCCAGGTGCGCGCCGCCGCGGCCGTCGTCCTCGACCCGGACCGTCACGGCGCCGGGCGACGCCACGACCTGCACCGACACCCGCTCGGCGCCGCTGTGCTTGGCGACGTTCGTGAGGGCCTCGGCGACCACGAAGTAGACCGTCGTCTCGACGTGCGGGGGCAGGTCCTCGGGCACCCGGACCACCGACTCGACGGGGAGGTCCGAGCGCACCATCAGCTCGCCCAGCGCGGCCCGCAGCCCCCGGTCGACCAGCAGCGGCGGGGCGATGCCCCGGGAGAGGGAGCGCAGCTCGTCGACGGTCTCCCGGGCCTGGACCAGCGCCGCGTCCAGCGTCTCGGCGACCTTCGCGGGGTCCTGGTCGAGCTGCTTGCGGGCCCGGCCGAGGTCCATCGAGAGCCGCACCAGGCGCTGCTGCGGCCCGTCGTGGATGTCGCGCTCGAGGCGGCGCAGCGAGGCGGCCTCGGCGCCGCGGGCCGCGTCGCGTCCACCTTCCACGCGGGCCACCTCCTGCTGGAGCTCGGCCCGCCCGCACAGCACGGCCTCGGCCAGCCCGCCGTGCAGCAGCGCCATCCCCCGGACCACGAACGGCAGGGTCAGCAGGGCGATGAGCCCGATCATCGTCTGCAGCGCGACGTCGGCGAACCGGGTGTCGCCGAAGCCGATGAGCTCGGCGAGCGACTCGTCCCGGCCGTCGTCCGGCAGGTAGCGCTCCCAGAACCAGTAGGTCAGCCCGTTGGCGACCGCCGCCCACCAGACCAGGGTGACGACGAAGACGAAGGTGCCGGTCACGAACGAGATGACGCCCCACACCACGTCGAGCCAGGACTGGGGGTCGCGCAGCGGCGTCACCGACCGACGGACGAACCCGGCGTCGCGAGGCGGGCACCGGTACGCCGGGGTCGCGACGTCCCGCCCGAGCCACGTGCGCAGCCGGAACCGCTCGAGCCGCGCGAACCCGCGGGCCACCATGACCGCGAGGACGACCAGCAGGAACCCGCCGACGATGACGGCGGTGCCCAGCCCGGTCGCGACCAGGACGACCATCAGGACGAACGACGCCAGGCCGAGCGGGAACGCGGTCAGGGTGTACGCCGACTCGCGGAGGGTCCGGCGCAGGTCGGTGAAGTCGATGCTCACAGGGGCGTTCTCTGGACGGTCGGTGTCGGCGGTGTCGTGCGCGAGCTGGGTCATGTCCTTGAGCCTGCTCCCGCGCGGGCCCGACCGCGATCCTGCCAGCACCACTCTCGGTGTCGGGCCAGCCCGACACCCGGGTGCACGCGGAGGTCGCCTCACCCGTAGGGGTCGCGGCGCCCGCCTCCTAAGGTGGGGGCGTGCCCCACGACCTGGTGATCGTCGCCAACCGGCTGCCCGTCGACCGGGTGACCAACCGGGACGGGTCGACCAGCTGGACGCGGTCGCCGGGCGGTCTGGTCAGCGCCATCGAGCCCGTGCTGAGGGGCTACGACGGCGTCTGGATGGGCTGGCCCGGGGGGACCGAGCAGGACCTCGAGGAGTTCGAGGACGACGGGCTCGCGCTGGTCCCGATGACGATGACCGCCGAGGACATCGAGGGGCACTACGAGGGCTTCTCCAACGGCACGTTGTGGCCGCTGTACCACGACCTGGTCGCCAAGCCGGAGTTCCACCGGGAGTGGTGGGAGAGCTACGTCGAGGTCAACGAGCGGTTCGCCGCGGCCGCCGCGGAGCAGGCCAACGAGAACGCCACGGTCTGGGTCCACGACTACCAGCTGCAGCTGGTGCCCCGGATGCTGCGCGAGCTGCGCCCGGACCTGCGGATCGGCTTCTACCTGCACATCCCGTTCCCGCCCGCCGAGCTGTTCCAGCAGCTCCCCTGGCGACGGCAGATCCTCGAGGGCCTGCTCGGTGCCGACCTGGTCGGCTTCCAGTTGCCCGGGGGGGCCCAGAACTTCGTCCGCCTGGTGCGGCAGCGGGTCGGCCACAAGACGCACCGGGACCTGGTCTACCTCCCCGACGGCCGGACCGTCCGCGCGGCGGCGTACCCGATCTCGATCGACGCCAAGGGCTTCGAGACCCTGGCCACCAGCCCCGAGGCGGTGACCCGGGCCGAGGAGATCAGGGTCGCGCTGGGCAACCCGCGCCGGGTGTTCCTCGGCTGCGACCGGCTCGACTACACCAAGGGCATCTACGCGCGGCTGCGCGCGTTCAGCGAGCTCATCGAGGACGGCCACTTCGACGTGGAGGACGCGGTCTTCGTGCAGGTCGCCGTGCCGTCCCGCGAGCAGGTCGAGCAGTACCAGCTCCTCCGCGACGAGATCGAGCGGCTGGTCGGCCGGATCAACGGCGAGCACGGCCGGATCGGCCGTCCCGCGGTGCACTACCTGCACACCTCCCTGTCCCGCGAGGAGATGGCGGCGTTCTACCGCACCGCGGACGTCATGGTGGTGACGCCCTACCGCGACGGGATGAACCTGGTCGCCAAGGAGTACGTCGCCTGCCGGGCCGACGACGACGGCGCGCTCGTCCTGTCGGAGTTCGCCGGCGCCGCGGACGAGCTGCGCCAGGCGTGGCTGGTCAACCCCTACGACATCAACGGCATGAAGGCGGCCCTGCTCGCGGCGTACCAGGCCGACGAGCAGGAGGTGACCCGCCGGATGAAGGCGATGCGCAAGCAGGTCACCCAGCACGACGTCACCGCGTGGGCCGACAGCTTCATGTCCGCGCTGGCCGACACCGCCGGCAGCTCGCACGAGAAGACGCTGCGCCCGGCCCGGCGTTCCTAGCTGCCGCCCCCACCCCGCGCCGCGGTCGGTGGCGACTCGGGCACCGGCAGGTCCCGGCACATCAGGTCGACCAGGTCCGCCTGCAGGCGCGGGCCCAGCGCGCCCCAGCCGGGCTCGTAGCCGTAGACCTCGCGCAGGGTCCGGGACGACTCGATGCCCTGGGCGATGTCGATGTCGTCGGCGGTGATGAGCCCGGGGTGCACGACCCCGACGGCCTCGGAGACCTTGAGCAGGTCCCGGCGCAGCGAGACCAGGTAGTTGGCGGTCCGCACGGACTTCAGCTCGGGGTCGAGCCCACGCTGGAGCCAGGCGTTCTGGGTGGCCACGCCGGTGGGGCAGTGGTCGGTGTGGCACCGCTGGGCCTGGATGCAGCCGATCGCGAACATCGCCTCGCGGCCGACGTTGACCGAGTCGGCGCCCAGGGCGAACGCCACCGCGGCCGACTCCGGCAGCCCGAGCTTGCCGGCCCCCATGAAGAACACGTCGTCGGTCAGGCCGGCGGCCGCGAACCGGCGGTAGACGTGGGCGAAGCCCAGCCGGAACGGGTAGGCGACGGCGTCGGAGAAGACCAGGGGCGCCGCGCCGGTGCCGCCCTCGCCGCCGTCGACGTTGACGAAGTCGACACCGCGCCCGCTCCGGACGGGCCCGCGGGACATCTCGGTCACCAGCCGGTCCCAGAACTCCAGGTTGCCGACGGCCGCCTTGATCCCCACCGGCAGTCCGGTGGCGTCCGCGACCAGCTCGACGAAGTCGAGCATCGAGTCGACGTCGTGGAACACCTGGTGCCGGCTCGGCGAGGCACAGTCCCGGCCGGCCGGGATGCCGCGGATGTCGGCGATCTCCTGGCTGACCTTCGCGCCCGGGAGCATGCCGCCGAGCCCGGGCTTCGCGCCCTGGGACAGCTTGACCTCGATCGCCCGGACCGGCGCGGAGGCGACCAGGTCGACGAGCCGGGCGAGGTCGAAGGCGCCGTCCTCGTCACGGCAGCCGAAGTACGACGTACCGATCTGGAAGACCAGGTCGCCGCCGTTGCGGTGGTACGGCGACAGTGCGCCCTCCCCGGTGTTGTGCCAGCAGCCGGCGAGCGCGGCGCCCTTGTTGAGCGCCTCGACCGCGTTCGCCGACAGCGACCCGAAGCTCATCCCGGAGATGTTGACGACGGACGCCGGCCGGAACGCGTGCCGCCGGCCCCGGGGCCCGCCCAGCACCTTGCCCGCGGGCAGGGCCACCCCCTCACCGCCGTGCCGGCCGGTCGTGGCGCCCGGACCGGTGAAGGTCCGGTGCTTGATGACCGGCCAGGCCTCGGCGCTCTCGACGTTGTTGTCGGTGCCGAAACCGAAGTAGGAGTTCTCCAGCTTGGCCGACGAGTAGACCCAGCGCCGCTGGTCGCGGCTGAACGGACGCTCCTCGTCGTTCGAGGTCACGATGTACTGCCGCAGCTCGGGACCGAACCGCTCCAGCTGGAAGCGCAGGTGGCCGATGACCGGGTAGTTGCGCAGGATCGCGTGCTTGCGCTGGATGACGTCGTGGGTGGCGACGGCCCCGAGCGCGGCCGCGCCCAGCGCCGCGACGCGCGAGAGCCTCATGCGACGTAGGTAACCGCGGGACGGGTGTCAGTGTCGAGGCGCCCCGCATAGGCTCCGCCCATGGACCTGATCCCCAAACCCGACCAGGTCGTCGCCGCGGCGGGCAACGTGGCGCACAAGGTGCTCTACGGCGGGCTCGCGGACCTGCGCCCGATGCCGCGCACCCTGATCGACGAGGGCGAGCTGCGCGAGGTCTACCACTACCGCCCGAAGGCGGGCGCCCGCGAGCACGGCGACCCCGTCCTCATGGTGACGCCCCTCGCCGCACCCGCGATCTGCTACGACCTGCGGCGGGGGTGCTCCCTGGCCGAGCACTTCGTGACCGAGGGCCGCCCGACCTACCTCGTGGAGTACGGCGAGGTGTCGTTCCGCAACCGCGGGCTCGGCATGGAGCACTGGGTCGACGAGGTCCTCCCCGAGGCGGTCGCGGCGGTGTCCGCCCACGCCGGCGGGCGGCCCGTGCACGTCATCGGCTGGAGCCTCGGCGGGATCTTCAGCATGCTCACCGCGGCCGACCGCCCCGACCTGCCGATCGCCTCCCTCACCGTCGTCGGCTCGCCGCTCGACGTGAGCCTGGTGCCGCTCGTCGCCCCGCTGCGTCCGCTGTTCAACCTCACCGACGGTCGCGGTGCGATCACGCGCGCCTACCGGGTGATGGGCGGCGCCCCGAAGCCGCTGGTCAAGTGGGCGTTCCAGCTGTCGTCGTTCCAGAAGCTGGTCACCAAGCCGGTCGCGCTGGCGGCCAACCTGGACGACGCCGACTTCCTCGCCCAGGTCGAGGCGGTGGACCGGTTCACCGACAACATGATCGCCTACCCCGGCCGGACCTTCGGCCAGCTCTACCACCGCTTCGTCAAGGGCAACGCCATGCGCACCGGCGAGCTGGAGCTCGGCGACCGGTCGATCCGGATCGCGGACATCCGGGTCCCGGTGCTGGTCTTCGCGGGCTCGACCGACGGCATCGCCCCGGTCGCGGCGGTGAAGGCGGTCGTGCCGCTGCTGACCGGCTCGCCCGAGGTGCGGTTCGAGATCGTGCCCGGTGGCCACCTCGGGATGCTGACCGGCCGGGCCGCCCGGTCCACGACCTGGCGGGTCATGGACGAGTGGATCTCGCGCTGGTCGGGCGCGGAGCAGCCGGCCGCCGAGACCGCTACCAAGCCTCGCAAGAAGGCCACGAAGAAGGCACCTGCCAAGAAGGCGACGGCCAAGAAGGCACCGGCCAGGAAGACCACCGCGAAGAAGGCACCGGCCAAGGAAGCACCGGCCAAGAAGACCACCGCGAAGAAGGCACCGGCCAAGAAGACCGCCGCCACGAAGGCGCCCGTCAGGAAGGCGGCGGAGCCCACGATCGGGGTGAACCCGACCCGCCGGTACGGCTCGGCCGGTTCGCGCAGCCTCGCCCGCTAGCCTGCGGCGGTGACCGCGCTCCCCCGTTCCGTTCGCTTCGGCTACGGGTCGGGCTCGGTCGCGACCGGCGCGTTCGGCACCGTGCCGGGGCTGATGCTGCTGCCCTACCTGACCGACAGCCTCGGGATCGCCGCGCTGGCGGCCGGGTTCATCGTGTTCCTGCCGAAGGCGTGGGACGTGGTCCTCAACCCGATCGCCGGCCGGATCAGCGACCGCACCGACGACCCGCGCGGACCTCGGCGCCCCTGGCTGCTGCGCGCCGGCCTGCTGCTCGCGGCGTCGTTCGCGCTCATCTTCGCGGCGCCGGACATGGGGTCGAAGGTCCTCGAGGCGGCCTGGGTGCTGGTCTTCTTCCTGGCCTGCGCGACGGCGTACGCGTTCTTCCAGGTCCCCTACGTCTCGATGCCGGCGGAGATGACGGCGTCGTACGACGAGCGCACCCGGCTGATGACCTGGCGGGTGGCGATCCTGGCCTTCACGATCATGCTCGCCGGCGCGACCGCGCCCCTGATCCGCGACGGCGTGGGCGGCCGGGACGGCTACCGGGTGATGGGCGTGGTGATGGCCACGATCATCGCGATCGGCGTCGTCAGCGCCTACCGCGGCACCCGGCACGCGCCGGTGGGCTCGGTGCAGCCGGGCGTGGGCTCGCTGCGCGACCAGCTGCGGATCGTCGCCGGCGCCCGGGACTTCCGGCTGCTGCTCACGACGTTCGTCGTCCAGGCGCTCGCGACCGGGTGCATGCTGGCCGGCGTCGACTACCTGGCCACCGACGTGCTCGGCAAGAAGGGGGCGTCCACGATCCTGTTCGTCTGCTTCGTGGCCCCGGCCCTCCTGCTCACGCCCGCCTGGTCGGCGTACGGCGCCCGGGTCGGCAAGAAACGCGGCTACCTGGTGTCGTCGGGCTTCCTCGCGGTCGGCGCGCTCCTGGTCGCCTCGGCGCGGACCGCCCCGAGCATCGTGGTCTTCCTGGCGGTCGCGCTGGTGGGTGTCGGGTACGCCGGCGCGCAGGTGTTCCCGATGGCGATGCTGCCGGACGCGGCCGCCGTCGACGCGCGCCGCACCGGCTCCGGGAGGGTGGGCGTCTACACCGGGGTGTGGACCGCCGGCGAGACGCTGGGCCTGGCGCTCGGGCCGGGACTGTTCGCGGTGGTCCTCGCGATCGGTGGGTACAGGTCGAGCACGGACGGCGACGTGGCCCAGCCGGACAGCGCCCTCACCGCGATCACCCTCGGGTTCTCGGTGCTGCCGGCGGCGCTGGTCCTGCTGAGCCTGGTCTGGCTGGTCCGCTACTCGCTGACGTCGTCCGACGTCGAGACCTCGGAGGTAGGCACGTGACCGACGCCCTGGCCCGGCTGCGTGCCCTGCAGGCCGACGACCTCCCGGTCCACGGCGGCCGGACGCTCGCCTACGTCTACGACTCCGGGCTGCCCGACATCGACCGGATCGCCCGCGAGGCGGTCGCGGCCGCGGCCGCCACCAACGGGCTGGACCCGACCGCCTTCCCCAGCCTCCTGCGGATGGAGAACGACCTGGTCGGCTTCGGGCTCCGGCTCCTCGACGCCCCGGACACCGGCGTCGGGACGGTCACCTCGGGCGGCACCGAGTCGGTCCTGCTGGCCGTGCAGACCGCTCGCGACGGCCGCCCCGACGTCGAGCGCCCCGCGATGGTGGTGCCGTCGACCCGGCACGCCGCCTTCGACAAGGCCGCCCACTACTTCGGCGTCGAGAAGCGGGTGGTCCCGGTCGGGCCGGACTTCCGGGCCGACGTCGACGCGACCGCGGCCGCGGTGCGCGACCTCGGCGACCGGGTCGTCCTGCTGGTCGCCAGCGCGCCGTCGTACGCCCACGGCGTCGTCGACCCGGTCCCGGAGATCGCCGCGCTCGCGCAGGCCCGCGGCATCCGCTGCCACGTGGACGCCTGCATCGGCGGCTGGGTCCTGCCGTACGCCGCCCGGCTCGGCCGCGACGTGCCGCCGTGGTCCTTCGCGGTCGACGGCGTCACGTCGGTGTCGGTCGACCTGCACAAGTACGGCTACGCACCCAAGGGCACCTCGCTGCTGTTGCACCGGACCCCCGAGCTGCGCAAGCCACAGTTCTTCGCCTCCGCGGACTGGCCGGGTTACACGATGCTCAACTCCACGATGCAGTCGACGAAGTCGGGCGGGCCGCTGGCCGGCGCCTGGGCGGTCGTGGAGACGCTCGGCGACGACGGCTACCTGGCGCTCAGCCGGCGGCTGTTCGAGGCGGTCGACGCGATCGTGGCCGGCATCGAGGCGGCGCCCGCCCTGTCCCTGGTGACCCGGCCGGACTCCTCACTCGTCGCGTTCGAGCCCGACGGCAGCTGCGACGCCTTCACGATCTGCGACGAGATGCGCGAACGCGGCTGGTACGTCCAGCCACAGATGTCCTACGCCGGGCAGCGGCCGTCGATCCACCTGTCGGTCAGCGCCGGGACGCTGGCCCACGTCGACGGCTTCCTCACCGCCCTGACCGAGTCGGTGGCGGCCGCACAGCGGACCGGACCCGTCACCGTCGACCCCGGCATCGCGTCGTACATCGAGTCCCTGGACCCGGCCGCGCTGACCGACGCCGACTTCGACGGCCTGCTCGCGGCGTCCGGGCTCGTCGGCGACAGCGACGGTGGCGGGCTCGCCCTGCCCAGCCGGATGGCCGAGGTCAACGCCATGCTCGACCTGGCCTCCCCCGCCATGCGCGAGGCCCTGTTGGTGGCGTTCCTGGACCGGTTGACGAGGCCGGCGCACCCCCCGGGCCGAGATGACGTCCCAGGGGCACAGCCGAGGCGCGGACAGGCCGTAGACAGCGGGACCAGCCGCCCCTAGTTTCTTCGGATCCCATCGACTCGCCTCGGGGCACATCCGTCAGGACCGCCCATGAAGTCGTCACTTTCGGCCTTCGTCCGCCACAACGCCATCGCCCTGCTGGCCCTCTTCATCGCGATCGGCGGTACCTCCTACGCGGTCACCGCGCTGCCCAAGAACAGCGTCGGCACCAAGCAGCTCAAGAACAACTCCGTGAAGTCAAGCAAGATCGCCGACGGCCAGGTCAGCTCGGCCGACGTCAAGGACAGCTCCCTCCTGGCCGCAGACTTCGCTCCCGGCCAGCTGCCGGCGGGGTCGACCGGCCTCGCCGGTCCTGCGGGCCCCCCCGGGCCGCAAGGGCCCCAGGGACAGCAGGGGATCCAAGGCATCCAGGGCCCGCCGGGCCCGTCCACCGGTGCCGCCGGCGGCGACCTGACCGGCAGCTACCCCAACCCGACCATCGCCGGCAACGCCATCGGCTCCGCCGAGGTCACCGACAACTCGCTGACGGGCACCGACATCACCGAGTCGACCCTGGTCAATGTCAATGCCGGCGCGCTCGAGGGCTTCGACGCGACCGACTTCGCCGGCATGGGTCGAATCGGCGCTGCCACGAACTGCACCGACGACCAGGGGCTGGCGGAAGGGTCCGAGTGCGGGGCCGTCTCCATCACCCTCCCGCGCCAGTCCCGGCTGCTGATCCTGGCCTCGGGGACCGCGGTTGCGGTCGACCTGGACGACGGGACTGGTGCCGGTTTCGAGGTCGACGAGACCGACGAGGTCGAGGGCGAGTGCGTGCTTCGCGCCAATGGCGCCACCGTTGGCCAGGCCCAGGACTTCACCCTGAAGGAGAACGAGGCCCGCGACGTCTTCACGCTCACCGGCTTGACCAATGCCCTCTCCGGAAACTCGACCATCGACGTCACGATGCAGTGTTTCGAGGAGGACGGCGACATCGACTGGGCGGACATCAGGATCAGCGTCGTCGCGCTCGCCTCCAGCTGACCGACATCCCCGGCGCGGGCTATCCCCGCGTCGGGGTCGTCGTCATGAACTGCTGGACCGACGCCAGGGTGTAGGAGCCGGCATCGGTGCCGAGGCCCTGGGCGACCTGGGCGGCGGTGGCGCAGCCGAGGTCGGCGGCCGACCTGAGGCCACCACCGAGCGACAGCCCGCGCAGGAAGCCGGCCGAGAACGCGTCGCCGCAGCCGGTGGTGTCGACGACCTCGATCTCGTACGCCGGCACCTCGAGCGTCTCGACGACGTCCCCGTTCCCCCGGGCCACGACGACCGCACCCCGCGAGCCGGCGGTGGCTGCGACGCAGCCGGCGCCGGCCTCGACCAGCGCCCGGCAGCCGTCCTCCAGGGACGCGGCGCCGGTGAACCCCAGCACCTGCTCGTCGTTGGGCAGCAGGTAGTCGGTCTGCGGCAGGGCGTCGGCGATCCAGGCCAGCATGTCCGGGTCGCCGGGCGCGAGGATGTCGAGTGACGTGGTGGCGCCGATCGACCGGGCGTGCGCGAGCAGCTTGCCGGCCGCCTCGCCGCCGAGGAACTCCGGCCCGCCGAGGTGCACGTGCGTGCAGCCGTCGAGCAGAGACAGGTCGAGGTCGTCGAGGGTGAACGCGCCGTTGGCGCCGATGCAGTGCCATGCCGGACGGTCGCCGTTCGGCCGGACCGGGATGACCGACGAGGACGTCTGCTGGTCCGGCTTGGTCACCAGCCCGGAGACGTCGACGCCCTCGCCCTCGAGCAGGGCCAGCAGCGTGGTCGCGATCGGGTCGGCACCCACCGCGCCGTACGACGCCACCTCGGCACCGAGCCGGGACAGGACCACCGCGGTCCCTCCGGCGGTGCCGGCCGGGGACATCCGGATCGTCTCGACGAGCTGGCCGTCCGACCCGGCAGGGATCGACTCGATGCCGATGACGTGGGTGTCGAGGACGTGCACCCCGACGGTCGCGATCTTCACTGGGGATCAAACTCCTGAGGCGTTCCATAGTTACGGGACATGGCCTGGCGGACCACGTCGTCCTGCTCGTCCTGCGTGAGGACCTTGGGGGTGCCGAGGGCCGACGCCCGGTGGTAGAGCGCGGCGAGCCACTCCAGCAGCAGGGCGTTGTCCGTGGCCGCCGACAGCGACGCACCGACCGCGACCGACCCGTGGCTGGCCATCAGCGCGGCCTGCCGGCCGGCGAGCGCCTCGCGGACCGTGGTGGCCAGCTCCGGCGTGCCGAAGGTGGCGTACGGGGCCACGCGCACGGCACCGCCGAGGAGCAGCTGCTGGTAGTGGATCACCGGCAGCTCCTCGAGCACGCACGCCACCGCCGTGGAGTAGGGGGCGTGCGTGTGCACGAGAGCGGCCGCTTCGGTGTCGGCGTAGACCCCGAGGTGCAGGGACAGCTCCGAGCTCGGCGCGAGCTCGCCCTCGACGACCTCGCCGGTCGGCGTCACCACCGTGACGTCGTCGGGACGGCAGCCCGCGAGCACGACGCCGGAGGCGGTGATCCCGACGCGGTCACCGGACCGGGCCGACACGTTGCCGGCGGTGCCCACTAGCAGACCCTCGTGCGCCAGCCGCCGGGCCGCCTCGGCGACCTGCTCGCGTAGGAGAACGGTCACAAAGCCGCTCCAGCCCGTGACGGGTCGCGGCCCGACCCGTTGACCCAGCTAGTTCCCCAGGCAGTCCCCGAGGTAGTCCCCGCACCACTCAGCACGAGCGCAGTGTAGGAGCCGACGTGATCACCACCGCCCTGTCCCGCCGAGGTCTGCTGTCGGGCGCCGCCGGGGCCGCCCTCGGCACCGGAGTCCTGACCGCCGACACGGAGGCCTCCGTGCTGGCCGGCACCCGCCAGGGCGCACTGCCCACGAAGGTCGACGTCGTGGTCGTCGGCGCGGGGATCGCGGGCCTGGTCGCGGCCCGCAAGGTCGCCCGCCGAGGTCACGACGTGCTGGTCGTGGAGGCCCGCAAGCGGGTCGGCGGCCGGGTGCTCAACCACACGCTCAACCGGCAGGGCGACGTCATCGAGTCCGGCGGCGCCTTCATCGGCCCCACCCAGACCCACATCGCCCGGCTCGCCAAGCAGCTCGGGGTGCCGACGTTCCTCGAGTACAACACCGGCAACAGCGTCTACGTCTCCTCCACCACGGGCCGGATGGAGTACTCCGGCACCGTCCCGCCCGACCCGACGATCCTCCCCGACGCGGCGATCCTGCTCGCCCGGATCGACGCGTACGCCGCCGAGATCGCGGTCGACGCGCCGTGGGCGCACCCCCGGGCCCGCGAGTGGGACGCGATCACCCTCGGGGAGTGGATCCGCTCCAGCTCGCTCAACGCCGACGGCGTGGAGAACCTGATCCGGTGCTGGAGCCAGCCCGGCTTCGGCGCGGACCCCAACGAGATCTCGTTCCTCTTCGCCCTGTGGTACGTCGCCTGCTCCGGGGACGAGCAGAACGTCGGCACGTTCTCCCGCAACTCCGACACGGCGGGCGGCGCCCAGGAGAGCCGGTTCGTGGGTGGCTCGCAGCTGATCCCACTGCGGCTGGCCAAGAAGCTCGGCGACATCGTGGCCCTCAAGGCGCCGGTCGAGCGGATCGACCAACGCGACGGCCAGGTCCGGGTGCACACCGGTCGCGGCGTGGTCCGGGCCAAGCGGGTCATCGTGGCCGCGCCGCCGCCGATGGTGCTCGACATCGACTGGTTCCCGCGGCTGCCGGTCCGCCGCGAGCAGCTGATGCGGGCCCTCGACATGGGCCAGCTGATGAAGTGCGACGCGGTGTACGCCACGCCGTTCTGGCGGGCGGCCGGCCTCAACGGGTTCGGCATCAACGACTCCGGTGCCGCCCGCGCGGTGTTCGACAACACCCCGGCCGACGGCGGCCCGGGCGTCCTGCTGGCGTTCGTCGGCGGCTCGACGTGGCGGACGTACGGCGTCCTCCCCCAGTCCCAGCGCCGCCAGGCCGTGCTCGAGGGCTTCGCCGCGATGTTCGGCCCCCAGGCGCTCAGCCCCATCGACTACGTCGAGCACGACTGGACCAAGGAGCGCTGGACCGGGGGCGGCCCCACGGCCATCCACGCGCCGGGGTCGTTGGTCGAGTTCGGCCCGGCCATCCGCACCCCGCACGGCCGGGTGCACTGGGCGGGCACGGAGACCTCGACCTACTGGTCCGGCTACATGGACGGTGCGGTCCGCTCCGGAGAGCGTGCCGCCCTCGAGGTCCTGGACCGCCTGTGAAGCGCCTGCTGCTGGTCCTGCTCACCTGCGTCCTGGTCGCGCCCGTCGCCCCCGCCCGGGCCGCCGAGAGGTTCGAGACGACGGTCTTCGCGACGGTCCCGGCGCCGGGCTACCCGGCGTACGTCCACGTGCACACCAACGGGCGCGTCTACGCCGGCACGTACGCCGCCGTCGAGGCCGGCACGCCGTCGCGGGTCCTCGAGTGGAGCAGGAAGGGCACGCTGCTCCGGTCCTGGGAGGTGCCCGGCCAGCGGGCCGGCGCCGAGCACGGCGTCCAGGTCGCCACCCAGACCAGGTCCGGCGAGCTCGTGGTGCTCGACACGTCGACGTCCACGGTGCGGACGCTCAACACCCGCACCGGGCGCTGGCGGACCGTCGCCGAGCTCCCGGGCGCCGTGCCCAACTACGCCACCTGGGCCCGGGGCGGTTAGTACGGATCGGCCGCGCGCTTGTCAAATTG
>NZ_JAEMSS010000264.1 GCF_016462705.1 Nocardioides sp. | reverse complement strand
GGTCACGCCGTCGTCGTTGAACGTCGCGGCGCTGGTGCCGAAGACCGGCATGTCGTCCGGCTGCTTGCCGAACGCCTCGCGGTTGCGGACCAGCTGCCGGCCGACGTCGCGCAACGCGTCCTCCGCGCCGCGGCGTTCGAACTTGTTGATGGCGACGACGTCGGCGAAGTCGAGCATGTCGATCTTCTCCAGCTGCGACGCGGCGCCGTACTCCGGCGTCATGACGTAGAGGCTGGTGTCCGCGAACGGGATGATCGCGGCGTCGCCCTGGCCGATGCCGGGGGTCTCGACGACGACCAGGTCGAAGCCGCCGGCCTTGAGCACGGCGAGGACGTCGTCGAGGTGGTCGGGCAGCTCGTGCGCGCCGCGGGTGGCCAGCGAGCGGAAGTAGGCGCGGTCGTCGTCGGACGTCCGGCCCAGCGACAGCGAGTTCATCCGGATCCGGTCGCCGAGCAGCGCGCCGCCGCCCTTGCGACGGGTCGGGTCGACGGCGACGACCGCGATCCGCAGCTTGTCCTGCTGGTCGACCCGGAACCGGCGGACGAGCTCGTCGGTGAGGCTGGACTTGCCGGAGCCGCCGGTGCCGGTGATGCCGAGCACCGGGACGTGCCGGCGGGCGGCGGCCTCGCGGATGGCGGTGAGGTCGGCGTCGGGGAGCCGGCCGAGCTCGACGCCCGTGATGGCCCGGGCGACGGCGGCCTTGTCGCCACCGAGCACGGCGTCGGCGGAGACGGGGGACTGCGACCAGAGGTCGACGTCGAGGTCGCGGACGACCGAGTTGATCATCCCGGGCAGCCCCATCCGCTGGCCGTCCTCGGGGGAGAAGATCGTGACGCCGCTGGCCCGCAGCCGCTCGATCTCGTCGTGGACGATGACCCCGCCGCCCCCGCCGACCACCTTGACGTGGCCGGCGCCGCGCTCGCGCAGCGACTCGACGAGGTACTCGAAGTACTCCACGTGCCCGCCCTGGTAGGAGCTGACGGCCACGCCCTGCGCGTCCTCCTCGACCGCCGCGTCGACCACCTCGGCGACCGACCGGTTGTGCCCGAGGTGGATGACCTCGCAGCCCTGGCCCATGAAGATCCGGCGCATGATGTTGATCGCCGCGTCGTGCCCGTCGAAGAGCGCGGACGCGGTCACCACCCGGACCGGGTTGGTCGGGACGTGGAGCTCGCTCATCAGGGCCGCCTCGCGGAGATAGTTGGACGTCCTAGTAATGGTACGTCGTACGGGGGTCGGGGGGATAGTCCGTGACGAAACGGTGGGGACCCGAGCGTGCGGACCCCACGCTTTCGTCAGGGACTACCGCCGCCGGGCGGCCAGCAGCAGCGGGTCAGTAGGCGCCGCGGGCCCGCAGGACGGCGCCGAGGGTGCGCAGCAGGATGGTGAGGTCCTGGATCATCGACCAGTTGTCGACGTAGAACATGTCGAGCCGGACCGCCTCCTCGTAGGAGAGGTCGGAGCGGCCGGAGACCTGCCAGAGGCCGGTCATGCCGGGGCGCACCCGGAGCCGGCGCACGCTGTCAGGCTCGTACGCCGCCGCCTCGCTCGGCAGCGCCGGGCGGGGACCGATCAGGCTCATGTCGCCGCGCAGCACGTTGAAGAGCTGGGGCAGCTCGTCGAGGGAGAGCCGGCGCAGCCAGCGGCCGGGCGGGGTGACCCGCGGGTCGTCCTTCATCTTGAACAGCCCGTAGGTGAAGCCGGTCTCGGCCTGGAGGGCGGCGAGCCGCGCCTCGGCGTCGACCACCATGGTGCGGAACTTCAGGCAGCGGAACGTCGCGCCGTCCCGGCCGACCCGCTCCTGGCGGAAGAGCACCGGCCCGCCGTCGTGCCAGCGGATCCGGGCGGCCGCGACCAGCATCAGCGGGGCGAAGGCCACCAGCAGGGCGAGCGACCCGGCCAGGTCGAACGCCCGCTTGGCCCACCGGCCCGCCTGCACGGCGCGCGGCTGCTCGATGTGGATGAGCGGCAGCCCGCCCACCGGGCGCACCCGGACCCGCTCCCCGGAGATGTCGGCGACGCTCGGCGCCACGACGACCTGGACGTCGTGCGACTCGAGGTCCCAGACGATGCGCCGCATCCGGGCCCCGCACCCCGAGGCGCCGTCCGCGAAGAACACCACGTCGGGAACGAGGTCGGCGACGGTCGTCACCAGGTCGTCGGTCCGGCCCAGGAGCGGGATCCCGCACGGTGTCTCGTCGACCGCGGTCGCGTCGGCGGACAGCGCGCCGACGACGGTGTAGCCCAGCCACGCCTCGCGCCGCAGGACCTCGGCGATCTCGTCGATGTGCGTGGGCGTGCCCGCGATGACCACCCGCTGGAGCAGCGCGCCGCCCCGGCGGGCCCGGTGCAGCGCGCGGCGCAGCCCGTAGCGCGCACCCAGGAGGAGCGGGATGCCGAGGCCGAACCCGAGCAGGAAGAAGCCGCGGGACAGGTCGACCTTCATCAGGAAGCAGCCGATGCCGACGACCGCGGCCGCCGCGACGCTGGCGTGCAGGACCACCTTGTACTCGTCGGTCCCGGCCCCGAAGAGGTCCTGGCGGTAGCCGCCGGCGACGGCGATGCTGGCCAGCCAGAGCAGCATCATCACCGGGCCGGCGACGGTCAGGGTCGTGGAGACGTTGTCGTCCGGGCCCGCCGCGAAGACCCAGTCGCGGCCCACCGCGGCCAGCGTCCCGGCCAGGCTCATCGCCAGCACGTCCGCCGCCAGGGCGGTCTGGGTGAGGTAGCGCAGCGCGCCGTTGACCGGGCTGACGGCGACAGCGCGGGGGCTCTCGGCGATCAGGGTCATCGGGGTCACCTGGCCTGGGCGAAGGGAGCGTGAACCGGCGGGAGGACGACGTTGTCCTCCGGGTTACCGGAGGGTCACATCCGGCACCAACTGGCCGGGCCGGGCCGGGTTACGCAGATCACCCTCGACGAGGGCGACCTGGTCTAGTCCTGCGGGACCGTCGCGAAGGGGTCGTCCTTGCGCACGTCGACGATGTGGCCGGTCTGCGGCGAGATCAGCACGTCCAGCGACCGCCGGGCCACCGCCTCGGACTCCAGCAGCGAGCCGGCGGGCTCGTCGCCGAACGCGCGGGTCCGCATCGGGGTGTTGGTGCGCTCGGGGTTGATGCAGTTGACCCGTACGCCGGCCTGGGACCACTCGTCGGCGAGGGCCTGCGACAGGTTCACGACCGCGGCCTTGGCCGAGGAGTAGAGGCTGTAGCCGCCGCGGCCGCGGGTGTAGGAGCTCGAGGTGAACAGGAGCAGGGACCCGCGCGACTCCGCCAGCGGGGCGAAGAACTCCTGCGCGATGAACACCGGCGCCAGGTAGTTGATCTCGGTGGCGGCGTAGACCGCCTCCTCGGAGGCCTCGAGCAGCAGACCGCGCGGCAGCACGCCGGCGGTGTTGACGACGTAGTCGACCCGGCCGGTCTCGGCGAGCACCTGCCGGGCGGCGGCGGCGATGTCGCCGCGCCGCTCGACGTGGGTCTGGGTGCTGGTGCGGCTGAAGACGCGCACCTCGGCGCCGTACGACGCCGCGAGCTCGGCGATGGCGGCGCCGATGCCGTAGCTGCCGCCGAAGACGACCATCGTCCGGCCGGCGAGGGCGGCCCGGTACTCCTCGTCCGTGGCCGGTCGCGGCTGGTCGGTGCTGGTGAGCTGGAACAGCTTGTCGGCGAGGTAGATGTCGATCGGCTCGGTGACCTTCATGTTGCGGTCGTCGCCCTGGACCACCCAGACCGGCACCTCCGGGAGGTAGCGCAGCACGACCGTGCAGTCGTCGGTCGCGGTGAAGCCGTCGTCGAGCGCGGCCCGCGCGTAGGCCTCCTTGATCACCGACGACCGGAACGCCTGCGGGGTCTGCCCGCGGCGCAGCGTGGCGCGCGGCGGGATGGCCCGGATGGTGTTGTCCTCGGTCACCTCGATGATCGTGTCCGCGGACGGGATGGCGACGTCCACGGCGGCGTGCGTCTCCAGCGCGTCGAAGCACTCGCCGATGATCCGGGCGGTCACCAGCGGGCGGACCGCGTCGTGGAAGAGCACGTGGCACTCGTCGTCCCCGAGCTGCTCGAGCGCCCGCACCGTGGTGCCGTTGCGGGTGTCGGCGCCCTCGAGGATGCTGACGACCTTGGCGTAGCCGCCGTCGCGCACGATCGCGCGGGCCGCGTCCAGGTGGCCCTCGGCCATCATCACCACGATCTCGTCGACCAGCGGGTGCCGGTCGAACGCCGCGATCGTGTGCTCCAGGATCGGCCGCCCGGCGATCTTGAGCAGCTGCTTGGGCAGTCCGAGTCCCATCCGCGCACCCACGCCACCGGCGAGGATGACCGCGACGTTCCTCGGCCGCGGCGACGACTGGATCTCGGACATGGCGGACAGCCTCTCAGAACCGGCGCCGGCGTAACCGGGAAGTTCACGCCTCGTTTCGTGGGGTGACGGGTGGGG
>NZ_JAEMSS010000263.1 GCF_016462705.1 Nocardioides sp. | reverse complement strand
CCTCGGGGGCGGGGAGGCGCACGACGCAGTGACCGCCGTGGGCGACCGGCCCCACGACGGCGTCGAACCGCTCACCCACGCGTGAAGCGCCGCGTGCGGACCGGGCCCGCGGTGCCCGCCGGCCTCGGCCCCGCCCTCTGCCAGCGATGAGGTCAGCCGATGAACGTCAGCTGCGCGGCGCACTCGTTGCTGCCGTGCAGCCTGGACGACACGTAGCCGTAGCCGGCGAGCAGCTGGTCGGACGGGCTGACCGCGGAGAAGCCGACGTGCTCGATCTCGCCGGTCGGGCCGCTGGTCGACCCGAGCTCCCGGGGTCCGTCGAAGACGTCGAGGTCGCCGTCATCGCCTCCCCCGGGGTTGGCGTCGAAGGCGGCGTTGTCGACGCTGGTCCGGATCTCGAGGAAGGCCTCCACCAGCCCGCCGCCCATGTCGACGCAGCGCAGCGTGATGGTGAACGGGGCCGACTCGTAGACCGTGACGGGCACGGCCCCCAAGGGTGCGGTCGCCCGCGCGTCGGCGACCACGGTCTCGACCGACGGCACGGTCCCGAGCGAGGACTCCTTGATGTCCTTGCCCTTGATGCCGTTGTTCTTGACGTCCGAGGACTTCACGGCCTGGGCCTTGATCTGCTTGGAGCCGACCGAGTTGGGCGCGAGGCCGGCGGCGACGGCGACACCGCCGCCGAGCACCAGCGTGAGAGCCGTCGCCGAGGCGACGTTCGCGAATGACAGGTGGCGTCGGAGGTTCATCCCGGCACCCTAGTGGCTCCGGGCGGCCGCGAGGCCAGGTCAGCGAGGGACCTGGCGGTCGTCCCCGCGGTCCGAGACGTTGCCTCGGCGCAGGTCGCCGGGGCGGACCCGCAGGTCGTCGCGCAGCTCGCGCTCGCGGGCGATCTCCGAGGACCGCAGCTGGTAGGGCACCGAGGTCACCATGACGCCCGGCGTGAACAGCAGCCGTCCCTTGAGCCGGAGCGCCGTCTGGTTGTGCAGGAGCTGCTCCCACCAACGACCGACGACGTACTCGGGGATGTAGACCGCCACCACGCCGCGCGGGTTGGCGGCCCGGATCTCGGTGGCGTAGTCGACGATCGGCCGGATCAGCTCGCGGTACGGCGAGTAGAGCACCTTGAGCGGCACGTCGATGTTGCGCTCGTCCCACTCCTCGAGCAGCCGGCCGGACTCCTCGCTGCTGGTGGACACGTGCACGCCCTCGAGCACGTTCGGACGGGTCGCCTTGGCGAAGGCCATCGCCCGCAGCGTGGGCTTGTGCAGCTTGGAGACCAGCACGATGGCGTGCACCCGGGTGGGCATCACCTTGTCCTGGTCGACTGCGGCGAGCTCCTCCTCGACGCTGTCGTAGTGCCGCCGGATACCGCGCATGATCAGGAAGAAGAAGACCATCGCCAGGATGGCGATCCAGGCGCCGGCGAGGAACTTGGTGATGAGGACGATCACCAGCACCACGGCGGTGAAGGTCAGCCCGATCCCGTTGATCACGCGCGAGCGCTGCATCCGCCGGCGTTCGGCGGGGTCCGTCTCGGTCGCCAGGTGCCGGGTCCAGTGCCGGATCATCCCGAGCTGGCTGAGGTTGAACGAGACGAACACCCCGACGATGTAGAGCTGGATCAGCCGGGTGACCTGCGCGTCGAAGGCCAGGATCAGGGCGACCGCCATCACCGCGAGGAAGACGATGCCGTTGCTGTAGGCCAGCCGGTCACCCCGCGAACCGAGCGCCCGGGGCGCGAGGCCGTCCTTGGCCAGGATCGAGCCGAGCACGGGGAAACCGTTGAACGCGGTGTTCGCGGCGAGGACCAGGATGACCCCGGTCACCGTGACGACGAAGTAGAAGCCCGGCGCGAAGTCGCTGAACACCGCGTCGGCGATCTGGGCGATCACCGGGTTCTGGTCGTAGGCGTCGGTCAGGGGCTCACCGTCACGGCTCAGCTGGTCGAGGTGGTGCGGGTCGACGTAGCGCAAACCCATCTGCTTGGCCAGCACGATGATGCTGACCATCATCGTGATCGCGATCAGGCCGAGCAGGAGCAGCGTGGTCGCGGCGTTCTTGCTCTTGGGCCGGCGGAACGCGGGCACCCCGTTGGAGATCGCCTCGACGCCGGTCAGAGCCGCGCAGCCTGAGGAGAACGCGCGCGCGAGCAGGAAGAGGAGACCCAGTGTCGTGAGCGAGTCGACGTCGCCCACGTCCGGGTCGGGAGTGATCGTGAGCGCGGCGCTCTCCACGTCCGGGAGGTCGCCCATCGCGAGCCGCAGGAACCCGAAGGCGCACATGCCGAGGATGGCCAGCATGAACGCGTACGTCGGGAACGCGAAGAACGTCCCGGACTCCCGGATCCCGCGCAGGTTCATCGCCGCCAGCAGGAGCACGGCCGCCGACGCGACCGTGGCCTCGTGGCCGGCCAGCGCCGGGACCGCGCCCGCGGCGTACTGCGCACCCGACGAGATGCTCACCGCGACGGTGAGGACGTAGTCCACCAGCAGCGCGCTCGCCACCGTCATGCCGGCGGTCCGACCCAGGTTGACGGTGGCCACCTCGTAGTCGCCGCCCCCGCTCGGGTAGGCGTGCACGTTCTGGCGGTACGACGCGATCACCGCCGTCATCACCAGCGCCACGGCGATCGCGATCTTCCACGACCAGACGTAGGCGCTGGCCCCGGCGAGGGCCAGCATGATGAAGACCTCGTCCGGCGCGTACGCGACCGAGGAGAGCGCGTCGCTGGCGAAGACCGGCAGCGCGATCCGCTTGGGCAGCAGCGTCTCACCCAGCTGGGAGCTGCGGAGCTTGCGTCCCAGCAGGATCCGCTTGGAGACGTCTCCGGCACCCACGATCGGCAAGGCTAGACCCGCTGGCGCACCAGCACCGGCATCGGGCCGATACCGTGGGCGGGTGCACGTGGTGATCATGGGATGTGGCCGGGTCGGTTCGACGCTGGCGCGCAGCCTGGAGGACCGCAACCACACCGTCTCCGTGATCGACAGCGAGCCGGACGCCTTCCGGCGGCTGGGGCCGGGTTTCAACGGCGACAAGGTGACCGGCTACGGCTTCGACCAGGCCGTGCTCGAGAAGGCCGGCATCCGGCGGGCCGACGCGTTCGCCGCGGTCTCCAGCGGCGACAACTCCAACATCATCGCGGCCCGGGTGGCCCGCGAGACCTTCGGCATCCAGCAGGTCGTCGCCCGGATCTACGACCCGGGCCGCGCCGAGGTCTACCAGCGGCTCGGCATCACGACCGTCGCCACGGTGAAGTGGACCGCCGACCAGGTGCTCCGCCGGCTGCTGCCCGCCGGTGCCGAGCCGGACTTCCGAGACCCGTCGGGCACCGTCCGTGTCGACCAGGTGCCCGTGCCCGAGGTGTGGGTGGGTCAGCGCACCGTGCTGTTCCAGGAGCAGACCCGCAGCCGGATCGCGTGGATCGACCGCCTCGGCGAGGGGATGCTGCCCAACCGGGAGTCGATGCTCCAGGAGGGTGACGTCATCCATCTCGCCATGCGCGAGGCCGACGCCGCCAGCGTGTTCGAGGTCATCGCCGCCGGACCGGAGGAACGCTGACATGAGGGTCGCCATCGCGGGAGCCGGAGCCGTCGGTCGCTCGATCGCCCGGGAGCTCATCCAGAACGGCCACCAGGTGCTGCTGATCGACAAGAACTCGGAGTCCATCAAGCCCGAGCGCGTCCCCGACGCCGAGTGGCTGCTCGCCGACTCGTGCGAGCTCTCCTCCCTGGAGGAGGCCCGGCTGGACAAGTGCGACGTGGTCATCGCGGCGACCGGTGACGACAAGGCCAACCTGGTCACCTCGCTGCTCGCCAAGACCGAGTTCGGGGTCCCGAGGACCGTCGCGCGGGTCAACCACCCCAACAACGAGTGGCTGTTCAGCGAGGCCTGGGGCGTCGACGTCAACGTCTCGACACCGCGGATCATGTCCGCGCTCGTGGAGGAGGCGGTCACGGTCGGCGACCTGGTCCGGCTGTTCACGTTCCGCCAGGGCAACGCCAACCTGGTCGAGATGACCCTGCCCACCGACTCCCCGTACGTCGGCAAGCCCACCGGCCTGATCCCGCTGCCCGAGAACTGCGCGCTGGTCACGATCCTGCGCGACGGCCAGGTCTACGTGCCCGACCCGGAGCAGCCGGTCGAGGCCGGCGACGAGCTGCTCTTCGTCATCCCCGAGGACAGCGAGGACGAGCTCGAGCAGCTGCTCGCCCCCAACGAGCACGGCGGGGCGTAGCCGAACCTCGGTGGTCGCGGAGTCGCGCGCTCCGGTGGTCGAGGAGGCGCGCCAGCGCCGTCTCGAGACCTCGCACGCTGCGGCTGGGGCGCAATCACCCGGTGTGCTCGGCCGGTCCGAGAGCTCGCGTGGCGGCCGCGCGCTTACCCGACCGACGCTCGCCGTCAAGGATGCTTCGCACCGCTTCGCGGCGCGCTTC
>NZ_JAEMSS010000086.1 GCF_016462705.1 Nocardioides sp. | reverse complement strand
ATGATCGCGGCGTCGAAGCCCATGCCCGCCATCACCATGAAGTGGGTGTCCTCGAACCCGTCGCCGGTGACCTCGACCATGTCGATGGCGCGGTCCTGGCCGGTGAGGCCCACGTCGATGGCGGCCCTGATGAAGAGCGGGATGTCGAGGTTGCGGGCCAGCAGGTTGCCGGTGCCCGCGGGCACGATGCCGACCGGGATGCCGGTCCCGGCGAGCTCGGCGCACACCTCCCGCACCGTGCCGTCGCCGCCGCACACCAGGACCAGGTCGGCGCCGTCGACCGACGCGGCCTCCGCCTGCCCGGTGCCGGGGTCCTCGACCGTCGTGTAGTACCACCGCGGCGACAGCCAGCCCGCCTCCGCGGCCAGGCTGGTGACGATCACCTTGAACGCCTCGACGTCCTCGAACTTGCTCGGGTTGAGGATGACGGCCAGCCGCCGGTCGCTCGTGACGACCTCGACCAGGGGGTCGGCCTTGATCGCGTGGCTCACCGGCAGCGGTGAGTACACCGCCAGCCCGAGGAGCACGATCCCGGTGCTCAGCAGGACCCCGCCGACGGTGTCCGACGGGTAGTGGCGACCCAGGAGGACCCGGTCGAGGCAGACGACCACCACGAGCAGCACCAGCCCGGCGTACGCCGCCCGGCGCAGGTTGCCGCGACGGACGAGCATGGCGACCAGGACGGCCAGGACGCCGGCGAGCGCCGTGACCCCCGCGGCGTGCCCGGAGGGGAACGCCTTGGTCGACAGCACGTCCTCGGTGAGCTGCCACTCGGGCCGCTCGCGCCCGATCAGCACCTTCGCGCCGACCCGGACGACCCAGTCGACGAGCATGACTCCCGCCGCGAACACCGCTGCCCTCCGGTGTCCCTTCACCCACATCGCCACGGCGAGCGCGACGGTCATGACCAGCAGGCCGATGGTGTTGAACGCGTCCTCGACCACCAGGAGCGGGTGCTTCAGCCAGCCGGCGTCGACGGCCCACTGCCGCGCCGGGTCCCCCCGGTCGTCGAGACGGACCAGCGGCGCCCAGTCCTGGACCACCCAGAGGGTGAGTAGCCCGAAGAGCGCGAAGCAGACCGCGGCCCACGCCAGCTGCACGGAACGGGGGCGGTCGAGCACTGCGCAAGTATGCGGGACCCGTCCCGGCCCGGCGTATCTCAGGTGAGCCCGGTCGACCGGCACGGATAGCCTGACCGGGTGATAGACCCGCGCATCCTCCGTGACGACCCCGACCGTGTGCGAGCGGCCCAGGGCAAGCGTGGGCTGTCCGCGGACATCGTCGACGTCGCGCTCGCGGCCGACTCGGCGCGCCGGCAGGCGATCGTGGAGTTCGAGGCCAAGCGCGGCGAGCAGAAGACCCTCGGCAAGCAGGTCGCCCAGGCCCAGGGCGAGGAGAAGCAGGAGCTGCTGGCCCGCACCAAGGCGCTGGCCGCCGAGGTCAAGGCGCTCGAGGCCACGCAGGCCGCGGCCGAGCAGGCCTGGCAGGACGCCCTCCTGTCGATGCCCAACCTCGCCGACGACGCCGCCCCCGCCGGCGGCGAGGACGACTTCGTCGTGCTCGAGGCCGTCGGCACCCCCCGGGACTTCGCGGCCGAGGGGTTCGAGCCGCGCGACCACATCGAGCTCGGCAAGATCCTGGGCGCGATCGACATCGAGCGGGGCGCCAAGGTCTCGGGCTCGCGCTTCTACTTCCTGACCGGTGTGGGCGCCCAGCTCGAGCTGGCGCTCATCAACCTCGCCATGGACCAGGCCCGCAACGCCGGCTTCACCCAGGTCATCGCCCCGGCGCTGGTGCGGCCGCGGGCGATGGACGGCACCGGCTTCCTGGGCCAGGCCGCCGACGACGTCTACAAGATCGACGGCGAGGACCTCTACCTCGTGGGCACCTCGGAGGTGCCGATGGCGGCGTACCACTCCGACGAGATCCTCGACGCCTCCGCGCTGCCGCTGCGCTACGCGTCGTTCAGCCCGTGCTTCCGCAAGGAGGCGGGCTCGCACGGCCGGGACACCAAGGGCATCTTCCGGGTGCACTGGTTCGACAAGGTCGAGATGTTCGTCTACACGACCACCGAGGACTCCTACGCCGAGCACCAGCGGCTCCTGGAGTGGGAGAAGGAGTTCCTCGGCAAGCTCGGGCTGGCCTACCGGGTCATCGACGTCGCGGCCGGCGACCTCGGCCTCTCGGCGATCCGGAAGTTCGACTGCGAGGCCTGGATCCCGACGCAGGGCCGCTACCGCGAGCTCACCTCGACCTCCAACTGCACCGAGTTCCAGACCCGCCGTCTCGACACCCGCGGCCGGTTCCCCGACAGCGACAGCGGAGCCGGTGGCATCAGGCCGATCTCGACCCTCAACGGCACGCTGTGCGCGATGACCCGGACGATCGTGGCGATCCTGGAGACCCACCAGAACGCCGACGGCTCGGTCACGGTGCCGGAGGCGCTGCGGCCCTACCTCGGTGGCCTCGAGGTCCTGAAGCCGATCGGATGACCGAGGGCACGGACTGGCGCCCCCGGCTGGTGGCGCTCGACATCGACGGCACCCTGCTCTCCTGGGTCGAGGGCGAGGGCACGACCTACGGCACGGTGACCCCCGCCGTGCACGACGCCGTCCAGCGGGTGCTGGACGCCGGTGCCCACGTCGTGCTCGCCAGCGGCCGGTCGCCGCACGGCATGACACCGGTGGCGGACATGCTCGCCCTGCACACCCCACCGAACGACCCGCTGTGGATCGTGGCCAGCAACGGCGCGGTCGTGTTCCGCTACCCGCCGATGGACGTCGTCCTCGAGGAGACCTTCGACGCCGCGCCGGCGGTGCGGGCGGTGCTCGAGCGGCACCCCAACGCGCTGGTCGCGGTGGAGGAGCGCGGGGTCGGCTACCGGGTCACCAACGAGTTCCCCACCGGCGAGCTGTCCGGCGAGATGATCCTCACCGACGTCGAGGACCTGGTCGCCGGTCCGGTGAGCCGGGTCATCATCCGCGACCCGCAGGCCACCTCCGACGACTTCGTCCGACTGGCCGAGGAGCTCGGCCTGCACGGCACCGACTACGTCGTCGGGTGGACCGCCTGGCTCGACCTGGCACCCCTTGGTGTCACCAAGGCCAGCGGCCTTCAGTACGTGGTCGACCAGCTCGGCCTGACCGCGGCCGACGTCCTGGCGATCGGCGACGGCCGCAACGACATCGAGATGCTCCGGTGGGCCGGACGCGGTGTCGCGATGGGGCAGGCCGTCCAGCAGGTCATCGACGCGGCCGACGACGTCACCGGCATCGTGTCCGAGGACGGCGCGGCCGCCGAGCTCAGGCGCTGGTTCTGAGACCTCGGCTGGTCGCGACCGACCTCGACGGCACGCTGGTCCGCTCCGACGGCTCGGTGTCGGACTACACCCGCGACGTGCTCGTCCAGCTCGAGGACCGGGGCATCCCGGTCGTCTTCGTGACCGGCCGGCCGCTGCGGTGGGCCGAGGACGTCTTCGAGCACGTCGGCAGCCACGGCCTGGCGATCGTCTCCAACGGCGCGCTGGTGTGGGACGTCGCGCGGTCGCAGGTGCACCTGGAGCGGCCGGTCGCCCCCGACACGGCGCGGGAGGTCTGCCGGCTGCTGCGCGAGGCGGTGCCGGGGTCGGCCTACGCCGTCGAGACGCTGGACGGCATCTCGCTCGAGCCCGAGTTCATGGAACGGCACCCGCTGCCCGCCGGGGCCAGGCGCGCGTCGATCGAGGCGCTCTTGAGCCGACCGCTGCTGAAGCTGCTGGCCCGGCACGAGGAGCTCGGGCCGCAGGACTACTGGGACGCCGCGGAGGCCGCGGTGGGCCACCTGATGACCATCACGTGGTCGTCGTCCTCGACGCTGCTCGAGATGAGCGGCCCGGGCGTCACGAAGGCCTCGTCCCTGGAGCTGCTGGCCCGTGACCTGGGCGTGGAGGCCGCCGACGTGATCGCGTTCGGCGACATGCCCAACGACCTGCCCATGCTCACCTGGGCCGGGACGTCGTACGCCATGGCGGACGCGCATCCCAGCGTCCGCGAGGCTGCCGGACACCTCGCGCCCGGCCACGACGAGGACGGAGTCGCGCAGGTGCTGGCTGGAGTGTTCGACCTGTGACCTGCTGCAATGGACCGGTGCCCCCGTCCCGACTGCGCTCCCTGGCCGCGGCATTGGTGGTTGCGACCACGATCGGCGCCGGCGTCGCCGCGGCGCCGCCAGCCGCGGCCGACGAGCCGGCCGACAAGTGCCCGTTCATCTCCGTCGCCGACAGCAGCAAGCGGGCGATGGCGGTGTTCTCCGGGCAGGTGACCGCCGTGACGGAGCAGGCCAAGCCCGCCGGCGAACAGGGCGTCTACTACCTGCAGGACGTCACGGTGACCCGCGTCTACCAGGGCGAGATCGACTCGGAGGCCGTGCAGGTGCGCTCCGAGAAGACCCCCAAGCAGTGCAGCCTCGGCGAGCTCGCCGTCGGCACCGAGTACATGTTCTTCACCGTCTCCTCGGGTGACCCCTGGGTCGCGGAGAGCGGCGGCGGCACGGTGCCCGTCGACGCCGAGGTCGTCGAGAAGGTGCAGCGGGTCCTCGGCGAGGGCCGGGACCCGGTCCCACCGACGCCCGAGTCCGCCGAGTTCACCCCGGTGGAGACCGGGGAGCCCACGACACTCTCCCGGGCCGCGGCACCGGGTCTCGCCCTGATCCTGGTGGGCCTGCTCGGGCTGGTCGTCGTCCGCGGGCTGGGCCGCCGGCGCTGAGTCGGCTGGACTACCGGCCGAGCTAGAGGTACATCCCGCCCGAGTCGCCGGGCTGCGGCGGCTGGTGCGGGTCCTGGGGCTGCGCCTGCGGCGCCCCCATGCCGGCCGGGAGGCCACGGCGCATCTGCTCGAACTGCAGCTTGGCGGCCATCTGCTGGGCGTAGATCGCCGTCTGGATGCCGTGGAACAGGCCCTCGAGCCAGCCCACCAGCTGCGCCTGCGCGATCCGCAGCTCGCCGTCGGAGGGGGTGGCGTCCTCGGAGAACGGCAGCGTGAGCCGGTCGAGCTCCTCCACCAGCTCCGGGGCGAGACCCTCCTCGAGCTCCTTGATGGACGCCTGGTGGATCTCCTTGAGGCGGTTGCGGCTCGCCTCGTCCAGCGGCGCCGCCTTCACCTCCTCGAGCAGCTGGCGGATCATGCTCCCGATCCGCATCACCTTCGCCGGCTGCTCGACCAGGTCGCCGATCGCCCGCTCACCGGCCTCGGCGTCGCCCTCCTCGTCGTGCACGACCTCCAGCGCCGACGCCGGAACCTGCCCGATCGGCGTCCCGTCGGGCCCGACGATGACCACGGTCTGCTCCTGCTGCTCGGTCGCGGCCGCGTCGCCCTCACCCGGGACCGGCTGGGCCTGTGGCTGCTCGCTCATGGCCCCAACCTACCGAGCGGGTGTTCTCCACAGCCGGGCACCTCTGCTGGGGATGAACCCCCGTCCGCTGTGGAGGATCCAGCCGTATCTGTGGAGGGGCAGCCGACTTTCGGTGGAACCAGAAGAATGTTCCGCGAACCCCTTGCGCGCCCTCCTCGCCGGGGCATAGAACTCTCCTCACGCACTCCCTCCGGGGAGAGCGGGACAGCTCGAAGCAGAAGGTCCGTACGACGCAGAGCCAGCTTGCTGGGGACGTGTCGCGGAGGCTGGGTGACGAAGCCGCCGGGGCCGGACGTGGAGAGCGGTCGATCGAGAGCGTCACCAGTACCGATCACCCGAAGGGCCCTTGGGACTCATACTCTCGAGGGCCCTTCACCTATTTCCGAGCCTCGAGATCCCGGGGCCTCGGATCGGAGTCCGGTCACGTCGTCAGCAGGATCTTCCCGCTGTGCTCGCCCGACTCCATCAGCGCGTGCGCCTCGCCGGCCCGGTCCAGCGGCAGCGTCGCGTGCACCATCGGCCGCACGGACCCGTCGGCGACCAGCGGCCACACGTGCTCGACCACCGAGGCGCAGATGGCGGCCTTGTCCTCGGCCGGACGCGACCGCAGCGCTGTCGCGATGATCGCGCCACGCTTGCGAAGCAGGGCGTTGATGTCGAGCTCGGCCTTGGTGCCGCCCTGCATGCCGATGATGACGAGCCGACCCTTGTCCGCGAGGGCGGTCACGTTGCGGGCGAGGTAGGACGCGCCCATGTTGTCGAGGATGACGTCGGCGCCGCGGCCGCCGGTCCGCTCCTTGACCACCTCGACGAAGTCCTCGTCCCGGTAGTCGATGGCCACCTCGGCGCCCAGCTCCCGGCAGAGCTCGCGCTTCTCAGGGCTGCCGGCCGTGGTGAGCACCCGGGCACCGAGGGCCGCGCCGAGCTGGATCGCGAAGGTGCCGATGCCGCCGGCTCCACCATGCACGAGCAGGGTCTCGTCGCGGCGGAGGCCGGCGACCATGAACACGTTGGACCACACCGTGCAGGCCACCTCGGGCAGCGCCGCGGCCGTCACGAGGTCGACGCCGGCCGGCACCGGCATCAGCTGACCGGCCGGGAGCGCGACCCGGGTCGCGTACGCGCCGGCCGACAGCAGGGCGCAGCCGTGGTCGCCGACCGCCCAGCCGGTGACGCCTTCCCCCACCGCCGCGACGGTGCCGCTGCACTCCATCCCGAGCACGTCCGAGGCCCCGGGGGGCGGCGGGTAGAACCCCTGGCGCTGGAGCAGGTCGGCCCGGTTGAGCCCGGCCGCGGCGACGTCCAGCAGCACCTCACCCGGCCCCGGCTCGGGGTCCGGCCGCTCGACGATCGTGAGGACCTCGGGTCCGCCGGCCTCCTGGGCCACCACTGCGCGCATGGGGCGAGCCTAGGAGGCTGATGCCGAGCCGTCCTCCCGGGCGCCCTGCGGGTAGGTCCTCAGACCTCGTAGAGGTCGCCGGTGTGGTCCACGAGGCTGTCGTCCGGCACCGGGTCGTCGATGTCGTCCGGGTCGGGCGCCGCGGCCGGACGGTCCCAGCCCTCGGCCAGCGCGTGCGCCTTCGCGGCCAGCCGCTCCACCTCGTCGGGATCGGCGAAGTGCGTCGCCGAGGCGAACCCGAGCAGGTAGGCCGTCACCGGCGCCGCCAGGTGCTCGACGTTGCTGGCCGCGACCTTGGTCAGGTCCGCCAGCAGACCCTCGTCGACCTCGGCCTCGACGTCGAGGACGTCACAGAGCTCGTCGATCCAGTCGTGGAGGTTCACAGGTCCACCGTGACCTGAGAAGCGGGTGCCTCGCAAGCCCCGTCTGGAGGGCTGCGTCAGGAGGACAGGTCCCGGAGGTCCGCCCACGTGTCGACGTCCCGGTGCTCGGCGCCGACCGAGGACACCTCGACGAGGTCGAGCCGGGCCAGCAGGGGCTGCAGCGCGGCACCGTGCTGCGCCTCGTGGTCCGGCCGGACGGCGTCGAGGGCAGCCACCGCCGCCACGAACGCGAGCTGGCGCCGGCCGTCCGGACCCACCAGCACCGCCCCGTCGCGGCCGGCCGCAGCCTCGCGCAGCCGACGGAACGTCGACGTGGTCAGGTGCGGCATGTCGCACGCCAGCACGGCGAGCCAGGCTCGCTCGTGGAGCAGCGCGTCGCGACCGGTGAGCAGCGCGGCGACCGGACCGCCGTGGCGCGGGTCCTCACGGGTGAAGGTCACCGGGCGCTCGGTCGGGACGGCGTCCCCGACCACCACGACCTCGCCCGCGTCGACCACGGCGTCGAGCGCCCACGACAGCAGCGTCCGGCCCGCGAGCTCGACCGACGCCTTGTCGGCGCCGTCCAGGCGGGCCGCGGTGCCGCCGGCCAGGATCACGGCGTTGAAGGGCCCCGCATCGAAGGACCCCGCGTTGATCGACCCGGCCACACCCGTCAGTGTGGACCTGTGAGGTCCGACACCGAGCTACGGGTCCGAGTGGTCCAGCACGCCTCCGGGCTCGATCCGGCGGCCAACCGGGCGCGGCTGCGCGACCTGGTCCCCGACGACACCGATCTGGTCGTGCTGCCGGAGGCGTTCGCCCGGGACTTCGGGGAGCCGGGCTCCTCCGTGGCGGCGTTCGCGGAGCCGGTCGACGGGCCGTTCGCCACCGAGCTCGCGACGGTGGCGCACGACCGGCGGACGACGGTCGTCGCCGGCATGTTCGAGACCTCCGAGGACCCCGCTCGCCCCTACAACACGGTGCTGGTCCGGGGCGCGTCCTCGGCGGCGTACCGCAAGATCCACCTCTACGACTCGTTCGGCTACCTCGAGTCCGACAACCTGAGCCCGGGCGCACCGCTGCCGGTCGTCGTCGAGGTCGCGGGGTGGCGGGTCGGGATCATGACCTGCTACGACCTGCGGTTCCCCGAGCTGGGCCGGGCCCTGGTCGACGCGGGCGCCGAGGTCCTCGTGGTGCCGGCCGCGTGGGTGGCGGGACCACGCAAGGTCGACCACTGGCGCACGCTGGCCCGGGCCCGGGCCATCGAGAACACGGTGTACGTCGTCGCGGCCGGCCAGCCGGGTCCGCGCTACTCCGGCCACTCGCTGGTCGTCGACCCGCTCGGCGACGTCCTGGCCGAGGCCGACGAGGGTCCCGCCCACCTGCAGGGCACCCTGACCAGGTCGGCACTGGAGACGGCGCGGTCGACCAACCCGTCCTTGGCCAACAGGCGCCTGAGCTAGCCGGGATCCAGGCTAACCTCTCCCGACGTGTCTAGAACCGTCCCCCGGCGCCGCGCCTCGAGAGGCGACCGCGCGCACCGGACGTCGGGCCGCCAGGTCCCGTCCGTCGGGCCGGCGTACGTCGAGGATCCCGCGGAGGAGCTCCCGGAGCAGCCGGCAGAGCAGCCGGCAGAGCAGCCGGCAGGGCAGCCGGCAGGGCAGCCCGCAGACGGACCCGTGGAGGCCAGGGCGGAGGACCCCGTCGCTGCTCCGGACGACGCGGACACCGTCCGTGAGGAGATCGTCCCGGGCCCGACGGTGTCGGAGATCCGGGTCAAGGTCGGCCCCGACGACGAGACCAGGCACCCCTGGTGGGCGACCTCCGCGTGGGGGCTGGTCGTGGCGGCGGGCCTGGCCTGCCTGGTCGCGGCGTTGGTCCCGGTCGGTCCCTCGTGGCTCGACGGCGTGGGCGCGGTCGCGGTCGTCAGCGCCTACACCTGGGCGCTGGCGGCGCGCACCGGCGGACGACCCATCGTGTTCGGCGGCCTGGCGCTGCTGCTCGGCGCGACGGTCCTGATCACGGACGAGTCCTACCTGCGGACCGGGGCCGCGGTGATGACGTGCGTCGTCTCGGCGGTCCTGGCGGTGATGGTGACCGTGCCGGCCGAACACTTCGCGCGCGTGGCCCGGGAGTGCGGTGTCGCGGTCGCGGTGGCCGCGATCGGGGCCCTCGCTGTCGTCGGCTTCGACCCGGTGCTCTCGTTGGTGCGCTTCGAGTACGTCACGCTGGCCCTGTCGCTCGTGGGGGTCCTGGTGCTCGTCTACCGCCTCGGCGCGGGCTGGCACGGGCTGGGCCGTCGCGGGCTGCTCGGGGTGCTCGTCGGCGGGGCGATCCTCGCCGGGCTGCTGCTGTACGCCGAGCTGCTCCGGCGCTACGGTCCGCCGGAGCTGGTCACCTCCCTCCTCGACGGGGTCCGGTGGAGCAGGGACAACCTGGGCGCCTTCCCGCGCCCGATCGAGGCGGTGCTGGGGGTGCCCGCCCTCGCGTGGGGCGTGCACATGCGGGCCCGGCGCCGTCAGGGCTGGTGGCTGTGCGCGTTCGGTGCCGCCGGCACCACCGCGGTCGCCAACTCGGTCATCAACCCGGCCATCTCGCTGCGCGAGTGCGGGCTGTCGGTCGTCTACGGCCTGGCCGTCGGCCTGCTGATCGGCTTCGCCGTGATCCGCGCCGAGATCGCCCTGACCGGGGGGTCTGGACGTGGCCGCCGGGCCGGCGGACCGACGACGCCCGTGCGACCGGAGCCACCGCGGTCCGCCGCGCTGCTCTGAGCTCGGTCCAGCGCTTCGTCGTTACGCGCGGGTAGCCGCTAGTTTCCCAGCATGGCCCGCGAGCGCACGACCGAGATCGTCGCGGAGATGGTCGCCAACGTGATGACCGTGGCCGTGTCCGCAGGTGACGTCGTCGAGGCCGGTGACACCGTGGTGGTCCTCGAGTCGATGAAGATGGAGATCCCGGTGATCGCCGAGGCCCCCGGCACGGTCCGGGCGGTCAAGGTCGCGGCGGCGGACGTCGTCCAGGAGGGTGACGTCCTGGTCGAGCTGCTCCTCACCGACTGACGGAGGACCGACGGTCGGTTCGGGCTGAGCAGAGGGGGCGGGATTCGAACCCGCGGCTGACATCTCTGCCAGCGACCGCTTTCAAGGCGGTTCCGATCGGCCACTCCGGCACCCCTCCTGGGCAGGGCCACCCTAGTGGTGCCGGTCCTGCTACTCCGAGCCGCCGATCTCCATCTCGACCTCGTCGTAGGAGATGTCGTTGAGCCGCTGCAGGTGCCGGTTGACGTCGGCGACGAGCCTCTTCAGCTCGATCCGGGTGGCCTCGATGTCCGGGGCCTCGAGGACCTGGCTGGACAGCTCGGTGAGCCGGGAGAGCAACGCGTTGCGCTCCCGGAACGCAGCGCCGCCCCGGGCGGCGAGCCAGCCGTCCTGGGAGCCGGCCCGCTCCCCCAGCAGCTCGTCCCGGACCACACCCAGGCGTTGCCGGACCAGCCAGCGCCAGTTGCCGAGGGGGATACCGGTGCGGCGCGGCGCGTCGAGCGACTGGTCGAGGGCCTGGAGGGCCGCGGGCAGGCCGGGAGTCGTCATGTCAGTGCCTCGCTCGCGGGTGGTGGATAGGGAGAGTGTGACCCAGGTCACTGCGAGCCACAACCCGGAGAGGCGCAGTGTCACCGCTTTGTGTTCAATCGACCCATGCCCGCCACGCCCGAGCCCACGACGTACCCGCTGGCGCCCACGGTGGTCGCCCGGTTCGTGGGGCTGGGGCTCGTGCTCGTGGCCGTCGTGATGTTCGCGGGCACCGCCGTCGTCGCCGCCCTCGACCTGCCGGCCGACCTGCTGGTGGCGCTGCTCCTCGTCTCGGTGGTGGGCGTGGGCGCCCTGGCCTGGTGGCTGCGCAGCCGGGCGTGGGTCCTGCGCTGCGACCAGCACGGGTACGCCGTGAGGCTGGTGCGCGGCGCGGGCGTGGCGCAGGCGCGCTGGACCGAGGTCGAGGACGCGGTCACCACCACCCGCCACGACGTTCCCTGCGTCGTCCTGCGGCTCCGGGACGGGCGGACCACCACCATCCCGGTGGGCGTGCTCGCCGTGGACAAGGAGCAGTTCGTCCGCGACCTGCAGGACCGTCTGCAGGTCGCCCGCGGCCTCCGGCCCTACCAGCCCGAGCAGCGCCGGGACTGACTCGAGCCCGCTCCGGCGACGGATTCGTCGCCCCGCATCGTGGGCTTGTAGCCTGTGCTGCGCTGTTCCAGGAGGCGTCGCCTAGTCCGGTCTATGGCGCCCGCCTGCTAAGCGGGTTTGGGGCTACAACCCCATCGAGGGTTCAAATCCCTCCGCCTCCGCAGCCGACCCGGCCCCCATCCGCTCGCGGATGGGGGCCGGATCAGATGGCGGCCTCGTCCCGAGGTCACGGCGCCCGTTCGGGGACGTGCCGACAGAGCTGTGGGGGCGCGACCGGACGCCTACCAGTGCGGCGCCCCGATGGCCATATCCCCCGGGGCATGGCGGAACCGAACGCGCCCTGCAAGAGTGCGTCAAGGGTGACTCAATTGCATGTTTTTGCAATGCAAGTTTGTGAGCCACCACCGGACTCGCAACTAGTGAGCCCGCGCGAACAGACTACTACTCGCAGGCCAGTACGCGGGCCTACGACAGACCTAAAGTTGGGGGCAAACACTCATGAAGACCTTCGCTCGTCGCATCGCCATCGTCCTCTCGGCTACCGCGGTCACCGTGGGCTTGATGGGTGCCGCCGCGCCGGCCGAGGCGGCCAAGAGCGCCTCCGCCATCGGCAGCAGCGCCCGCGACACCGGTTGGTGGTGACCGAGGCTCCACAGGTTTGAGACGAGGACCCGACTTTCCCCCCACTTGTCCGGTCCCAGCGCCTAACCCCCCAGGCCCGTCTCAACAGCACGAGGGCGGTGACCATCTGGTCGCCGCCCTCGTGCATATTTGCGTCACCCTCGTTCCTCGCAGGACGGCAGCGGGGAAGCCTCAGTCCTCGTCCAGCTCGACTTCCTGGCCCGAGACCCCCAGCCGGCCCATCGTGTAGCCGAGCTGGAAGCGGGTCTCCGCCTCGTACTCGGCCTTGAGGTCGGCGACGTAGCCGGCGTAGGTCCGCGGGCTGACTCCCAGCCGCTTCGCGCTCACCGGGTCCGCGTGACCCTCGATGAGCATCCGCATCGTCATCGCCCGCTGCTCCGAGGCGATGTCCTTCATCAACGAGGTCTCCCGGTTGGTGAACGGGCGAGCACGGGCCCAGGAGCGCTCGAAGACGTCGGCCAGATACTCGACCACGGCCGGTTCGCGCACGATCACCGCGACGAGAGACTGGTCCTGGTGCGGGATCACCGCGACCCGGCGGTCCACGACGATCATCCGGTTGAAGAACTCGTCCAGGGTGCGCACCTCGGCTCCCTGGGCGGTCACGGCCGCGACGTACTTGTGCGTCGCCGAGCTGCGCCGAGCGCTGTGCTGGTAGAGCGTGCGCATCTTGACGCCGCGCTCGACCGTCGCGATGTCACGCAGGGCCGCCTGCGCGAGCACACCCGGTCTCCGGCCGGTCTCGGGCTGCGCGGTGAGCAGCTCCTCCTCGCACTCTGTCAGGAGCTGTTCCAGGAAGTCGTTGATGACCGGCCCACGGAGGTAGGTGATCGCCCGACTCGTCGAAGCCTGCGGCGCCCGGCGGAAGCTCAGGGCGAGGTTGCCGAACACCGTGTTCCACTGCGATGACTCGGCGAGCAGCTTCGACGCCTCCTGGCTCAGAGGCGAGACGATCCGGGACTGGACGCCGGCAGGGTCCTCGGGCGCCCAGCGGTCCTGCTCGCTGTCGTAGCTGATGAGCCCCATCTCGGCGAGCAGGTCGAACGCTCCTCGGAGCTCGCCCCCGTCAGCGATCCGGTAGTCGGAGGAGGCGATTCCACCCAGTTGGCAGATCTCGTCGTAGAGCTTTGCCGCGTCGTCCTCGAACAACGCCCGCTGCTCCGGACCGTAGCTCGCCACGCTGCCATGGTTCCACAGTGGAAACCTCGGCGGTGTCAGACGCCCAGACGCGCCTTGAGGCCGTCCAGCTCGGTCCACAGCACCGTCGGGAGCTGGTCGCCGAACTTCTCGAACCACTCGGTGATCTGCGGGATCTCCGCCTTCCACTCATCGGGGTCGACCGCGAGGGCGGCCGCGAGGGCCTCCTCGCTCAGGTCGAGGCCGTCGACGTCGAGTGAGCCCGGCGCCGGCACGTGGCCGATCGGGGTCTCGACCGCGGCGGCCTGGCCGTCGATGCGCTCCACGACCCACTTGAGGACCCGGCTGTTCTCGCCGAAGCCGGGCCACAGGAACCCACCGTCCTCGTCGCGGCGGAACCAGTTGACGTAGAAGATCCGGGGCAGCTTGGAGGCGTCGTTCTCCTTGCCCATCGTGATCCAGTGGTTGAAGTAGTCACCGGCGTGGTAGCCGATGAACGGCAGCATCGCCATCGGGTCGCGGCGGACGACGCCGACCTGGCCGACGGCGGCGGCGGTCGTCTCGCTCGAGAGCGTGGCGCCCAGGAAGGTGCCGTGCGTCCAGTCGCGGGCCTCGAAGACGAGCGGCACCGTCGTCTTGCGCCGGCCGCCGAAGAGGATCGCGTCGATCGGGACGCCGCGCGGGTCGTCGTACTCCGGCGCGAGGATGTCGCACTGCTTGATCGGCGTGCAGTAGCGGCTGTTGGGGTGGCTGGACAGCTCGTCGCTGTCCGGCGTCCAGGGCTCGCCCTTCCACGAGGTCGCCTTGGCCGGCGGGTTCTCCAGGCCTTCCCACCAGATGTCGCCGTCCTCGGTGAGGGCGACGTTGGTGAAGACCGAGTTGCCCTTGTTGATGGTCGCCATCGCGTTGGGGTTGGTGTGCTCGTTGGTGCCGGGGGCGACGCCGAAGAAGCCGTACTCCGGGTTGACCGCCCACAGCCGGCCGTCCTCGCCGATCCTCATCCAGGCGATGTCGTCGCCGAGCGTCTCGACCTTCCAGCCCGGGATGGTCGGGGCGAGCATGGCCAGGTTGGTCTTGCCGCAGGCGCTCGGGAAGGCCGCCGCGATGTACTTGACCGTGCCCTCGGGGCTGGTCAGCTTGAGGATCAGCATGTGCTCGGCGAGCCAGCCCTCGTCACGGGCCATGACGCTGGCGATCCGCAGCGCGTAGCACTTCTTGCCGAGCAGCGCGTTGCCGCCGTAGCCCGAGCCGTAGGACCAGATCGTCCGCTCCTCGGGGAACTGGACGATGTACTTCGTGTCGTTGCAGGGCCACTTGACGTCGGCCTCGCCCTCGGCGAGGGGGTGCCCGACCGAGTGCACGGCGCGCACGAAGTCAGCGCCGAGCTCCTCCATCCGCTCGAGCACGTGGCTGCCCATCCGCGCCATGACCCGCATCGAGGCGGTGACGTAGGCCGAGTCGGTGAGCTCGACGCCGAACATCGGCTGCTCCGCCTCGAGGTGTCCCATCACGAACGGGATGACGTACATGGTGCGGCCGGTCATGCTGCCCTCGTAGAGGCCACGCATGATGCCCTTCATCTCCTGCGGGTCCATCCAGTTGTTGGTGGGCCCGCAGTCCTTCTCGTCGACCGAGCAGATGTAGGTCCGGTCCTCGACCCGTGCCACGTCGATCGGGTCGGAGGCGGCGTAGAAGGAGTTCGGCTTGATCGCCGGGTCCAGCTGCACGAACGTGCCCGTCGCCATGAGCGTCTCGGTCAGCTCGGTCCACTCGTCGTCGGACCCGGTGCACCAGTGGATGCGGTCCGGCCGGGTCATCGCGGCGACCTCGTTGACGAAGTCGAGGATGCCCTGGTGGGTCGTCGGGGTGGAGCTCGAGGTGGAGGGAGCGTCCTGGGTGGCGGTCATGCCTGGTCCTCTCGCGCAATCGCGGTACTGCTGGTTCGCGCGGCGTCATTGCGGCGACTTGGGGTTGACCGAGCCGTCGGCAGCAGCCATGGGGACCCGGAATGCGGCGAGGCTACCTGCGCTTCCAGCGCGGTCATATTGGAACGATCAACGGGCCATGGCCCAGGTCACACTGCCCCAGGAACCGCACAATTCGGCCCCGCCTGAGGGGTCGGCTATCCTCGTGCAGTCCTGCGGCTCGCCGCGGGTCTGCGCCCGTAGCTCAACGGATAGAGCATCTGACTACGGATCAGAAGGTTTGGGGTTCGAATCCCTACGGGCGCGCAGATCCTGTCAGCTGAACGGGTCAGGCCGCGCGACGCGTGGCGTCGCGCCACCGCGCGAACTCGTCCAGGTAGGTCTCCGGGTCCTCCATCATCAGCGCGTGCCGGCGGTCGTCGAGGACCCGGCCCGTCCAGTCGGGACGGCGGGCGAGGACCGCTCGCAGCACCTTGGCGGGAACCAGCGCGTCCCGGGTGCCACCGAGCACCAGGGTCGGGGCCGTGACCCGGTCGATGGCCCGCCAGACCCGACGCGGGTCGGTCCATAGCGCAGCGATCGAGCGGGTCGCGCTGCGCAGGGCCCGCCTCCGGGAGCGCGCCGTGGTGGCGTCGTCGCCGGTGAAGTCGGCGGCCATCAGCTGCAGCACGGACCGGTCGACGCCGTCGGGGTCGGCGTAGATGAGCTTGAGGAGCTGCCGGTTGCGGTGCTCGGTCAGCTCCGGGCCGGCGATGCCGACCACGCCGAGCACGGCGGCGCTGAGGGTCGAGACCGCAACGGGCGTCATCCCGTCGAGGGTCGCGCGCGCCGGGACCAGCAGACCCAACGGCGTCCGGGGTGGCAGCGCCGGCGAGACCAGCACCAGGCGGGCGACCCGCTCGGGGTGCCGGGACGCGAGCAGCACCGAGATCAGCCCGCCCATCGAGTTGCCGTGCAGTGCGAACCGGTCCCAGCCCAGCGTGTCCGCGACCTCGACGACGAACTCGACGTAGCCGCGGACCGTCAGCGCGTCGCCGTCCTGAGGCTGGGTCCGCCCGAAGCCCGGGAGATCGACCGCGACCACCGGGCCGTGCTTCGCCAGCCCGGTCATGATCTCGATCCACGTGACCGACGACCCGCCCAGCCCGTGGACGAGCAGCTGCGGCTCGCCTCCACCGTCGGCTCGAGCGCTGTCGGTCCGGAGGATCCGCACCTGCCGCCCGCCCACGTCCAGCCACGTGTCGACGACGCCGGGCCAGGGGGACAGCAGTGTGCTCATGCGCCAAGAGTGCCCGGTCACCGCGCGTCGTACGCCGAGACCACGCCCACAGTCCGGTTTCGGTCGGTCCGCACGGTGGCCGGGTACCACTCCGCCGTGACCGAGAGCGACCTGACCGTGGCCGTGACCGGACCGACGGGGACCTTCGGCTTCGGGCTGGTGCCGCTGCTCCAGGCCGACGACCGGATCCGGCAGGTCGTCGGCATCGCCCGCCGGCCCTTCGAGCCGACCGACCACGGCTGGTCGAAGATGGTCTACAAGCGCGGAGACGTCCGGGACCAGGGCGCCCTCACCGACGCGTTCGCGAACGCCGACGTGGTGGTGCACCTCGCGTTCATCGTGGTCGGAGGCGACCCGGCCACGACCCGCGAGGTCAACGTCGAGGGCACGCTCGCGGCCTACCGGGCCGCGCGTGAGGCCGGCGCATCGCGCTTCGTCTATGCCTCCTCGGTGGCCGCCTACGGCTTCCACCAGGACAACCCGGTGGGCATGGCCGAGGACTGGCCGGTGCGGCCGGCGGACCTGCTCTTCTACGCGCGGGAGAAGGCCGAGCTCGAGCAGCTGCTCGCCGCGGAGGTGACCGAGGACGGACCGGACCTCTACCTGCTGCGGCCTCCCGTCGTCCTCGGCCCGCACGCCGTGGGCGCCAAGGCCACCGTCCCGGCAGCGCTGCAGCCGGCCACCCGGCTCCTGCTCGCGCTGGCGCGGCGGCTTCCGTTGTTCGCCGTGGTGCCCGAGGTGGTGCTCCAGGTGATCCACGAGGACGACGTGGGCAGCGCGCTGCTGCAGTGCGTGGTCGCCGCGGGCCCGCCCGGCGCCTACAACATCGCCGCCGCCGACGCGGTCACGTTGGTCGACGTGGCGCGCGAGCTGGGGTTCCTGACCCTTCCGGTCCCGGCC
>NZ_JAEMSS010000085.1 GCF_016462705.1 Nocardioides sp. | reverse complement strand
GTGCGCGACGAGCCCGACGGCATCCGCCGCTACACCCACATCGGCACCGGCAACTACAACTCCAAGACCGCCCGCCTCTACGAGGACCTCGGCCTCATCACGACCGACGAGACCATCGGCGAGGACGTCGCGCACCTGTTCAACAACCTGTCGGGCTGGTCGCGCAACGCGTCCTACAACGAGCTGCTGGTGGCGCCCGACCACGTCCGCAGCGGGCTGCTCGAGCGCATCCACCGCGAGATCGACCACCAGCGGGCCGGCCGCCCGGCGCGGATCCGGATGAAGATGAACTCGCTGGTCGACGAGCACGTGATCGACGCCCTGTACGTCGCCTCGACCCAGGGCGTCCAGGTCCAGCTCGTCACCCGCGCCATCTGCGCCCTGCGCCCCGGCGTACCGGGACTGTCCGAGGGGATCGAGGTGCGCTCGATCCTGGGCCGGTTCCTGGAGCACAGCCGGGTCTTCTGGTTCGACAACGGCGGCGAGCCCGAGGCGTGGATCGGCTCGGCCGACATGATGCACCGCAACCTGGACCGCCGGATCGAGGTCCTGGTCCGGCTCCCCGAACCCGGGCTGGTGGCGTCCGTGGGCGACATGCTCGACCTGTCGTTCGCCCCGGACACCGCGGCGTGGGAGCTCGGCAGCAACGGCGACTGGCACAAGAACGACGGCACGGTGGACTACCAGGAGGCGCTCATCGAGCGGCAGCGGAGGCGCCGTACCTCGTCCTGAGCGGAGGCGTGGGTCCGCGCCTCAGCCCGGCCTGACCGCGGCCTGAGTTGCGTCCCTGCGGAAGCCTGCCCCTAGGCTGTCGGGCGGCCCGCACCGTCTCGCCAGGAGTACTCAGTGGCTTTCCGCCTCCGTCCGGTCGAAACCGCCTTCTACGACCTCTTCACCGAGTCCGCCGAGCACCTCGTCGTGGGTGCCGGCCTGCTCGCGGAGATGCTCGCGGAGGGCGCCGACCACGAGGCTGTCGCGCAGCGGATGCGCGAGGCCGAGCACGCCGCCGACGAGACCACCCACGCCATCGTCCGGCGGGTCAACCAGACCTTCGTGACGCCGTTCGACCGCGAGGACATCTACCGCCTCGCGTCGCAGCTGGACGACGTGATGGACATGATGGACGAGGTCGTCGACCTGATCCTTCTCTACGAGGTGCGCACCCTGCCGCCCGAGCTGAGCGAGCAGGTCGAGGTCCTCCAGCAGTGCGCGGACCTCACCGCCGCGGCGATGCCCAAGCTCCAGTCGATGCAGTCCCTCGAGGACTACTGGATCGAGATCAACCGGCTGGAGAACGCCGGCGACCGCAACCACCGCCGCACCCTGGCCAAGCTCTTCTCCGGGGAGTTCAAGACCATCGAGGTGCTCAAGCTCAAGGACATCGTCGAGGCGCTCGAGCACGGCATCGACGCCTTCGAGAGCGTCGCCAACATCATCGAGCAGATCGCCGTCAAGGAGTCCTGAGTCCTCCATGGACCTCGCGATCATCATCGCGGTCGTCGTCGTCGCGCTCGTCTTCGACTACACCAACGGCTTCCACGACGCGGCGAACGCCATCGCCACGTCGGTGTCGACGCGCGCGCTGACCCCACGGGTCGCGCTCGCGCTGGCCGCGGTGATGAACTTCGTCGGGGCGTTCCTGGGGCAGAAGGTCGCGACCACGGTCTCGGACACCATCGACCCGGGCACCGGCGCGCACGCGCTGGTCATCGTGATGGCCGGGCTGCTCGGCGCCATCGCCTGGAACCTCATCACCTGGTACTTCGGGCTGCCCTCGTCGTCCTCCCACGCCCTCATCGGGGGCCTGGTCGGCGCGGCGCTCGCCGCCGGCGTGAGCGTGTCCTGGGCGACTGTGATCGAGAAGGTCGTCATCCCGATGCTGCTCTCGCCCGTGGTCGCCTTCAGCCTCGGCTTCGTGCTGATGCTGGGGATCATGTGGGGCTTCCGACGAGCCAACCCGCACCGCCTCAACCGCGGCTTCAAGCTCGCCCAGACGGCCTCGGCCGCGGCGATGGCTCTCGGGCACGGGCTGCAGGACGCCCAGAAGACGATGGGCGTCATCTTCCTCGCCCTGCTGGCGGGCGGCTACGTCAACGACGGCGACCCGCTCCCCCTCTGGGTGATCTTCGCCGCGGCGGCCGCCATCTCGGCCGGCACCTGGGCCGGCGGCTGGCGGATCATGCGGACCCTGGGCCGGCGGATCATCCACCTCGACCCGCCGCGCGGCTTCGCCGCGGAGTCCGTGGCGGCCGGCGTGCTCTACACGACGGCCTACGTCTTCGAGGCGCCCATCTCCACCACCCACACGATCACGTCGGCCGTCATGGGCGTCGGCGCGACCAAGCGGTTCTCCGCGGTCCGCTGGGGCGTGGCCCGCTCGATCGTGACCGCGTGGATCCTCACCTTCCCGATGGCCGGGTCGATGGCCGCGCTCGTCTACCTGCTCTGCCGGTTCGTCTTCCAGCTGCCGTAGTCCCCGCCCCCGGCCGGGCGGTGAGTGCGGGCCCGTGCGGGCGACCAGAAAGGGCCCAAGCTCACCGCTGCCCCGGGCTGCCCCGGGCCGCCCCTCAGCCGAAGCGGCCCGAGATGTAGTCCTCGGTGCGCTTGTCCGACGGGTTGCTGAAGATGTGGGCGGTCTGGTCGAACTCGACCAGGAGGCCGGTCCGGTTGCCGGTGGTCTCGTCGGGCCGGGCAGTGAAGAAGGCGGTCCGGTCGGAGACCCGGGCGGCCTGCTGCATGTTGTGGGTGACGATGATGATCGTGTAGTCCGAGCGGAGCTCGAGCATCAGGTCCTCGATGCGCGACGTCGCGATCGGGTCGAGGGCCGAGCAGGGCTCGTCCATCAGGATGACGTCCGGCTTGGTCGCGATCGTGCGGGCGATGCAGAGGCGCTGCTGCTGGCCGCCGGAGAGGCCGTACGCCGACTGCTTCAGCTTGTCCTTGACCTCGTCCCAGAGGGCGGCCCCGTTGAGCGCCTCCTCGACCAGGTCGTCCATGTTGGACACCTTCATGCCGGTCACGCGCGGACCGTAGGCGATGTTGTCGTAGATGGACTTGGGGAACGGGTTGGGCTTCTGGAAGACCATGCCGATCTGGGTGCGGACCGCGATCGGGTCCACGTCCTTCGCGTAGATGTTCTGGCCGTGGTAGGTGACCTCACCGTCCACCCGCGCACCAGCCACGAGGTCGTTCATCCGGTTGAGGCAGCGGAGGACGGTCGACTTGCCACATCCGGACGGGCCGATCAGGGCGGTGATCTCGTTGCGCCCGAACTGGAGGTTGACGTCGTGCACGGCGTGGAAGTCGCCGTAGAAGACGTTGAGGCCCCGCGTCTCCATCACCGGGTCGGGCGGCAGCTCCGGGAGGTGACGCTCGCCGGCGGCCGTGACGTCCGCGAGCGTGCTCACCTCACCGTCGGTGCTGCTGGGGTTGCCTGCGCTGTCGGTGCGGCGCGTGGTCGCGGTGGCGGGATGCGTGGCCATGTGTGTGGTGACTCCTCACCAGGTCCGTTGGAACTTGTTGCGGATGTAGATCGCCAGCCCGTTGAGGGTCAGGATCATCACCAGCAGAACGATGATGGCGGCTGCGGCAGCGACCCGGAGGTCCTCGCGAGAGCTCGAGGAGAGACTGTAGATCTGGATGGGCAGCGCGGTGAACTGGCTCGTCGGGCTGGTGGGGTCGAACCCGACCGAGCCGGCCACACCCAGCATCAGCAGCGGCGCCGCCTCACCGATCGCGCGCGACAGACCGAGGATGGTGCCGGTCGCGATCCCCGGGATCGACGACGGCAGGGTCTGACGCCAGGTGGTCTGCCACACCGTGGCGCCGAGCGCGAGCGAGCCCTGCCGGATGTCCTGAGGAACGGCCCTGACCGCCTCGCGGGTCGTGATGATGATGACCGGGAGGATCAGCAGGGCCAGGGCGATCGCGCCGCCGATGATGATGTCGGTGCTGTCGAACCCGATCAGGGCCATGGTGGCGACGGCCAGCAGGCCGTACACCACGGACGGCACCGCCGCGAGGTTCTGCAGGTTGAGCTCGATGACCCGGTTGTACCACTTGGTGTTGTCGGCGAACTCCTCGAGATAGAGCGCGGCCGCGATGCCGAGGGGAACCGCGAGCAGCGCGGTGCCGATCATCACCCAGACGGTCCCGAGGATGCCGGCGCGGAACCCGAAGGCCTCGGGATGCAGGATCGAGTCGTACTCGGTGATCAGCTCGATGTCGAAGCGCGCCGACCCGTCGATCAGCGTGTCCACGATGAGGACCACCAGCACCATCACGCCGAAGAACAGCGAGAACCACAGGCCTGCGAGGAACACCAGGGACCCCACGTTGCGGTCCCGGCTCTTGCCGGTGGCGATGGCGTGGGTGACCTCACGGGCGGCCACGGTGGCGGCGCTCATCAGTACTCCTGCCGGAAGCGTCGCACCAGCGCGATGCTGACGAAGTTGATGACCAGGGTGATCACGAACAAGGTGAGGCCCACGGCGAACAGGGTGTTGTACTCGGTGGAACCGACCGGGTTCTCGCCCCGAGCGGTCTGCGCGATGAAGCCGGTCATGGTCTGCATGCCCTCCCGCGGGTCGGCCGAGAGGTTCTTCTGCCCGCCGGCCGCGAGGGCCACGATCATCGTCTCGCCCACCGCGCGCGACATGCCGAGGACGACCGCGGCGGCCACGCCGGACAGGGCGGCGGGCAGGACCACGCGCAGCGTGGTCTGCATCCGGTTCGCGCCCATCGCGAAGGACCCTTGCCGCAACGCCTGGGGCACAGCGGTGAAAGCGTCCTCGGACAGCGACGCCACGGTGGGCACGATCATGACGCCGAGGACGAGTCCCGCCGCGAGCGCGTTGGTGAAGTTGACGTTGAGGTTGAGGATGTCCTGGAGCAGCGTCGGGGTCACGAAGAACACCGCGAAGAAGCCGTAGACCACCGAGGGGACACCAGCCAGGAGCTCGACCGTGGGCTTCAGCACCTTGCGGGCTCGTCGGGAGGCGTACTCGGACAGGTACATCGCCGCGCCCAACCCCAGAGGGACGGCGACGAGGAGCGCGATCACCGTGACCACGAAGGTGGCGGAGATCAACGGCAGGACGGCGAACCGGCCCTCGGTCGCGAAGAAGTCGCCGAACGGGATCTCACGGAAGAAGTCGACCACCGGGCGGGACAGCGCCACGACGATGGCCACCGTGATGGCGACGGACAGGAGTGCGGACACCCGCAGGCTCCACACGATGGCCGTCTCGCCAGGGCGCGCCTTCTTGCCGAGGTCTGGGATGCCCGACGGCAGGCTCGCCCCGGGGGGCGAGCCTGCGTCGAGAGTGGTACTCATGTGTCTGATTGTCCTCAGAGGTCCGGATCAGCTGCCGATGCCCTCGAGAGCCGACTGCGTCTCGGTGTACTCCTCGTCGCTGAGCGGGATGAACAGCGCCGCCTCCGCGATCGCGGTGAGGTTCTCGATGTAGAAGTCGGTGAAGGCAGACACTGCTTCGTCGTCGGCGTAGTTCGTGTTGGCGACGTAGATGAAGAGCGGACGCGCCAGCGGCGTGTACTCACCGGCTCGCGCCGTCTCCGCCGACGGCTCGACGCACCCGTTGCCGTCGTCGATCGCGAGCGCCTTCAACGAGTCCTGGTTCTCCTCGTAGTAGGTGTAGCCGAAGTAGGCGGTCGCACCCTCGGTGCCGGCAACACCCTGCACCAGCACGTTGTCGTCCTCCGAGGACTCGAAGTCGTCGCGGGTGGCGGGCTCGTCCGCGTCGGGGTCGACGACCTCGGAGGCCATGTAGTCGTAGGTGCCCGAGTCGGTGCCGGGACCGAACAGGGCGATCTCCTGGTCAGGGAAGCTCGGGTCCAGCTGGTTCCAGTTGGTGATCGTCGAGCCCGGCTTCCAGAGCTCAACGAGCTGCTCGGTCGTCAGGCAGTCGACGTCGAGGTCCGGGTGCACGACCACGGTCAGCGCGTCGGTGGCGACCAGGAGCTCGGTGAACTCGATGCCGGCCTCCTCGCACGCCGCGACCTCGTCCTCCTCGATCGGACGGGACGCGTCGGAGATGTCGGTCTCGCCGGCGCAGAAGCGCTCGAAGCCACCGCCGGTGCCGGACTCCGCCACCGCGACCTCGACCTTCGGGGCCTCCTCGCGGAAGAGCTCTGCCGCGGCCTGGCTCATCGGGAACACGGTGGACGAACCGTCGATCGTCACCGACCCGGAGATGTCGCTGCTCTCGCCGTCGCCGCCGTCCCCGCCGTCGTCCTCGCCGCTGCAACCGGTGAGGAGGAGGGCCGCGGCCGCGATGCCGGGCACGATCGCCCGGCGGAAGGTCATGCGCTTCACAGAATCTCCTGAAGTTTCTCGGGTCCCCGCGCGCGCACATTCCCGTGCACCCCCGGGTGCTCCACCTCCCTGGGCGGAACACCTCGGACGCTAGGGAGCGCAGGTGTCCGGCTCCGGGGTCGTCGGTGAACGCAGGGTGAACGGGTCCGGCCAACTCAGCGACGCCGCGTGACCGCGCTCACGCCGTCCGCCCAGGTCAGTGCCGGTGCGGCCGGATTCAACCGCCCGGAGGTCCCCCGGCCCGGCTCACCCGGCCTGGTGGCGCTCGGTGGCGACGACCCGGCCGTGCCGGAGGTGGACGACCAGCATCTCGCCCTTCTCCAGCCCGGCGTCCTCCAGGCCGAGCGCGTCGAAGACCCACGGCAGCACCGGCCGGTGGGTGCACACCAGCAAGCCGCCGGCGGTCCTCGGTGCCTCCTCGAGCTCGGCCACGAGGTCGGCGACCTTCCGCCGCACCGCCTTGGGCGTGGCGTCCTCCTCGCTGAGGACGTCGTCCACCTCGAGCTTGCCGCCGGTCGCGTCGGCGTAGGGCTCGAGGGTCTGGGTGCACCGGGTGCTGCCCGAGCTGACCAGCCGGGTGACGCCGTACGCCGCCAGCACGGGCGCCAGCCGCTCGGCCTGGCGCCGGCCGCCGGCCACGAGCGGCCGCCGGCGGTCGTCGCCGGGCCAGGTCTTCCTGGCCCGGGACACCGCGTGCCGCAGGACGACGACCGTACGGGTCCGCTTGCGGAGCCCGAGGGCCTCCTCGAGCGTCTCCACGTCGTGCTCGTAGGTCAGCAGCCCGCGCGCCCGCGGCGCGGACACCCACTGGACCTTGTCGATCTCCGCGTTGGGGGCGTAGGTGCTGACGTCGAGGTGCTCGGCGGAGTCGTCGACCGGGCGGCCGACCCAGTAGTTGACGGTCTTCATCCCGTCCCGGACGGGGTAGCGCTGGCTGGCGAGGGGCGCGCCCAGCCGCACTCGTACCCCGGTCTCCTCGAGCACCTCGCGGACCGCGGCGGCCGCGGCTCGTTCCCCCGGGTCGAGCTTGCCCTTGGGGAACGACCAGTCGTCGTACTTGGGGCGGTGGACCAGGAGGACCGTCCGGTTCGGCCCGAACACGACCACCCCCGCCGACACGACATCACGCGGACCACGGCGGACCGGGCCGGGCGGCGGGACCATGGCGGTTAGTCTCACACGCGTGACCAGGGAGCGCCGTCGCTGGCTCACCGTCGTGGCGGCCGCAGGGCTGGCCCTCGTGCTGGTCGCCCTCGGGGCGGTGGCCGGGGTCCGCTGGTGGCGCGAGTCGCAGCGCACCGACCTGCAGCGCGCGCTGGCGTGGGCACCCGAGGGTTCGGCGCGCTTCTCGTGGACCGACTGGGACGCGGTCCGGTCCCAGCTGGACACGCAGGTCGACGCCCAGTCGTCCGGGCTCGAGGTCGCCGAGCTCCTCAACGAGGGCTACGACGCCGACCTGACGTCGACGACGGCGATGGGCGAGTCGGCGGAGGTCCTCCAGGAGCGGTTCGGCTTCTCGCCGGCGACGGTCTCGTGGGAGCTGCTCAGCCAGTCCGAGACCGGGTCCGTGATGACACTGGGGCTGCCGGACTCGTACGACTTCGACGAGCTCGCCTCGACGCTGGAGTCCCTGGGCTACGACCGGCCCGACTCCGACGCCGGCGTCTGGGTGGGCGGCGCCGAGCTGGTGGCGACGATCGCCCAGGGCGCGTCGATCTCGCCCCAGCTCTCGCACGTCGCCCTCGACCGGGACCGCGGGCTGGTCCTGACGAGCGACGACGAGGGCTACCTGGCCGAGGCCGTCGAGGCGCTCGACCGCGAGCAGGGCGGCGGGGACGTCGAGGACGTCGCCGTCGAGGCGGGCGACGCCGTCTCGGCGGTTCTCCTCGACTCCGCGCAGGTGTGCGGCGGGCTGGCGATGTCGCAGGCGGACGAGATCGACCAGCAGGCCGCCGACGAGCTGGTCGCGGCCGCCGGTGACCTCCACCCGCTGACGGCGTTCGCCCTCGCCGCGCAGCCCGACGGGGAGGTGCTCGCGGTGCTGGGGTTCGAGACCGAGGACCAGGCCCGCACCAACGCCGACAGCCGGGCGCAGCTGGCCGCCGGCCCGGCGCCCGGGCAGGGCGGCGACTTCAGCGAACGGTTCACGCTCGGCGACGTCACCGCCGACGGCACCGTCGTGACCATGCACCTCGAGCCCGTGGAGGGCGCGTTCGTCCTGTCCGACCTGTCGTCGGGGCCGGTGCTGTTCGCGACCTGCTAGTGCGGAGCCGCCGCCGGGACGCGCGGCCCCGGCAGCAGGGCCAGCACCACGGCCGACAGCCCCCCGGCCACCGCGACCACCACGAAGGCGCCGTCGTACCCCCCGACCACGCTGGCGATCAGCGCGCCCAGCCACGGGGCGAACGCCGCGGTCACCATGACCGCGCCGCTGAGGACCGAGCTGCGCGCCCCGAAGGCCTGGGTGCCCCACCGGTCCGACACGGCGGTCGCCTGGATGAGGGTGAAGATGCCGCGCGCGACGCCGGCCGCGAACGACACGACGCACACCAGCACCGCCCACCGGGCGGAGACCGCCAGGCCGAACGTCGTGACGCTGGCCGCGGCGACCACCAGCACGGTGCGGGGCCGGACCGGGAGCGGTGCGAGCAGCGGCCCGTAGACGAGCCTGCCGGCGACCTGGCCGACGCCGCCGAGGCCGAGTGCGACGGCGGCGACCAGCGGCGTGAGCCCGCCGTCGGTCAGCAGCGGCACGAGGTTGACCACGGCGGCGTACACGCAGAACCCGGCGAGGGTGAACGCCGCGACCAGGAGGCCGAACTCCGGGGTCCGCAGCAGCCGGCTGGGGTCCGGACGCCCGGCAGCGTCCTGGGGGTCCGGCGGGACCGGCGTCCACGGGTCACGCAGCCCCCACCAGTGCACGGCGACCGTCGAGGCCAGCGGCACGGCCAGCAGCAGGTAGGCGCTGCGCCAGGTCCCGAGGTCCTCGAGCAGCGCCGCGAGCGGGCCGAACACCGTCGAGGCCAGCCCGGCGACCAGGGTGACCACCGTGAGCGCCCGCACGCGTCGGGCCCCGGCCCAGTGGGTCAGCACGGTGAACGCCGGCGCGTACAGCGTGGCCGACATCGCCACCCCGACGAGCACCCAGGCCACGACGAACAGCGCGAAGGTCGGGGCGAGAGCCACCGCGACCACCGCGACCACACCCAGCGCCGAGCCGGCGGTCATCACCACCCGCGGCCCGTCCCGGTCGAGCCGCCGGCCGACCCAGAGACCGGCGCCCGCGGCCACCACCTGGGCCATCGTGAACACCGCCATCAGGTGGGTCAGCGGCCAGCCCTCGCGGTCCCGGACGGCCGTGGCCAGCACCAGGAACGCGTAGAACAGGACGCCCCACGACACGATCTCGGTGTAGGCAAGGACCTGCACCACGCGCCGCAGCCGGTCCTCGGCCAGCGGGGCGACGGCGGCCGGCGCGGGTGCGGACCGGCTCATCCGCAGCCGGAACCGCCCGTGGCCGGGGCGCCGATGGTGATCAGCTCGGGCTGCGCCGGCGCGCAGCAGGCACCGCCGTTGGCCTCGGTCGGCTCACCGTCGAAGACGCCCGAGCCACCGCACACGCCCGACTCCGGCAGCACCAGCTCGACCCGGGCCGCGGCCTCGTGGTCGCCGGCGACGGCGGCCACGATGCTGCGCGTCTGCTCGAAGCCGGTGAGGGCCAGGAACGACGGCGCGCGGCCGTAGGACTTCATGCCGGCAAGGTAGAGGCCCGGCTCCGGCTGCGCGAGCTCGGCCGCGCCGTGCGGGTAGACGGTGCCGCAGGAGTGGACGTTGGGGTCGATCAGCGGGGCGAGGGTCCGCGGGGCCGAGAGGACCGGGTCGAGGTCGAGGCGGACCTCGCTCAGCCAGGTCAGGTCCGGCCGGAAGCCGGTCACCACGATGACCTCGTCGACGTCGCCGACGGCTCGGCCGTCGGTGTCCGTGAGGGTGAGCCGGCCGTCGGCCTGCGCCGCGACCCGCTCGGTCCGGAAGCCGGTGACGACCTCGACGGGTCCGGCGGACACGGCCTGCTCGGCACGCTTGCCCAATGCCCCCCGGGCCTCGAGCTGGTCGTTGTCGCCGCCACCGAAGGCGTCCTCGACGCCGGGGCGGCGCAGGAGCCAGACGACCGAGGTCGACGGGACCTCGGCGGCGAGTCCGGCCAGGCCCACCAGGGTGTTCTGGGCGGAGGCCCCGCGGCCGGCCACGGCGACCCGCTTGCCGCCGTAGCGCGCCCGCACCACCTCGTCGGCGAAGTCCGGGATGCCGTAGGTGATCCGCGCCGCGTGCTCGGTCTCGCCCAGCGCCGGCAGCCCGTCCGCACCCAGCGGGTTGGGTCCGGTCCAGGTGCCCGACGCGTCCACCACCGCGGCGGCGAGCAGGGTGGAGCGGACGCCGTCGTGCTCCACGTGGACGGTGAACGGCGCGTCCTCGCGGCCGGAGTCGACGAGCCGGTCGCGACCCCGCTTCGCCACGCCGACCACCCGGTGCCCGGTGCGCACCTCGACGACCCCGGTGGCGGCCAGCGCCTCGGCCAGCGGCTCGAGGTAGTCGGCCACCCACTCGGCGCCGACCGGGTAGCGGTCGGGGTCGGGCCCGGCCCACCCACGCGGCCGCAGCAGCGACTCCGCCACCGGGTCGACCAGCTCGCGCCAGGCCGAGAACAGCCGGACGTGGCCCCACTCGCGTACCGAGGCGCCGACCTGGGGCCCGGCCTCGAGCAGCACGGTCGGCAGCCCGCGGGAGTACGCGTGCGCCGCGGCGGCGAGCCCGATGGGGCCGGCGCCGACGATCACGAGCGGCAGGTCGGGGGTGGGTCGAGCGGTCATCGGTCTCTCCTCGGCGTTCGGGTGGCATTCATCGATCGGTGTCGATACACGACCATATCGACGGACGTCGATGAAAGCAACCATCGATCTGCATCGATGTATGCTGGCCCGCGTGAGCACCCTGGACCTGGTCCCCCCGGCGGCCGCCACCGCTCCCACCTCGGAGGCGGGCGACTGCTGCGGCCCCGCCGACCACTCGCGCCCGGCCGCGCTCGACCCGGCCGCGGCCACGACGTACGCCGAGTGGTTCGCGACGCTCTCCGACCCCACCCGGGTCCGGCTGCTGCACACCGTGTCCACCGCGCCATCGGGCTCGGTGCGGGTGGGCGACCTCGCGGAGGCCCTGGGCATCAGCCAGTCGACCACCTCACACCACGTCCGGCGCCTCGCCGAGGTCGGGTTCGTCGCCGTCGACAAGGTCGGCACGGCCTCCGTCGTCTCGGTCAACCCGGCCTGCTGCACCGGGCTCCCGCACGCCGCCGACGTCGTGATGGGCACGCTCGCCGAACGGCCGTGCTGCCCCGAGGACCTGCCGGCCGACGTCGCCACCCGGGCGATGACCGACGCCGACCTCCCGGTCGTGCGCGAGATCTACGCCGAGGGCATCGCCACCAGGAACGCGACGTTCGAGACCGAGGTCCCCCCGCTCGACGTGCTCGCGGAGAAGTGGCTGCCCGGGCACCGCTGGGTCGCCGAGGCGGACGGCGCCGTCGTCGGCTGGACCGGCGTGAGCCCGGTGTCCGCCCGGGACTGCTACGCCGGTGTGGGCGAGACGAGCGTCTACGTCACCGAGTCCGCGCGCGGCCGGGGCGTCGGCAAGGCCCTGCTGTTCCGCCAGGTGACCGAGGCGGACGCCGGCGGGCTGTGGACCCTGCAGACCTCGATCTTCCCGGAGAACCGGGCCTCGATCGCCCTGCACCACGGGGCCGGCTACCGGACCCTCGCGGTCCGCCCGCGGATCGCGAGGCTCGACGGCGTCTGGCGGGACACGGTGCTGCTGGAGCGCCGCCGCACCGACGACTGAGGCGGCCGTCCGGCTCAGCTGAAGCGGCGCAGCCGCAGGCTGTTGCTGACCACGAAGACCGACGAGAACGCCATCGCCGCCCCGGCGACCATCGGGTTCAACAGGCCGGTCATGGCCAGCGGCAGGGCCGCCACGTTGTAGCCGAAGGCCCACACCAGGTTGCCCTTGATGGTGCTCAGCGTCCGGCGGGACAGGCGCACGGCGTCCGCCGCGGTCCGCAGGTCGCCGCCGACCAGGGTCAGGTCGGCCGCCGCCATCGCGGCGTCCGTGCCCGTCCCGAGGGCGATGCCGAGGTCGGCTCGGGCCAGCGCGGCGGCGTCGTTGACGCCGTCGCCCACCATCGCCACGACCCGGCCCTGCTCCTGGAGCCGGGCCACCTCGTCGACCTTGTCGGCCGGGAGCACGCCGGCGACGACCGTCTCGATGCCCACCTCGGCGGCCACCGCCCGGGCCACGACCTCGTGGTCGCCGGTGAGCAGCACCGGCTCGAGGCCGAGCGCGCGCAGGTCGCGGACCGCCTCGGCGGAGGTCGGCTTCACGACGTCGGCGACGACCAGCACCCCCCGGGCCCGGCCGTCCCAGCCCACCAGCACCGCGGTCCGGCCGGCACTCCTGGCGTCGCCGGTCGCCGCCTCGAGCTCGGCGGGGACCGACAGGCCGCGTGCGGCCAGCAGCTCGGGCCGGCCCACGACCACCTCGCACCCCTCGACGGTCCCGCTCGTCCCCATCCCGTCGTGGCTGACGAAGTCGTCCACGGGCGGCGGGGTCTCGTCCCGGGCGATCGCCGTCGCCACGGGGTGGAGCGAGCCCGACGAGACGGCGGCAGCCAGGCGGCGTACGTCGGCGGCGTCCTCGCCCGGCGCGGGGACCACGTCGACGAGGGTCATCTGCCCGGTGGTGACCGTGCCGGTCTTGTCGAGCACCACGGTGTCCACGCGCCGGGTCGACTCGAGCACCTCGGGACCGCGGATCAGGATGCCGAGCTGGGCCCCGCGGCCGGTGCCGACCAGGAGGGCGGTCGGCGTGGCCAGGCCCAGGGCGCAGGGGCAGGCGATGATCAGCACCGCGACCGCGGTGCTGACCGCGAACGCGCCGCCGGTGCCGGCGCCGACCCAGAAGCCGAGCGTGGCCACCGCGAGGGCGACCACGACGGGCACGAAGACGCCCGAGATCCGGTCGGCCAGGCGCTGGACCTGGGTCTTGCCGTGCTGCGCCTCCTCGACCAGCCGGGCCATCTGGGCGAGCCGGGTGTCGCTCCCGACCCGGGTGGCCCGGACCACGATCCGGCCACCGGCGTTGAGGGTCGCCCCGGTCACCTCGTCGCCCGGCCGCACCTCGACCGGCACCGACTCCCCGGTCAGCATCGAGGCGTCGACGGCGGAGCTGCCCCGCTCGACGACCCCGTCGGTGGCGACCTTCTCCCCCGGCCGCACCACGAAGACGTCACCCACGCTCAGCCGGTCGATGGGCACCCGGGTCTCGGCGCGGCCGTCGGGCCCGTCGGCCAGCACCGCCACGTCCTTGGCCCCGAGGTCCATGAGCGCCCGCAGCGCCGCACCGGCCTGGCGCTTCGAGCGGCGTTCGAACCAGCGGCCCGCCAGCAGGAAGGTGGTGACCCCGGTCGCCGCCTCGAGGTAGATGGAGTCCAGCCCATCGCCGCGCTCCACCGTCAGCTCGAAGGGGTGGGTCATCCCGATCTCACCGGCCGTGCCCGCGAACAGGGCCACCAGCGACCAGGCGTACGCCGCCAGGACGCCGACCGACACCAGCGTGTCCATCGTCGTCGCGGCGTGCCGCAGGTTGGTCCAGGCCGCCTTGTGGAACGGCCAGCCGCCCCAGACCACCACCGGGGTCGCCAGGGTCAGGGACGCCCACTGCCAGGCGTCGAACTGCAGCGCGGGCACCATCGCCATCAGGACGACCGGGACCGTCAGCAGGGCCGAGACGACCAGCCGCTGCCGCATCAGGGCCAGCTCGGGGTCGGCCGGCTCCCCCGCCGCGCCGTCGCCGGGCTCCGGTGGCGGCGCCGGCAGCGCGGCGGCGTACCCCGCCGCCGAGACCGTGGCGAGGAGGTCGTCGGCGGTGACCGGCTCGGCGTAGGTCACCCGGGCCTTCTCGGTCGCGTAGTTGACGCTCGCGGTGACCCCGTCGAGCTTGTTGAGCTTGCGCTCGATCCGGTTGGCGCACGACGCGCAGGTCATCCCGGTGATGTCGAGCTCGACGTCAGTGGTCATCAGTGCCCACCTCCGGCTCCGTCCTCGTCGCCGTGGCTGTGCGTGTGGCCGTCCCCGGCCTCGACACTGACGGTGAACTCCGCCGTGTGCACGGCGCCCGCGTGCTCGAACTCGAGGAACAGCCGGTAGCGCCCGCCGGTGGGGAACGTCGCGGTGAACGGGATCTCCGGGCCGGTGCCGGCCCCGGCGTCCGGGTGGCCGTGCACGTAGGCGAGGTCGCCGTCGCGGAGGACGACCAGGTGGCCGAGCTCGCCGAGGTACTGGCCCAGGTCGGTGACCGGACGCCCGTCCCGCCTCACGGTGGCCACGACCGCGGTCTCCTCGCCCACCGCCGGCGCGGTCTCGACGATGACCTCGTAGCCGTCGACGGAGGCACTGAGCACGTCCTCCCCCAGCGGCACGCTCCCGCCGTCGCCCTCGGCGACGAGGTCCGCGCCGAGCACCACCTGCTCGCCGCCGGACGGCACGAAGTCGGCGAGCACCCGCCACGAGCCCGGCTCGAGGGCCAGCTCCGTGGACCACTCGCCGGTCGCCGGGTCCAGGGTCGGGTGCACGTGCTGGAAGCCGGTCAGGTCGCGGCGCACCGCGATCAGGTGCAGGTCGCGCTCGTGGGCCTCGTCGTACGCCGTGACCGGCTCGCCCTCCGGTCCCACGACCGTGAACGTGAACGGCTGCACCCCCGAGCCGAGCCGGGTCCCGGGCAGCTCGAGCCGGTAGCCGTCGACCTCCTGCGCGAGCCCGGCGGTGCTCACGCTCGCCGCGGGCGCCGCGTGGTCGTCGCCCGCGTGCTCGTCGTCCGAGGCGTGCGCCGGCGCCGCGTCGAGGTCGACCGGGCCGACCAGACGGCCGACGCCGAGGGCGGCCACCAGGACGACGCCCAGCACGGCGACGTACGCCGCCGCCCGGGCGGGGGCCTTCTCCAAGCCGGTCATGGGGTCACGCCAGCGCGTAGCCGGCTTCCTCCACGGCGGCGGCGACGTCCGCCCGGTCGAGGGGCTCGGCGCTGGTCACGTCGACCCGACCGCTCGCGAGGTCGACCTGGACGTCCTCGACCCCGGGCAGCGCACCGATCTCCTCGGTGACCGAGGCCACGCAGTGGCCACAGGTCATGCCGGTCACGGTCCAGCTGCTCGTGCTGGCACCCTCGCCGGCACCCCCACTGACACCCTCGCCGGGGGCGGTCATGCCCGCACCAGCCTGGCGATGGCCTCCACGGCCTCGCTGACCTTGGCACGCCCTTCGGCGTCCCCGGCGCGGGCCGCATCGGCGACACAGTGGTTCATGTGGTCCTCCAAGAGTGAGATCGAGACGGCCTGGAGCGCCTTCGTCATCGCGGACACCTGGGTGAGGATGTCGATGCAGTACTGCTCCTCGTCGACCATCCGCTGCAGGCCGCGGGCCTGCCCCTCGATGCGTCTCAGCCGGGCCAGGACGTCGTCCTTGCGGTGCAGGTAGCCGTGTCCGGTCGCGCTCACCTTGGTACCGTACCCCCCTAGGGTACCTGCGTCAAGGCATGCCGCGACCCCGCCCGCGGAAGGCCCGGGGCGTGGTGGCCGGCGGGTCAGCCGGCGACGGGGGTGACGCCGAGGATGGCGTCGATCTGCGAGGTGGTGAGGTGCTCGTCGGTCTCGCTGGCCGCGATGATGAGGTTGGTGGTGAGCTCCACCTCGCCGAGCAGGTCGGCATCCTCGAGAGTCACGTCGAACTGGTCATGCACTCGGAACACTCCCCTCTCGGCCGGTGACCTACGGGTGAACAACACCGGTGACATCCCGGCTGCATCGACGGTACCCCGCCTGGTCCGCAGCCCACGAACGTCTCCGGGTCCAGCGTAGACCGCGCGCGGCCCGGACGGCTCTGATCCGAACGGGTGGTACCGGCGCCTCGCGGAACCACCCGGACAGCACACGAGGCCCCACCCGTGCGGGTGGGGCCTCGCGCTGGAGACTCGGGTGAGTCCCGGGACGAATCAGAGAGCGCGAACGTTCTCCGCCTGCGGGCCCTTGGGGCCCTGGGTCACGTCGAACTCGACCTTCTGGTTCTCGTCGAGGGACTTGTAGCCCTGCGACTGGATCGCCGAGTAGTGCACGAAGACGTCGTCGCCGCCGTCCTCCTGCGCGATGAAGCCGAAGCCCTTCTCGGCGTTGAACCACTTCACGGTGCCTTGAGCCATTGCTCTGAACTCCTATATCGGTGCGATGAGGATCCTCACTTCGAGGATCTCCGCATCAGATGCGGTGACACGTCGCTCCGAGATGTGGAAAAGGCACCACACAAACGAAACGCCGTTGGATCACAAACTCCGCAGGCGTCAGACCAGCTGGAACTTTGCATCTGTTGCAGACCCGACAGTACCAAGCCTCGGCGACCTGCAAAGCCCTCGGAGGGGTCAATCTCGGTCCCGCGCGTGACGGTTCGGCGTCGGCCCGGTGACGGATGCGTGACCGCGGCGCTCGCCGGGGTCGGCAACGCCGAGTCCGAGCTGAGCATTGTTACCTCCGAGTGGATGACAAGTGGCAGCACTGTGCACCTGGTCTAGAACGCCACGCCGGCAAAACCGCCTCAGTGACCTCAATAGTGGTCTCAAACCCCATTTTCATGGGCCGTTCGGACTAGTCCAGGATGACTAGGTGCGCGGTCATCGAACGACTAGTAACGAACTCTGTTCACATCCTGTTACTCGGGGCCCACTCTGGTTGCTGTGACCTCCCCCAGGTCACAGACCCCCACCAGGGAAGCGGCCCGGATCCCCCGGTCCGGCCGCCTCCCAAGAC
>NZ_JAEMSS010000084.1 GCF_016462705.1 Nocardioides sp. | reverse complement strand
GGTCCGGGAGCCCCTGGCACCAGGGGCCGTTGCCCACCTCGCCGTACTCGGGCAGGTCGTCGGCCGTGTAGGCGCGGTACTGGTTGGTGCCGAACTCGATGAACTGCTTGATCTCGTTGCCCTCGAAGGTCCTCGACAGGATCGGCTCGTAGCGCGCGGCACCCTTGAGCAGGCAGGGGAACTCCGGCGAGTAGACGGCCAGCAGCTTGAGCAGGGGCTCGCTCACCCGGCCGATCTCGATCAGGTTGGCCTCGTTGTCCCCCAGCACCCGGGTGGAGGTGGTGGCCAGGCCCGTCAGGTCGGAGAAGAAGACGTCGAGATCCGCTCGTCGCTCGACGACGGTGCGGGCGGTCACGGTCAGGTTGCGCAGCACCGCCAGCAGGTCGGGCGCGGCCAGGTCGTAGGTGTCGGCGACGTCCGCGAGCCGGACCAGGTCCTCACGCAGCGTCGGCAGGCTGGGCGAGATCTCGGCGAGGTAGGTCTGCAGGTCGTCGAGGGTCGTGCCCAGCTGCTCCCCGCGCCCCTCCAGCGCCGAGGCCAGGGCGTTGAGCGTCATGTTGAGGTCGGCGGGTCGCACGGCACGCAGCAGCGGGAACAGGTCGGCCAGGATCTGGCTGAGCTCGACGTTGGTGTCGACCCGGTCCTTCGGGATGACGTCCCCGTCCTCGAGCGAGGCGCTGGCCGCGTCGTCAGGCATCACGAAGGAGATGAACTTCTGGCCGAACAGTGTGGTCGGGAGGATCTCGACGGTGACGTTCTCGGGGATGTCGTCGGCCGCCTCGGGGCGCAGCGCGACGGTGATCTCGGCGTTCTTGCCGTTCTGCTCGATCCCCCGCACCTGCCCGACCAGCGCCCCGTTCACCCGCACGTCGCCGAACTTGGCGAGCTGCAGTCCCGCCCGGTCGGCCTGGATCGTGATCATCGTGTTGCGCTCGAAGGTCTTCTGGTAGATCGCGATCGAGAACGCGATCAGCAGGGAGATCACCGTCAGGAAGGCGACGCCGGCCACCAGCAGGCGGTTGTGCTCGCGCCTGCTGTCGTGGTGGATGTTGACCAACATGGCGGCTACCCCGTGATCCGCACGGTGGTGGTGGAGCCCCAGATGGCGAAGCTGAGGAAGAAGTCGGCCACGACGATCGTCACGATGCTGGTGCGGATCGCCCGCCCCACGGCCTGCCCCACGCCGGCCGGGCCGCCCGACGCGGTGTAGCCGTAGTAGCAGTGGATGAGGATCACGGCCGCGGCGAGGAAGAGCAGCTTGCCGAACGACCACAGCATGTCGATCGGCGGGAGGAACTGCAGGAAGTAGTGGTCGTAGGTGCCCGGGGACTGGCCGTAGATGAGCGTGACGATCAGCCGCGGCGACAGGTACGACGCGCACAGCGCGACGACGTAGAGCGGGATGACCGCGATGAAGGCCGCGATCATCCGCGTGGTCACCAGGAAGGGCAGGGACGGGATCCCCATGACCTCGAGGGCGTCGATCTCCTCGGAGATGCGCATCGCGCCGAGCCGCGCGGTGTAGCCACAGCCGACGGTGGCCGCCAGCGCGATGGCGGAGACCAGGGGCGCCACCTCGCGGGTGTTGAAGTAGGCGGAGATGAACGCGCTGAACTTGGCCACGCCCAGCTGGCTCAGCGACGCATAGCCCTGGATCCCCACCTCGGTGCCGGCGAAGAACGCCAGGAACGCGATCACGCCGACGGTCCCGGCGATGAGCGTGAGGCCACCGGCCCCGAAGGTCACCTCGGCCAGCGTGTTGGTGATCTCGCGGGGGTAGCGCTTGATCGCCCGCGGCACCCAGAGCAGCGCCTTGACGTAGAAGAGCAGCTGGTCGCCGTACCCCTCGAGGGAACGGCGCGGCGTGGCGACGGCCGACCTGGCGACCGAGCGGACGACGGAGCTGTTGGCGCTGCTCATCAGAGCCCCGGGGGTGGGACGACTTGGAAGTAGATGGCGGTGATGATCGCGTTGAGGAAGAACAGCAGCATGAACGCCACGATCACCGCCTCGTTGACCGCCCGCCCGACACCACTGGGACCGCCACCGGCGTTCAGCCCCTTGTAGGCGCCGACGATGGCCGCCAGCCAGCCGAAGACGGCCGCCTTCACCATGGCGATGTAGAGGTCCGGCAGCGTCGCCAGCGCCGTGAAGGACGACAGGAAGGCGCCTGCGGACCCGCCCTGGACGATGACGGTGAAGAAGTAGCCGCCGCCGATGCCCGCCGAGATCACGATGCCGTTGATCATCAGCGCCACGAACGTCGTCGCCACGACCCGGGGCGCCACCAACCGCTCCAGCGGGTCGACGCCGAGCACCTCCATGGCGTCGATCTCCTCGCGGATCTTGCGAGCGCCCATGTCCGAGCAGATCGCGGAGCCGGCCGCCCCCGCGATGATCAGCGCGGCCGCGATCGGCGCCGCCTCGCGGACCACGGCCAGCACGGCCGTGGCGCCGGCGAACGACTGGGCTCCGAGCTGACCGGTCAGGTTGCCCACCTGGAGGGAGATCACCGCGCCGAACGGGATCGACACCAGGATCGTCGGCATCAGCGTGACGCTGGTGATGAACCAGGCCTGCTCGATGAACTCCCGGAACTGGAACGGGCGCGTGAAGATGATCTTCGTGACCTGGACGACCATGGCCGCCATCTCGCCCGGTCCCCTGATGACCGATGCAGCAGTAATCGCCATCGGTCACCTCCCCCGTGCTGCGACGGCCGTCACACACTAGAACGCGTTCCTGTTCTGTTCCAAACGCCTCTCCCGGTGACAACGCTCCGAAGCCGGGAACGACACGGGTCGAGGTACGCCGAAGTGTGTCCCTAGGATCACTTTTGTGGAAGGGGAGGTCTGGGGTGCGTTCGGCCACGACCCGCGTGACCCTGCCGTCGCCTCCCTGCGGGCCTCCGACGCCGACCGCGAGGTGATCCACGGAGTGCTCGCCGAGGCCTTCGCCGACGGGCGCCTGGACCGGGCGGAGTACGACGAGCGCAGCACGTCGGTCCTCGCCGCGCGCACCCTGGGCGAGCTGCCGCCGGTCGTCGCCGACCTGGTGCCGAGCCTGCCGGTCCGCACCTCGTCCGGCCGGGTGCCGCTGGTGGCGGCGACGCCGGGCGACATCCAGCGTCGTGCCGAGGAGAAGTGGCGAGACGACCGGCGCAACGCGTTCTTCGGCTTCGTGGGCCCGACGGTCGTCTGCTGGACGATCTGGTTCGCGGTGGGGTGGGAGGAGGGCACCTTCCACGGGGGCTTCCCCTGGCCCGCGATCGTCATGGCCGTGACGTTCCTCAACCTGCTCAAGACGGCCACGAGCCGGGGGCCGATCGTCGCCTCCGAGGTCCGGCGCCTGGAGGAGAAGCAGGCCAAGGCCCTCGAGAAGAAGCAGCGCGACCAGTGAGACGCGTCCTCGCCGCGATCTGGCGGCACCCGTCCGGCATCTTGCTCGTCGGTCAGCTCGTCGTGGTCCTGCTGTACCCGTTCCTCGACACCTCGACGGCCGGGCGCGCGGTGCTGGGCGTGGCGCAGATGGCCCTGGTGTTCACCGCGGTGATGGCGGTGCGCCGCACCCCGGCGCTGAGCCGGGCGGGCGTCCTCCTGGGCGGCCCTGCGATGGTCTTCGCGGTGCTCGAGGCGATCGAGCCGAGCGTCGACTGGATCGTCCTCGCCTCGGCCGCCTTCCACGTGCCGTTCTACCTCTACGTCTCGTACGCCATGATCCGGTACCTCTTCCACGACGACCGGGTGACGCGCGACGAGCTCTTCGCCACGGGAGCCGCCTTCACCGTGGTGGCGTGGGCCTTCGCCTACATGTACGCCGCCGTCCAGGTCCTGGACCCCGGCTCGTTCGTGAACTACGCCGGTGACGAGGAGCTGCCGTGGTTCGAGCTCCTCTACCTGTCGTTCACCACGCTCACCAGCGTGGGCCTCTCCGACGTCGTCCCGGTCATGAACCACGCCCGGTCGATCGTGATGGTGGAGCAGCTGGCCGGGGTGCTCTACGTCGGTCTGGTCATCGCCCGGCTGGTCGGGCTGACCGCCCGCGGGCGCCGGGTCGAGTGACTCAGGTGTCCCAGCCGTCCGGCTGCAGCTTCTTCGGCAACCCCTCGACCACCAGCCGGTAGGACTCGTCCACGGCCTCGAGGAGCTCCTCGTCGGGGATCCCGCGGCCCATCGTCAACGTGTTCCACCCTGAGCGGCCGATGTAGCGCATCACCTCCGCGTCGTCGGGGTGTCGGTGCAGCCACTCGTCGGCGACCTCCCGGGTCCGGCCCGACTTCACGCCGACCGTGTCCGCGCCGAGGAACGCGAAGATCTTGCCGCGCTCCCCCGGGCCGACCTTGATCACCGGGTGCTCGTGCCCCCACGGGTTGTCCGGCCAGGCGCCTGGCTTGGCCAGGCAGTACGCCTGCATCCGGGCGACGTCCATGGGGGGCAGGCTAGACCTCCCGGCGTACCTGCGCCGTGGCTCAGCCCGGCTGTTCGGCGTCCACCCGGGCAGGTCCGTGGGTCAGCGCCGCGAACCTCGACAGGTAGAGCGGCCAGCCGTCGGGCGCCTCGACACCGGCAGCCATCGACTCCCAGCCGTCGCCGTGCCGGTCGAGGTGCCGGTGGACCAGGGTGACCCGGGTGCGCCGCTCGCCCTCGGCGGTGAAGGTCACCTCGACCTCGCTCGTCCGGTTCAGGTCCGACGTCACCTGCCAGTCGGGCCCGATGTCCCAGCTGAAGGCGATGGTGCGCGGCGGGTCGAAGGCCAGCACCCGGCCCCACCGACAGACGCTCCCGTCGACGCCGCGGTCGTAGACCGCCCCGCCGACCTCCTGCTCGAGCACGGTCTGCTCGATGGGCACGGCCAGCATGTTGTGCTCGCGCGGCTTGATCCGGTCCAGGTCCGCGAAGACCCAGAACGCGTCCTCGCGGGGCAGGTCGACGACGACCTCGTGCCGTACCGATCCGTCGGTCTCCATGGTCATCCGATTCCTCTTTCCTCGTCGGTGGACGCGGCGGCCAGGTTGCCGAGGGCGTCCGACCAGAACTGGTCGAGCTGCCTGCGGTACCTGGCCAGCCGCTGGACGTCGATGCTGTAGACGCGGTTCCGGCCCTGCTGGGCGTCCTGCACGATCCCCGCGTCCCGCAGCACCTTGAGGTGCTGGCTCACCGCCGGCCGGCTGATCGGCATCGCGCCGGCGAGCTCGGTCACCGTGCAGGGACCCTCCGACAGCCGCTCGATGATCGACCGACGGCTCCCGTCACCCAGGAGGGCCCACGCGTCCAATGGGTAAGTGGTCACGAACACGTAAGTTAGCGCTTACGCGTTTGGGTGGCAAGACCCCCGGGTGCTGTTTCCGACCGCCGTCCGGGCTCGCGGGACCGACCGCTTCAGCCGCGAGCCGCCGGCAGGGCCTCCCCGTGGGCCGGCGCCGGCGCGTCGTCCGACTCCAGCTCGTCGGCGATCGAGACCACGAGGCCACCGAGCATGAAGCTGATGATGACCGCGGCCAGGGTCGTCGAGGCCAGGTCGGGGATGAACCGCCGGGCCCCGGTGGTCGCCGCCGGGCGGCCGTGGAACTCGTGGGTCAGCGCGTGACCCTTGCCCCGCTGGAGCAGGTAGCGATTGACGGGGTACGCCGCGAGGAACGCCACCGAGAGGGCGATCATCATGCCGACCCAGAAGACCGGGTTGACGAGCCCCGCGTCCATGGCGCCCGGGATCACGGCCATGACCGCGTTGTCCACGACCTCCATGGTCAGGATCGACAGCGTGTCCGCCGCGAGCACCACGGTGAGGGCGGCACCGACGCCGAGCCCCGCCTTGAGCAGCGGCAGCGTCGACAGGGCGTAGCCGAACAGGAAGGCCAGCCCGACCGCCAGGGCAATGGTCGGCAGGGTCGCCAGGCCGATGGCCGTGCCGATCATCAGACCGACGATCTCACCGATGGCGCAGCCGGTCAGGCAGTGCAGGGTGGCGCTGGCCGCCATCCGGTTGACGTTGCCGCCCATGTCGTGGCCGGCGTGGTCGGTGTGTGGGTGTCGTGCCCGTGGTGGTCGTGTCCGGTGGTCATGACCGTCCCTCCTTCGATGCGATGGTGAGCAGCTGGCGCAGGCAGTGGTCGAGCAGCTCCTGGGGGAAGTCGTCGGCCAACCGGTAGTAGATGACCCGGCCGGCCCGCCGGGACCGGACGACGCCGTCGGCCCGGAGCAGCTTGAGGGCGTACGACGACTGGTCCATCGAGACGCCCACCGCCAGGGCCAGGTCGCCGACGCAGAGCTCGTCGGCGGCGAGCAGGCTGAAGAGGATCCGGAGCCGGACCGGGTCGGCCAACAGCCCGAGCAGGTCGCTGAGGCGGTCGGCGTCCTCCCGGGAGAGTCCGGACGCCTGGGCGCGGGTGACCGCGGCCGCGTCCACGGGATGTGCGTGCGTGGAGTTCATGTCCGTACAACCGCACGGACGTACGGATATTCCGGCGTCAGCCGGAGATCTACGAGAGCAGGCCCTCCATGGTCTCGATCTCGGCCGCCTGCGCGGTCTCGATCTGCTCCGCCAGGGCCACCGCGGGCGGGTAGCGGCCGTCGTCCTGCTCGGTGCGGGCCATCTCGATCGCGCCCTCGTGGTGCTCGACCATCATCTCGAGGAACAGGTCCTGGAAGTCGGCATCGGTCGCAGCCGCGAGCTCGTCCATCTGCTCGTCGCTCATCATCCCCGGCATGTCCATTCCGGTGTCGTCCCCGTGCTCCCCGTCGTCGCCGGCCTCGCCGTCGTCGCCGTGATCGCCGCCGTGGTCGTCCTCGGCGTTCACGTGGTCACGCACGGTGGCGGGGACGGGCTCGCCCCACTCGGTCAGCCAGTCCGTCATGGTCTCGATCTCGGGACCCTGGGCCGCGCGGATCGCCTCGGCGAGGGCCTGGACCTCCGGGTCCAGCGACCGCTCGACGGTCAGGTCGACCATCGCCAGGGCCTGGGCGTGGTGCTGGATCATGTCGCTCGCGAAGGCGACGTCCGCGGCGTTGTGGTCGGCCCCGGTGCCCGCGGAGCCGGCGCCGTCCTCGTCCGAGTCCTCGCCGCAGCCGGTGAGCAGCAGACCGGCAGCGAGGGCAAGGGCTGCGACCCCGTGACGACGACGACCTCTTCGACCTGCAGTAGACCCGGACACCGGGTCATCGTACGGTCGTCAGGGCGGCGTTCCCCCCGGGGTCCCCAGGCAGGAGGAGGCGTGCGGTGACGGCTCTGCTCGTGCTCGCGCTGTTCGTGGGACTGGTCCTCGCGCTCTCGGCGACGACCCGGCGGACCCGGGCCTCGGCGCTCGGCTGCTGCGCGCCGGCCGACCCCCGCAGCGACCTGCGCATGCGGGCGGCCTTCCACGCCGAGGGTGCCGACGAGGGTGCCGCCGAGGGCTGACTGCGCCGCCATCGCTCCGCTCGTCCGCGTCAGCCGGCGGGCGCCTCGCGGGGGACCGCGTAGCGCTCCACGTAGCCGGAGAACCGCTCGCGCAGCTCGTCCTCGACCAGGCCGTAGGACTCCAGGTCGTAGCTGTGCACGCCGAACGCTCCTCGAGGACGGTCCTGCACGTGGGCGGCGATCGCGTCCATCGCCTGGTCCGTGGCCTCGATGCCGAGGGCGCCGTACAGCCGGCGCACAGTGCCCACGGGGTCGGTGACCAGGTCGGCGTACTGCACGTGGTGCAGCCGGCCGGGATGTGCGCCGTCGAAGGCGTCGATGCGGGCGATGCAGTCCTCGAGCGTCCGGGTCCAGTGCTCGCGGATGTAGGGCCGGTGGTCGGCGTCGCTGAACGCCGACGACATGGTGTGGATGAGGCTGGACACCGAGGCGGTGAGGGTGACCGGGTCGCGGTGCAGCACGACCAGCTGAGCATCCGGGTAGACCGCCGTCAGCGCGTCCAGCGCCAGGGCGTGCCCGGGGCTCTTGAGGGTCCAGCGGCCCTCGCAGCCGTTGCTCTGGAGCACCTGGAGGACGTCGCGGTGGTAGCCGTAGCCGGCGGTCAGGTCGGACGAGCGCCACCACTCGGCGTACGACGGCACGTTGGCCAGTGCCTCCCACGAGATGCTCTGGAAGGCCTGCCCCAGCACCGCGATGCACTCGGTCGGCGCGTCGGCGTCCTCGTGGTGGATCGCCCGGATGCCGGGGTTGATGGCCTCGAGCATGTCGACGCCGGCCTGCCCGGCCTCGACCCGTGGTCCGGTGCGCAGCTCGTGCGGCGCCGGCGGCGGGACCGAGTCCCCGGACTCCCAGCGCAGCAGGGCCCGGTTGTCCGGGTCCTGGTCGAGCAGGTTGGAGATGAGCGTGGTGCCGGCCCGGAAGAGGCCGACGACGACGACCGGGGCCTCGATCGGGCGCTCGCGGACCTCGGGGTGCCGGGCGACGTGGTCGGCCACCCGGAGCCGGTTGGCCAGAGCGGCGACCAGCGCGCCGTGCACCACCAGGCCGCCGAGCTCGCTGAGGTCGGCCTCGGCGTCGCAGGCCTCGACGTACGCCGCGAGGCCCGCGAGCGCGACCTCGCCACCGTCGCCGAGGTCGTCCAGCCCGGTCTGCTCGCAGGCCTCGGCCAGGACCTGGTCGGCGTTCACGCCGCCGGGCCGATCCGGACGACGGTGCGACCGGACGTGAGGCCTGCGGCGTGGTCGGCCAGCGCCCGGCCGACGCCGTCCATCCCGATCCGGCGCCCGATCTGCGGCCGGACCGCCCCGCTGGCCACCAGCTCGCAGAGACGCTCGTGCACCCGGCGGCCGGTCTCGGGCGGGAAGGCGTTGATGCCGAACTGCCGGAACGCACGCGGGGTGTCGAAGTAGGCCAGCAGCACGCCCATCACGGTGAGGTTGAGCATGGACACCTTGCGCAGCGGCCGCCCGGTCATGCCGGACTGCGCGTCGTCGTTGAAGCCGACCGCGAGGTAGCGGCCGCCCAGGGCCGCGCAGGTCCAGATCGCCTCGGTGGCCTCGCCGCCGATGGGGTCGAAGACCACGTCGGCGCCGCGGTCGTCGGTGTCGTCCATGACCGCTGCGAACAGGTCGTCCCTGCGGTGGTCGAGGACCACGTCCGCGCCGAGCTCGCGGCACACCTGCCCCTTCTCGGGGCCTCCTGCGACCGCGATGACCCGCGCGCCCGCGGCCTTCGCGAGCTGGATCGCGGCCGTCCCGACCGCGCTGGCACCGCCACGCACCAGCACGGTCTCTCCGTCCTGGAGTCCGGCGCGCTCGTGCAGTGCCAGGTAGGACACGTGGAACGGCAGGGTGAAGGCAGCCGCCTCCTCGTCGTCCAGCTCAGGTGGCGCGTCGAAGACCGTCCCGGCGACCGCGAGCTCGGCCAGGCCGCCCAGTGACTGCTGGGCGATGCCGACGACCCGCCGGCCGACCCACTCCTCGAGGCCCTCCCCCGCCGACTCGACGACCCCGGCCATGTCCATGCCGAGGGTGAACGGCGGCTCGGGCGTCACCGCGGCCACCCCGCCACGACACCGGGCGACGTCACCGAAGTTGAGTGAGCCGGCAGCGACCCGCACCAGCACCTCCCCCGGTCCCGGCGTCGGGGGCTCGACCTCGCCGATCTCGACGACGTCCTCGGGCTCACCGAACCGACCGACCCGTACCGCTCTCATGCCCAACCTTTCGCAGGATGGGGCGGACCGTACTAAGAGGTCTCTTTAAGGGTCAAGGGGTCTCGTTCAGATTCCGGCGGTGGGGGCCGTCAGCATCGCCGCGGTGGTCTGCACCAGGTTGGCCACGAACCGCTCCGACGGCAGCTGCGGCCGTCCCGGGCGGTCCGCTGCCCGGGCCCGCCTCGCCACGGCGCCCAGGATGTACGCCGTGGCCAACGCGAACCGCTCGTCGCGGAGCGCGCCGTCCATGGGCGGCAGCCGCTCGACGAGCAGGTCGAACACGTCGTACCCGCCCGTGTGCCGCAGCGCCGCCGCCACCTGCTCCCCCAGGGCGTCCTGGTCCTGCTCGACCAGCTCGCCGACGATCGACAGGTAGGCACTACCGCGCCACCCGGTCTCGGCCAGCTCGACCGCCGGGCGGACGATCGCCTCGACCACGCGGGCCACGTCGTCCGGCGGGGTCGTGCGGGCCACCTGCAGCAGCTGTCCCTCACGCTCGGCGAGGAACCCCGACTGCTCCTCCAGCACCGCGACGAGCAGACCCTCGCGACCTCCGAAGTGGTAGTGGACCGCTCCGCGGTTGCGCTGTCCGGCCTGGCGGGTGATCTCGACCAGCGACGCACCGGCGACCCCCTGGTCGGCGAACGCGCGCAGGGCCGCGTCCAGGAGGCGCTGCCGGGTGCCGGAGGTCACGCGGAGAACCTAAGCCTGGATCCAGGCCGAATCATCCTGGGGTCACGGTTGAGGCAATGCGCGGCAGGCGGGGCGCGCGAGAGATAGCGTCGTACGGAGCATGGACATGGACCTCACCGACCTCTACCGGGACATCGTCGAGACCTCGCCGGACGGCATCTGGGTCATCGACCTGGAGGGTCGCACCCTCTACGCGAACCCCGAGATCGCCCGCATCCACCGGATACCGGTCTCCGAGCTGGGAACCCTGAGCGTCTTCGACACGCTCGACGAGCAGGGGCGCGAGCAGTTCGCCGCGCATCTGGAGGACCTGCGCCGGCACGGCACGCTCAACGAGACCGATGTCGAGGTGCACTGGGTGCGCGCCGACGGCGAGGGCACCTGGACGCTGTGCAAGGAGACCGCGCTGCGGGACTCCCAGGGTCGGATCGCCGGGCTGCTCCACCGGCACAGCCCGTACGAGGACCGGCGGACGCTGATCGAGTCGCTGCGCGCCCACGAGGAGGCCCTCGCCGACGAGATCAGCCAGAAGCAGCTGCTGCAGGCCGTCGCCAGCACGGCCAACGAGGCGACGACCCTGGTCGACGTGCTGCGGCACGCGCGCAGCCTCATCCTCCTGCACGACGACTGGGAGCGGGCCCGGGCGTTCGTGCCGGAGGGGCCGGACAGCACCACCATGGTGCCCTTCTACGCCTGGGAGTCCGACCGTGATGAGGACCAGGGTGACCCGCGGGTGGCCGCTGAGCTCCTCCTCGCCCAGCGGTGCGCCGACTCGGGCGGGATCGTCTGGGACGAGCGCCGGCTCACGATGGCCTTCCCGATCCTGCTCGACGACGACGTCTACGCCGTCATCGTGATCACCTCGGCGCCGCCTCTCTTCCGGTTCGAGCTGATCGAGTCGATGGCCAGGCAGGTGGCCCAGCAGCTCGCCCGGGTCGCCGAGCGGGAGCGGGCCCAGGCCCAGCTCGCCCAGGCCCGCGACGAGGCGATGGAGGCGTCCCGCCTCAAGTCGGAGTTCCTCGCCACGATGAGCCACGAGATCCGAACTCCGCTCAACGGCGTCATCGGGCTCAACGACCTGTTGCTGCGCACCGACCTGGACGAGGAGCAGACCCGCCTGGTCACCGGGCTGCTGGTGTCGGGTCGGGCGCTGCTCGGCATCATCAACGACGTCCTCGACTTCTCCAAGATCGAGGCCGGCCGGCTCGAGCTCGAGTCGATCCCGTTCGAGGTGGCTCCCCTGCTGACCGAGGTCGTCGCCGTGCAGGCCGAGGGCGCCCGCGACAAGGGCGTCGGCGTCACCGTCACCTGCGCCGACGGGCTGCCGGACGCCCTCACCGGAGACCCCACCAAGGTCGCCCAGGTCGTGACCAACCTGGTCGCCAACGCGGTCAAGTTCACCACGGCCGGCTCCGTGTCGGTCGAGGTCGGCGGCGAGCCGGCGTCCGAGGAGACGTGGCTGCTGCGGGTCGTGGTCAGGGACTCGGGCGTGGGCGTCAGCAAGGCCAAGGTGTCACGGCTGTTCGAGCCGTTCGTCCAGGCCGACTCCTCGACCACGCGGCTCTACGGCGGAACGGGCCTCGGGCTCGCGATCTCCCGGGAGCTCGCCTCCGCGATGGGCGGCGACATCACCTACGACCCCAACCCCGGCGGAGGGAGCGTCTTCACGTTCACCGCCGTCCTCGACCGCGCTGCCTTGGAGGAGGTCGTTCCGCTGATGACCCACCTGGACCACCAGTCGTTGTCCCCGCCGCCCGGCTCCGCACCTGACAAGGGGGTCGTGCTGGTCGTGGAGGACAACCCCGTCAACCAGCTGGTCGCCTCCGGCATGCTCACCGCCCTCGGCTACGGCGTGGTCACCGCGGAGGACGGTCATGCCGGGGTGGCGGCGGCCGCCCAGGGCGCTTTCGCCGCGATCCTCATGGACGTCCAGATGCCTGGGCTCGACGGGTACGCCGCCACCCGGGCGATCCGCGCGGCCGAGTCGGGGTCGCGGACCCCGATCATCGCGATGACGGCGGCCGCCGTCGACGGCGTCCGCGAGCGGTGCCTGGACGCCGGCATGGACGACTTCCTCACCAAGCCGGTCGACGTCGACCGGCTGTCGACGACGCTGGAGAGGTGGTGCACCGACGCGTCCGACGGGGCGTCCTCGCTGGTCCGGCTGGACCTCGAGCGACTCGAGGAGCTGCGTGCCCTGGACGGCGGGACCGGAGAGACCTCCTACGTCGCGCGCGCGATCGGCAACCTTCTCCGGAAGGCACCCGTCGACCTCGAGACGATGGCCGAGGCAGCGGCGGCGGGTGACTCCGAGCAGCTCGGTGCCACCTCGCACCGGCTCGCCGGCGCCGCCCTCAACCTCGGGGCCAACCACGGCGGTGAGGCCGCTCGGCAGCTGGAGGACGCGGTGCGCAGCGGCGTACCACTCTCCGACCTGTCGGACCGGCTCGACGAGGTCCGGGACCTCCTCACCGCCGACCTCCGGGCGCTCGCGGACTTCCGGGACACGCTGGTCGCGTCCGCCCCGTAGTCCTCCGCGGGGTGATCCGGGCTACTCGTCGTCCTGGTCCTCGTCCAGGAGCCCCTTGCGCCGGGCCCGCGCCACCAGCTCGCGGATCTGCTCCGCAGACCCGCAACCCTCGTCGATCTGACGGTTGCGCTCGGTCGCGAACGCCTCGCCGAGCTGGGCCCGGACCCGTTCGCCCACCTCGTCGCGGGCCGGGTTGAGGATCGTCAGCTCCTCCTCCGTCAGGTGGTGGTTGAGCACCTTGGCGAGCTCCTCGACGGCGTCGTCGAACGCGTCGGTGTCGGTCCCCTTCAGCTCCAGGACGGCGAGCAGGGCCTCGTGACCCTCCGCGTGCTCGTGCTCCCCGTGCTCGGCCTCCTCCTGCGAGATCGCGTCCTTGCGCTCGAGCTTGGGGTAGACGTGCGTCTCCTCGGCGATGGCGTGCGCGGTGTGCAGGGTGGCGAGGGCCCGCCGTACGGCGTCCCGGTCCGAGGAGCTGTCGCGCAGGTCGCGCAGCAGGGTCTCGAAACGTCGGTGGTCGTCGAGGATGAGCTCGACGACGTCACCGGAGACAGGTCGGCCGAGGTCGATGGGGGTGCTGGTCATGCGGGCAAGGTACCCACCGGCGGCGACCACTGGCTCAGCCCTCGGCTCGCGCCTGCGCGGTCAGCTCCTCGCGGTCGACGACCGCCCGGACCCGTCGCCGGTAGCGCCAGACCTGCAGCAGGCCCAGCGCCCAGACCGGGTACTGCGTGGCCATCGCCAGCTGGAACGCCCGGGGCGAGTAGTCGGAGCCACCGCCCGGTGTCTGCCAGTCGAGGACGACGCCGATCGCGACGACCACGACGAGGCTGGCCGCGAAGCCGGCCTGGTTGATGATTCCGTTGGCGCTGGCCAGCCGCTCGGCCGGGTTGGAGGTGCGCGCGAGGTCGAAACCGATCATCGACGCGGGCCCGCCGATGCCGATCACCTGGGTCAGCAGGACCAGGAGCCAGAACGGCGCCGGCCCGGGCCAGAGCAGGACCGCCGTCCACACGCCGACGATCGCCCACACGATGGCGAGCACCGTGGTCGAGCGGTGCCAGGGGTGCCTGCCGATGACCCAGCCGATCGTCGGGCCGCTGTACATGATGGCGACCACCACCAGGCTCAGCAGCAGGCCCGCCCGCGCCGGCGACAGTCCCTCGCCACGGACCAGGAACGGGAACCCCCACAACAGGGTCATCGCCGTGGCGCTGAACTGGCTGACGAAGTGCATCCAGAACCCCAGCCTGGTCCCCGGGTGTGACCACGACGCCGTCAGGCTCGAGCGCACCGCCGCGAACGTCAGCTGCGGACCCCGCCGGCTGCGTCGGTCCGGCGCGTCGTGCACGACCACCGCGACCGCCACCGCCACGACCACGCTGACCGCCGCGGCGACCAGGTAGGCGCGGGTCCAGCCGAGGTTGCCCAGTGCCCAGGTCATGGGGGCCGCCGCCGCGATGGCGCCCAGCTGCCCCAGCGTCCCGGACAGCGCCGTGAGCAGCGGGACCCGGCGACCCGGGAACCAGCTGACGACCAGCCGGAGCAGGCAGATGAAGGTCATCGCGTCGCCGAGGCCGACGAACAGCCGGGCACCCAGGGCCGCAGCGTACGAGTCCGCCACGGCGAACCCCGCCTGGGCCGCCGTGAGCACGACGGCGCCGCACAGGATCACGTTCCGGGGCCCGAACCGGTCGACCAGGAGGCCCACGGGGATCTGCATACCGGCATAGACGAGGAGCTGGAGCATCGTGAACGTCGCCAGCTGGGCCGCGGTGATGTCGAACCGGTCAGTGGCCGCGAGCCCGGCCACCGCGAGCGAGGACCGGTGGAAGATCGCGAGCAGGTACGCCACCAGCGCCACGCCCCACACGGCCCAGGCGCGCCTCACCCCCCGACCGTACGACGCGCTCCGCCCGGTGCTGGACCCAGGTCTGGGCTCAGGCCACCGGCCGCTCGCGGCCGACGTGACCCCAGTCGACCCGGCCGAGCAGGACGATCCCCACCAGCATCGCCACCTGCAGCACCACCCCCCACGGCGAGGTGATCGAGGCGAGCAGGGTCTCGCCGGTGTCGGTCTCGCTGAGCGTGTCCGCGGTCTTGGAGTAGACGGTGTAGCTGACCGTGCGGCCCGCGAAGAACGCCGCGGTCAACGGGAGCAGCCGCACCGACATCAGCCCGGCCGCCTCGAACAGCTGCGCCGAGGGCACCGGCGACACGGCGAACAGGGCCAGCCCGGCCAGGGACCGGCCACGGTTCGCGGCGAGCCGCTCCCCCGCGGCCTCGGCGTTGACCCGCCATCGTGCCGGCAGCCGCTTGCCGAGCCGCCTCGTCACCATCGCCAGGACCAGACGACCGCTCGCCGCGCAGACGGCACCCACCACGACCAGCCCGGGCAGCCAGTAGTCGCCGTTGAGGTGGAACAGCACCAGGACTGCCCAGGTGGGCGGCCCGAACGCCGGCAGCAGGTTGATGCCGAACACGGCCGCCGCCAGGAGCAGGTAGGCCTCCACGCGCACAGCATCGCGCAGCCAGCTTCCGCCCGGTCAGGGCCGAAGTGCCTCTGGCGTCACGCCGACCTCCGGGGCGGCGACCACGTGGCAGAAGACTGGGCGACGCCGACGCGATCGATCCGCAGGCGAGGCGCTTCGTTGAGACATTCAGAAAGAAGTGGACATTGTCCGCGGAGCACGGAACACCATCGCCCACGCTGGGGATCTGCCTGAGGAGGATCTGCGTTCCGCAGCGGCTATCGCCGAAGATCTGCTGACAATCTGAAATGGGCGATCGAGTCTCGACCAGGACTGACGTGCTGCGGAGCAACTGGTCGGCCTAGTCGTCCGACGGGTGGCCCGGTGGTGTTGGCAGCCCAGCACCGGACCGCCACGGGGCCTGGCCCGTCGCCCCGTTCTTGGCGGGGCGACGGATCAGGGTCATGCGTTAGAGACCCACCTTGTCGGCTGCGTACTCGGCCTCCGCCAGGGTGTACATATCTCCAGCGGACGAGGTCAGCTGTTGGATGAGTCCGTCGCGGGAGAACGACGTGAACTCCAGATATTGCTCGGCCGATTCCACCGCCTCTTCCCTCCAGTCCACGTCGAGTTGGTTCACGGCGAACACGGCGTCGGCCTTGGGGTAGTTGTCGCCCGCAGGTGAGGAGAGCTGGCGGATCAGGCCCTTCTTGGAGAAGCCCGCGAAGCTCAAGTAGTTCTCGGCAGCCTCGATGGCGTTTTCCTGCGAGGCGGTCAGTTCTGGCTCTGGCTCTGGCTCTGGCTCTGGCTCTGGCTCCGGCTCCGGCTCTGGCTCATCCCCCTCGGACGGGGCTTCAGCGTCGGGAGTGGAGTTCTCGGTGGAGGACGACCCGTTGTCGTCGTTCGCGGTGTTGTCGTCGTCGCCGCCCCCGCTGCCTCCCGCCGCAATAGCGATGATGAGGATCAGTACGCCGCCCGCGAGCCACCATCGCTTCTTCTTGAACCAGGGGCGGGACGCCTTCGCGTAGGCCTTGGCCGCCTTGCCCTCCGCCTTGGTGTTCTTCGGCTGCATTGCCGCTGTGGGCGCTTGTGGGGCACCCCCAGGCGGGGTCGCGCCTACGCCTTGAGTGGCCTCGGACCATGACGACCCGTCCCACCATCGTGTGTTGCCCTGCCCGTCCGGATACCAGCCTGGAGGGGTGCCTGAGTTCCCGTTCCCCGTGTTGTCGGTCATGTCCGCACCATAGGCCAGAATTGGACGGCTGTTTGGGCGTTCCGTTCGATTCGCAGGACCGTCAGTGAGGGCATGCGAACGGGCAATGAGCCCGTTCAGTCTAGGCAGAACTCGTTGTCCTCGGGGTCCCGCATGACCAGGTGGCCGGCGGCCATCGGTGGGCTCGGCTCGTGCCGCTCGACCCGGGTGGCACCCAGGGCGACGAGGCGCTCGCCCTCCGCCTCGAGGGCGGCCATCCGGTCCTCGCCCGCGAGCCCGGGCGCGGCCCGCACGTCGAGGTGGACCCGGTTCTTGGCCGCCTTGCCCTCGGGCACACGCTGGAAGAACACCCGCGGGCCGTTGCCGTCGGGGTCCTCGCAGGCCGAGGCGCTGTTGCGGAGGTGCTCGGGCAGCGTCTCCCGGAAGGCGTCCCAGCTCTCGAAGCCCGGTGGCGGGGGCGGCATCACGTAGCCGAGGACCTCGCACCAGAACTCGGACAGGGACCGCGGGTCGGCGCAGTCGAAGGTCACCTGGATCTCTCGAGCGGGCACTACTTCGTCGCCTCCATCATCTGGCGGAGCTCCTTCTTGAGCTCGCCGATCTCGTCGCGCAGCCGGGCGGCGAGCTCGAACTGCAGCTCGGCGGCGGCGCCCTTCATCTGGTCGTTGAGGTCCTGGATGAGGTTGGCCAGATCGGCGCTCGGCATCCCGGCCAGCTCGGCCGCGTGGCCGC
>NZ_JAEMSS010000262.1 GCF_016462705.1 Nocardioides sp. | reverse complement strand
CGCCGTAGGCGACGCCCACTCCACCCAGGCCGACCACCGCGGTGGCGCTGAAGAGCGCCGCGGCCAGACGGGAACGCCGCAGCGAGCGGCCCGGTGCGGGGGCGGCGGCGGCCGCGATCGCAGCGAGCCGGTGGACGAACTCGTCGTCGACCGTGGGGACGCCGAGATCCGCACGCAGAGCGCGCGAAACATCGGCACGTGAACGGGGGAACCTCACATCATCAGTATGTCGCGGGCACGTTGTTTCGTTACGAGGTCGCGAGAACGATGTTTGGTTACGCTTGACGGGCACGGTTCAAGCCGCCGTCCGGCACCGGCGCACCATCGGGGTTGGGGAGCGAGCGATATGGCACGAGGCGAGGTCGATGCTCTCGTCTCCGAGGCCCGCCGCGGCGACGCCGGCGCCTGGCGGGAGCTCTTCCTGCTGCACAACCGGCGGCTGACCGTCTGGCTGCGCTCCCTCCCGTCACCCGACGTCGCGTCCTCGGCCGAGGACGTCGCCGCTGAGGCGTGGCTGACGGCCGCGGCCAAGATCCACGACTTCAAGGGCGGCGACGAGGACTTCCCTGCCTGGCTGTTCACCATCGCGCGCAACCACGCGTCCAACAGCCGCCGGACCGCCCTGCGCAGGCGCACGGACCCGGTCTCGGTCCAGGAGGCACCGGAGGCCACGTGGGGCCTGGCGGCAGCCGACGTCCACGAGGTCGACAACCTCGAGACCACTCGGCAGCTGCTCCAGCACCTCAGCCCACGGGAGGCCGAGGTGGTCGCCTGCATCGACATCGTCGGCCTGGACGTGGCCGCCACCGCAGCAGCCCTCGGCATGAAGCCGACGGCGGTCAGGGTCGCGAGGCACCGGGCGCTGGGACGGCTGCGCGGGGTTCTTGCCGAGATCGAGACCGAGTCCTCGGACGCCTTCACCCCTCCGCTCGACAGCGCTCCCAACCCGCCCAGGTCCCCAGCACCGCGACCAGGACACTGAGCAGCACCACGGCGACCGCCACGGGCCCCAGGACCAGCAGTGGGGCGGGGACTCCGAGCCCGGTGTCGGTGCCGGCCACGCTCACAGAGGCGACGGCTGTGCTCGACACCGCCGCGACGATGCCGCACGCCAGGGCGAACTGGCTCCCGATCCGGCGCCACCGCGCCCGGCTGCTCTGACCGCGCAGGGTCCTGGGCAGCTCCGCCACCGGCATCCAGAACGCGAGCAGGACGTAGAACAACCCTCCGAGGCCGGTCCCGGGCAGTCCAGCGTTGTTCATCAATGACCCTTCTCGTAGACGAGCAGAGGACGGCGCAGGATCAGCTCGGTCACGATGGCCTCGAGCAGGAAGAACGCGTTGACGGTCCTCAGGACGAAGAAGCTCGGCAGTGACGCGAGAGCGCGAGAGACCTCACCTCGGCGCCGGGCGGCCACCAGGACCGGCACGATGACGGCCGGAACGTCGATGACGTAGGCGAGCAGGATCCACGGTGCGTTGAGCACCACCGCCAGGACGGGCAGGACGAGCAGGTAGACGACCGAGGCCACGACGGCGTCGAACATGGCGACACCCACGACGGTGCGAAGGAACCCCAGCGGCAGGATGCCCTTCCAGTGCAGCCGGACGTTCTGCACGAAGCCGTGCGACCAGCGCTTGAGCTGCTTGCTCATGAAGTCGAAGCTGTGCGGCTCGATCGGGTAGCAGAGCGCCTCCGGGACGAAGCCCACACGGTGCCCGTCCTGGTAGAAGGTCCAGGTCAGGTCCATGTCCTCGGCGCGGGTCCGCTCGGACCAGCCTCCGGCCTCGCGTAGCCGCTCGGTGCGGTACGCCGAGAAGCAGCCTGACGAGATGAGCGGCTTGCCGTAGTAGTCCTGGGTGGGCTTGTAGAACGTGAACGACAGCAGGTACTCGATGTAGCGGCCGCGCTCCCAGACCGAGCTCACGTGCCTCGGCAGGACGAACCCGCACGTCGCGGCCAGCTCAGGGTCGAAGTGCAGCGGGGCGAGGAGCAGCTCGATCGCGTCGGGTGCCAAGGTGGTGTCGGCGTCGATGGCCATGCAGTAGGGCGTGTCGACGTAGTCGAGGGCGACGTTCTGCGCGCCCGCCTTCGAGCCGGTGTTGGACGGCGGCGTGATCACCTGCGCGCCGGCCTGCCGCGCCACCAGCGCGGTGTCGTCGGTCGAGCCGTCGTCGACCACGATCACCCGGGCCGGGGCCGTCGTCTGGGCCAGCACGCTCCGGACGGTGTCACCCACGGACGCGGCCTCGTTGTAGGCGGGGATGATCACCGTGAGCTGGTCGGCCGGGCGAGGCGCCATGTGACGCCCTTGGGGGCGTTCGGACAGGCGGGGGTCGGGCCCGGCGAGGACGTCGGTCACTGTCGGACTTGTCGCGGGCGGTCCGCATCGTTACGTTCGAGACGACGTGCCGTCCGGGGCGCATCGCAGGCGCGCTCGAGGCCAAGAACATGTCGGCTCAGCCCGTCTCCGTTACGCCGGGGGCGCGTGGTCCTTGTCACCTGCCCACGGTCGTTAGGACGTCCGCGACGCGGGCACCCTCCTGAGGCTCAGCTCCCGACCTCGAAGGAGAAACATCATGGGCTACGGCCTCGGAGCATTCCTGCTGGCGGTGGGGCTCATCCTCGCCCTGGCCGTCACGGACTCCATCAACGGCGTCGACCTCACCATGGTCGGCTGGATCCTCGCCCTCGTCGGCGTGGTCAGCCTGATCCTCACGGCAGTGACCGCGACCCGTGGTCGCGGCATCCGCACCGTCGAGACCACTCAGGACAGCGCCGGACGGCACGTCGTCAGCGACCGCCGCACCGAGATCTGACGCTCATGACCACCACGACGCTCGTCGAGCCCTCCCTCCAGCACGATCACACCTGGCGGCTCGAGAACGTCGACTACGACCAGCTGGTCGGCCAGGTCCGCCAGTTCGGCTGCGCGTGCGGGGCCGTGTGGTTCCGCTGACGCGCGTGGCCCCATGACGTGAGTCTTCCGCCGGCTCTCTCGCCGACGGTCCGTCGAGGCGGCGCCTCTTCCCCGGGGAGCGGGAGGAGGCGCCGCCTTTTCGTCCGTCAGACGTCGGCCGACTGGCCGGCCGGCCGGAAGATTGAAGGCCCGGCGGTAGCTGGGCTACCGCCGGGCCAGGAACAGTGTGCTCGGGGGGTTAAGCGCGCCGTCCCACCCCGCCTCAGCGGGGCCTCCCTCCCAGGGAGACGCAGATCGCCACCATCGCGACCTGGTGACTACACGTGTCGCGTCGCGTTCCGAGCGTTACATCGCGTCTCGCACGAATCGCTCAGCTGGGTCCCTGACCGCTCATGTCCAGGGTCGTGACGATCGCCGGGTGGTCGGAGTCGACCCGCACCTCACGGTGGTCGACCACCTCGACGTCGGCTTGGTGGAAGAGGTACATGACGGCCCGGTCCTTGGCGTACCCGAAGCCCGCCGAGGTCATCTTGGCGGCCGCCGTCCACGGCCCCTGGCCGGGATGGGAGTTCATGTCACCGCCGACCAGCACGGGCCCATGGGCCGCCAGCGTGTCGACCGTGTCCAGCAGCACGTCCATGCCCGCGCTGTAGCGGGCGACCCGCGACTGCCTGGCACCTCCGGGCTGGCGCGGGTACTTCGCCGGGTTGGTCATCATGTGCGTGGAGACGATCGACACGATCGCTCCGTCCGCGCGCTGCAGCATCGCCCACATCGCGAAGCGGTCCCAGACCACGGGTCGGCCCTGGTAGTAGCTCCCGTCGTCCTCCACCAGCTTCACGCGGCCGGCGTCGACCAGGGTCCAGCGGTCGGCGTCCCACATCACCGCGTTGTTCATCGCCTGGAACCCGCCCTCGGACCGGTCCGCCTGAGGATCGCGGTAGGCGTCGTACCCGGGAGCCAGGGCGCGGAGCTCGTCGTCCCCACGGCTGCTCACCTCGTTGAGCATGACGAAGTCCGGCGCCGCCGACGTGAGCGTGCGCATGGACGTCGCGAACCCGCCGGCGCTGGTGCGGTTGGGCAGGTTCGCCACCGCGGTGGTGACGGTGCCCTGCACGGCCGGACCGATCGGCGCCTCGACCGACTCCAGCGGGCCCACCCTGAGCCCGGAGCCGACCCGGCCGGTGCCGGGCTCGACCAGCACCGGTCCCTCGGGTTTCGGCGGCTTGGGCGGCTTCGGCTCGCGGAGGAGCACGGTGCCAGGCAGGACCCGCTGCGGAGGTGCAGGAGCCGCGGTGGGGCCCGCCGGCTGCGCACCGTCGGCGCGTGCGCTCGCGTCGTTCGCCTCGGGGTCGTCGCGGAGGTTGTCGGCGACGACGAGCGCACCCAGCAGCGTCACCACCAGGGCTGCGGCACCGGCCTGCAGCCCCTGGCGCCGCGCCGGGCGAGCCCTCCGTCGGTTCACCAGCCCAGGGTAGGTGGGACTCGGCGGCCAGGTGCGGTGTCACCGATCACCCGACGTAGGTGTCACGCGTCAGCCGAAGACAAGGAG
>NZ_JAEMSS010000261.1 GCF_016462705.1 Nocardioides sp. | reverse complement strand
GAGCCGCTCAACCTCAAGGAGTTCATCTACGAGCTCGACGTCCCCGTGATCGTCGGCGGCTGCGCCACCTATCAGGCGGCGCTGCACCTGATGCGCACCGGCGCCGCGGGGGTTCTCGTCGGCTTCGGCGGGGGAGCGGCGCACACGACCCGCACCGTCCTCGGCGTCGCCGTGCCGATGGCCTCCGCGGTCGCCGACGTCGCCGCCGCGCGACGCGACTACCTCGACGAGTCGGGCGGCCGCTACGTCCACGTCATCGCCGACGGCTCCATCGGCAAGTCGGGCGACATCGCCAAGGCGGTCGCCTGCGGCGCCGACGCGGTCATGGTGGGCTCGCCCTTCGCCCGGGCCAGCGACGCGCCCGGCCGCGGGTTCCACTGGGGGACCGAGGCGCACCACAAGCACCTGCCGCGGGGCGAGCGGGTCCAGTTCGAGACGGTGGGCACCTTCGAGGAGATCCTCTTCGGTCCCTCGCGGGTCGCCGACGGGACGATGAACCTCGTGGGCGCCCTGAAGCGGTCGATGGCGACGACCGGCTACACCGAGCTCAAGGAGTTCCAGCGGGTCGAGGTGGTGGTGGGCGCGTAACGCCCCTCCCTGGAGCTGCGTTACCCCCATGTGACCAGCGCACGGTCCCTCGGGCTCCTCGGCGCCGCTCTCGGGCTGGCCCTCGGGGTCGGCATGCTCACCAGCCCGCCGGGTGACGCGTCGGCGCCTGCCGCGACGACCCCCGTCGGGGGCTCGGTCGCGGCGCCGGCCGGCGTACCGATGCCGACGCTGACGAGGCCTCCGGCCGGCGTGCACGGTCACCCGCTGTGGGACTCGTGGCACGAGCTCGGCAGCTTCGGCTACCGCGAGGACGAGTACCTCGTGTCCGGCACCGCCCGCGCCCTCGACGGCACCACGGCGCCGTACACGACGCGGATCATCGTCACCCGGCCGCGCGACGAGCGCCGCTCCAACGGGACGGTGCTGCTGGACTGGGTCAACGTCACCGCCCAGTTCGAGAACGCGGTGGACACCCTCGAGGCGCGGGAGCTGCTGCTCCGCGAGGGCTGGACCTACGTGCACGTCAGCGCCCAGAAGGCCGGGCTGTGCTGCTCGCCGCTGACCCCGCAGGTCTGGGACTCGGTGCGGTACGCCGCGATCGACCACCCCGGCGACGAGTACGCCGCCGACATCTTCAGCCAGGTCGCGCTGGCGCTGCGCGCGCACCAGGGCCTCGACCCGATGCGGGGCCTGACGGTGAAGCGGGTCATCGCCGCCGGGCAGTCGCAGTCGGCCGACAAGCTCTACGGCTACGTCACCCAGTGGCAGGAGCAGGCGCAGGTCATCGACGGCTTCCTCATCCACGGCAACGGCACGGTCCGCAAGACGTTCCCGGCGCCGCTGGGCGTACCCGTGCTCAACCTGCTCTCGGACCGGGAGGCCGAGCCCGCGGCGCCGACCACCGACCCCCGCTACCGGCTCTGGGAGGTCGCCGCGACCGCGCACTCCGACTTCTTCATCGGGGTGCAGTCCGTCGAGGGCAACGGCCCGCGGGTCGTGGACCAGCCCGCCGCGGACCGGGCCCGCTACGCCGAGGTCATCGACCACGCCGACAACTACGGGCAGGTGCCCGACCCGCTGCACGCCACCTGCACCCTGGCCGGCGCGACCATGCCGATGCACTACGCCACCAGCGCGGCCCTGCACCAGCTCAACCGCTGGGTCCGCACCGGCAAGCCACCGGCGCGCACCCCGCGCTACCGGTTCGACGGCGCCGCGCTCGCCAAGGACGAGCACGGCAACACGCTCGGCGGCATCCGGCTGCCACCGGTCGAGGTGCCGGTGGCCCGCTACGAGAGCACCCTGTGCGACCTCGGCGGCATCACGGTGCCCTTCGGCGACGCCGAGCTCCGGTCGCTCTACCCGACGTTCGACCGCTACCAGCGGCTGATGGGGCGGGCGACCGACCGGGCCGTACGCCGCGGCTGGCTGCTCCCGCCCGACGCCCGCGACCTGATGCGCCGGGTCTGCGCCGTCCGGCCGCGCTACCCGACGGCGCTGCGCGGGACCTGCCGGGCGGACTCGTACGACCCGCCGAGGTTCGCGACCCGTTAGCCGCTCGTCCGCACCGCGTCCTCGAGCCGCTCCAGCGTGGTCGTCATGCCGTCGCGGAGGACCGCGGTCCGGTCGGTCACGCCGGCCAGGCGCTGCAGCAGGCGGATGGGAGCCGGCTGCGGGTCGTCCTTGGCCATCGACTCCGTGACCAGGGTGCCGTCGGGGACCGCCTCGAGGGTGTAGGTCCAGCGGCTGCGCGAGGGCGGGGAGATCTCGAACGCGAAGGTGCGGCCGGGCTCCCAGGCGGTGACCGTGGCGACCGTCGACCAGGACAGCCAGCTCAGCTTGTTCCGGCCCTTGAACCGGGCGCCGACGCCGCGCTGGTCGTCGATCCAGCGCGACTCGACGTTCTCGGGGCTCAGGTCGGACATCCGGGAGACGTCGGTCAGGAGGTCCCAGACGACCTGCGGGTCCGCCGGGACGACCCGGCTGACGGTGATGTCGATGTCGGGGGTCGTGGTCGAGCTCATGTCTCTCCGTCTCCGGTCGGGTGCGTGATTCGACAGAATTCGCGCGACCAGTCTGCCGTCCTCGGCCACGATGGCCCGATGACGGACCTGCTGGCGCGGCTGGAGCGCTACTACGACGAGGCGCCCCGGGCGAACGCCGACACCGAGGAGCTCGGCCCGTTCACGATCTTCGTCGCGCGGGGCGGGTGGCCCTACTACGCCCGCCCACGGCTCGGCCTGGACGAGCCGGTCACCGCGGCGAACGTGACCGCCGTCCTGGGTCGCCTGGCGGAGCTCGGCGTACCGCAGTCGATCGAGTGGGTCGACGAGACGACGCCGAGCCTGCGACCGGCGGCGGTCGCCGCCGGCGTCGAGGTCGAGGTCTACCCGCTGCTCGTGCTCGACGGTGGCCCGGTGGAGCGGAGCAGTCCCACCGTCGTACGCCGCCTCGGGCCGGACGACCTGGAGCTCGCTGCCGTGCAGGCCGCGATCCACGTCGGCTTCGGCCAGGACGACACCAGCACCGGGCCGGCGTCCGTGCGCGAGCGGGACCTCAGGGTCGCCGAGCGTCACGACCTCGGGCCGCTGCGCGCCCTCCTCGCGAGCGAGCGGTCCGTGCTGTTCGGCGCCTTCGAGCCCGGGCTCGGTGCGGTCGGCGGCGGCAGCCACAACCCGCGCGGCGAGGTCACCGAGATCGTGGGCGTCGGCGTCCTCCCGGCCCACCGTCGGCGCGGCATCGCCGGGCACCTCACCTGGGCCCTGACGCAGGACGCGGCGTCCTCCGGTGTCGGCACGGTCTTCATGTCCGCCGGCAGCGACGACGTGGCCCGGATCTACGAGGGCGTCGGCTTCCGCCGGGTCGCCACCGCCTGCATCGTGGGCTAGGACCTCGTCTACTCCGCCCGCAGCCCCGGCGCCCGGCCGAGGCCGTTGACGGCAGCGACGACCGCCGCCCGCGCCGCCTTGTCGCCTGGGTCGTCGAGGCGGCGGACCCGGATGGGGCCGGCCGAGACGTGGTTCCAGCCGACCGGGACGTACGCCGCCCGGCGGACCTCGAACGACCCGTCGGACTGCTCGACGAAGACGAACCGGACCAGGACCCCGCGGTAGGTCTCCGGCCGGGTGACCTCCTGCTGGGCGACCAGGTTGCCCATCCCGTAGGCGACCCAGGTGCCGTTGACCTGCGTGATCGGCTGCACGGTGTGCGCGTGCTCGCCGAGCACCAGGTCGACGTCGGGTGACCTGGTGAGCCGCTCGACGGCGGCGACCTGCTCGGCGTTGGGCAGCTCGTCGTACTCGTAGCCGGCGTGCAGGTGCACGACCACGATGTCCGCCCCGGCCCGGCGGGCGGCCCGGGCCTGGCGCAGCAGGTCGGGCACGTCGAGCATCGACACCGACCACTCGCGGCCCTCGGGAAGGGGGAAGCCGTTGAGGCCGTAGGTGCCGGCGACCACGCCGACCCGGACGCCGTCGGCGGTCGTGAGGACGACCGGCTCGCGGCGTTCCCGCGCGGTCCGGAAGGTCCCGACGTGCGGCACCCCGGCGGCCTCCAGCATCGACGCGGTGCGGACCAGCCCGTCGAACCCCTGGTCGAGCGTGTGGTTGGAGGCGGTCGTGCAGGCGTCCCAGCCCATCGACGCGATCCACGGCGCGATCTCCGGCGGTGCGGCGAACACGGGATAGCTCTGCAGCGGGGCGCCGGGGGCGGCGAACGGGACCTCCGCGTGGCAGAGCGCGACGTCGGCCCCGGCGATCAGCGGCCGGACGTCGGCGAACATCGGGTCGAAGTCGTACGCCGCCCCGCCGTGCGCGTCCCTTGCGGCGCTCTGCCAGACCGTGTCGTGCCAGAGCAGGTCGCCGCCCATGACCAGGCTGACCCGGCGCGGCTCGGGAGCGGGGGCGGGGGCGGCCGGCGAGGGTCCCGGC
>NZ_JAEMSS010000260.1 GCF_016462705.1 Nocardioides sp. | reverse complement strand
ACAAGCGCGCCTACCGGATCATCGACTTCCGTCGCTACGACAAGGACGGCGTCCCCGCCAAGGTCGCGGAGATCGAGTACGACCCCAACCGCACCGCGCGGATCGCGCTCCTGCACTACGCCGACGGCGAGAAGCGCTACATCATCGCGCCGAAGGACCTGCGCCAGGGCGCTGCGCTGGAGTCGGGCATCAACGCCGACATCAAGGTGGGCAACAACCTGCCGCTGCGCAACATCCCGGTGGGCACCACGATCCACTGCATCGAGCTGCGGCCCGGTGGCGGCGCCAAGATCGCCCGCTCGGCCGGAATGAGCGCCCAGCTCGTGGCCCGCGAGGGCTCGCGGGCCACGCTGCGGATGCCGTCGGGCGAGATGCGCTTCGTCGACGTGCGCTGCCGCGCCACCGTCGGCGAGGTCGGCAACGCCGAGCAGTCCAACATCAACTGGGGCAAGGCCGGCCGCATGCGCTGGAAGGGCAAGCGCCCGACCGTCCGCGGTGTCGTCATGAACCCGGTCGACCACCCGCACGGTGGTGGCGAGGGCAAGACCTCCGGTGGTCGCCACCCGGTCTCCCCCTGGGGCAAGCCCGAGGGTCGCACGCGCAAGCGCAAGGCCAGCGACTCCCAGATCATCCGTCGTCGCAAGTCCGGCAAGGGTAGGAAGTAACCGACATGCCACGCAGCCTGAAGAAGGGCCCCTTCGTCGACGACCACCTGATGAAGAAGGTGGACGCCGAGAACGAGAAGGGCAGCCACAACGTCATCAAGACCTGGTCGCGCCGCTCCATGATCGTGCCGGCCATGATCGGTCACACCATCGCGGTGCACGACGGCCGCAAGCACGTCCCCGTCTTCGTGTCCGACTCGATGGTGGGCCACAAGCTGGGCGAGTTCGCCCCGACGCGCACCTACCGCGGGCACGTCAAGGATGACCGGAAGGGTCGCCGCCGATGAGCACCACCGAGCGTCAGCGCATCAGCGCGCGCCGCGACTCGATCCTCGGCGACGCGCCGGGGTCGTTCGCCAGCGCGCGCTTCGTCCGGATCACGCCCCTCAAGGCCCGCCGCGTCGTGGACATGGTCCGCGGCCTGCCGGTCGACGAGGCGCTGTCCCTGCTGCAGTTCGCGCCGCAGGCGGCCTCCGAGACCGTCTACAAGGTCCTCGAGAGCGCCATCGCCAACGCGGAGACCACCGAGGGTCTCGACCGGGCCGGCCTGGTCGTCTCGGTCGCCCTGGTCGACGAGGGCCCCACCATGAAGCGCTGGCGCCCCCGTGCGCAGGGCCGGGCCACCCGGATCAACAAGCGCACCAGCCACATCACGCTGGCGGTCCAGCCGGCCGACGCCCTCTCGACCAAGCAGGGTGCCAAGAAGAACGGGAAGGGTGCCTGACTCATGGGCCAGAAGATCAACCCCAACGGCTTCCGCCTCGGCATCTCCACCGACCACAAGTCGCGCTGGTACGCCGACAAGCTGTACAAGGCCTACGTCGGCGAGGACGTGGCGATCCGCAGGCTCCTGTCCAAGGGCATGGAGCGGGCCGGCATCTCCAAGGTCGAGATCGAGCGCACCCGGGACCGGGTCCGCGTCGACATCCACACCGCCCGTCCGGGCATCGTGATCGGCCGCCGCGGCGCCGAGGCCGACCGGATCCGCGGTGAGCTCGAGAAGCTCACCGGCAAGCAGGTGCAGCTGAACATCCTCGAGGTCAAGAACCCCGAGGTGGACGCCCAGCTCGTCGCCCAGGGCGTCGCCGAGCAGCTCTCCGGCCGCGTGCAGTTCCGCCGGGCGATGCGCAAGGCGATGCAGACGACGATGCGGTCGGGCGCCAAGGGCATCCGGATCCAGTGCTCGGGCCGCCTCAACGGCGCCGAGATGTCGCGCACGGAGTTCTACCGCGAGGGTCGCGTGCCCCTGCACACGCTCCGCGCCGACATCGACTACGGCTTCTACGAGGCCAAGACCACCTTCGGCCGGATCGGCGTGAAGGTCTGGATCTACAAGGGCGAGGTCGCCGGCACCCGTGCCGAGCGCCAGGCCCAGGCCGCGGCGCGCGCCGGCGTCCCGGGTCGTGGCGGAGCCCGCCCCGCCCGCGGTGGCGAGCGTCCGAGCCGGGGCACCCGTCCGACCCGCAGCGACCGTGAGGGTGGCGCCGAGTCCGGTGCCGCGACCACGACCGAGGCCCCCGCGGCCGAGGCGCCTGCTGCCACCACCACCGACACCACCACGACTCAGGAGGGCTGACCCATGTTGATGCCCCGTCGTGTCAAGCACCGCAAGCAGCACCACCCCAACCGGCGTGGTGCGGCCAAGGGCGGGACCCGTCTCGCCTTCGGTGACTTCGGCATCCAGGCGATCGAGGGTCACTACGTGACCAACCGGCAGATCGAGTCCGCTCGTATCGCGATGACCCGCCACATCAAGCGCGGCGGCAAGGTGTGGATCAACATCTACCCCGACCGCCCGCTGACCAAGAAGCCGGCCGAGACCCGCATGGGTTCCGGCAAGGGCTCGCCGGAGTGGTGGATCGCCAACGTCAAGCCGGGCCGGGTGATGTTCGAGCTGTCCGGTGTCGACGAGACCGTTGCCCGCGAGGCCATGCGCCGCGCGATGCACAAGCTCCCGATGAAGTGCCGCTTCATCTCCCGTGAGGCTGGTGAGTTCTGATGGCGAACAAGCTGATGGCGCACGAGCTCGACGAGATGACCGACGTCGACCTCGAGAGCAAGCTGCGCGAGGCCAAGGAGGAGCTCTTCAACCTCCGCTTCCAGGCGGCCACCGGCCAGCTGGAGAGCCACGGCCGGCTCCGCACGGTCAAGAAGGACATCGCCCGGATCTACACCGTGGTGCGCGAGCGTGAGCTCGGGATCCGCGCCACGCCGAGCGACAGCGACGACAACGAGGACGGTGCCCAGTGACCGAGCAGGCGAGCGAGCAGAGCACGGAGACGCCCGCCGAGGGCCGCAGGGACCGCAAGGTCCGTGAGGGCCTGGTCGTCAGCGACAAGATGGACAAGACCGTGGTCGTGTCCGTCGAGGACCGTCGCAAGCACCCCCGCTACGGCAAGGTCATGCGCCAGACGGCCCGCCTGAAGGCGCACGACGAGAACAACGAGTGCGGCATCGGCGACCGCGTCCAGATCATGGAGACCCGGCCGCTGTCGGCGACCAAGCGCTGGCGCCTGGTCAAGATCCTCGAGAAGGCCAAGTAATGATCCAGCAAGAGTCCCGGATGAAGGTCGCCGACAACACCGGCGCCAAGGAGATCCTGTGCATCCGCGTGCTCGGCGGCTCCGGCCGCCGGTACGCCGGCATCGGTGACACGATCGTCGCGACCGTCAAGGACGCGATCCCCGGCGGCAACGTCAAGAAGGGCGACGTCGTCAGGGCCGTCATCGTGCGCACCGTCAAGGAGCGCCGCCGTGCGGACGGTTCCTACATCAAGTTCGACGAGAACGCCGCCGTCATCCTCAAGGCCGACGGCGAGCCGCGCGGCACGCGCATCTTCGGCCCCGTGGGTCGCGAGCTGCGCGAGAAGCGCTTCATGAAGATCATCTCGCTGGCGCCGGAGGTGCTGTGATGGCTCACCGCAAGGCCGCATCGGCCAAGAAGTCGGTCTCGATCAAGAAGGGCGACACCGTCAAGGTGATCGCCGGTCGTGACAAGGGCGCCGAGGGCAAGGTCATCAGCGTGCTCCGCGAGGAGCAGCGGGTGATCGTCGAGGGCGTCAACCGCGTCAAGAAGCACACGAAGGTCGTCAACCAGGGCGGTCGCGCCGGCAACACCGGCGGCATCATCACCGCCGAGGCGCCGATCCACGTCTCCAACGTCATCCTCGTCGAGGGCGACGCGGTGACCCGGGTGGGCTTCCGCCGCGACGAGGTCACCAAGCGCCGTCCCGACGGCTCGACGTACGCCGCGGAGCGCAGCGTGCGCATCTCCCGCAAGACCGGCAAGGACATCTGAGGTAACCGATGACTGACACCGCCACCGAGGCGACCGAGAACACCGAGGCCACTGAGTCGGGCGACGCGCCCTCCGCGCGCAGCCGCTCGGCCGCGGTGACCCCTCGGCTCAAGACGCGCTACCGCGAGGAGATCGTCCCCGCGCTGCGCAGCGAGTTCGAGATCGCCAACGTCATGGACGTCCCCGGCCTGGTCAAGATCGTGGTCAACATGGGCGTCGGCGAGGCCGCTCGCGACTCCAAGCTGATCGAGGGCGCGATCCGCGACCTCACCGTGATCACCGGGCAGAAGCCGCTGGTGACCAAGGCCCGCAAGTCCATCGCCCAGTTCAAGCTGCGCGAGGGCATGCCGATCGGTGCGCACACGACGCTGCGCGGCGACCGGATGTGGGAGTTCCTCGACCGCCTGCTCTCGCTGGCGCTGCCGCGCATCCGTGACTTCCGTGGCCTCTCGCCGCGCCAGTTCGACGGCAAGGGCAACTACACCTTCGGTCTGACCGAGCAGGTCATGTTCCACGAGATCGACCAGGAC
>NZ_JAEMSS010000259.1 GCF_016462705.1 Nocardioides sp. | reverse complement strand
GGCGGCCACGGGGGCGTCGAGTGACCGATTCTGGTCGTCCTGGGGCGCTGACGGCGACCAGTTCGGGTCACTCGACACCGCCAAGCGCGCCTCCAGCTGACCCACGCGACGTGTCAGCCGGACCGCGAGCAACGCCACGGCGACCACGAGCAGCGTGAGCACGCCGGTCAGGGCCAGCAGGAGCGCGGTCATGGGCACCGAGCCTAGTCGCTCGACCCTGGGGCACTAGGTGGGTGCCCGCACGGGCGGCCTCGACTGCGGTGGCCCGGCGTTGGTCGTGTCGTGCGGCCGCCGCGTGACCGACCGACGCTCTCGGTCGGTGCGCGGCCGCCCAAAGGTCCGTGGGCACGTCATCACGTCTTCGATCCGGAAAAGAAGCGGACTTACGTTTCTATTTCGGAACGGGCGCAACAAGCGCGCGATCCGCACGCACCAGGTGCGTGTGATCCATGCGCTAAGCCCGGACGCCGAGACTCGATCGGCTACGCGCGCGGGCACCACCGGCCAGCAGCAAGGCCGCCGAGGCGCGGGCACCGCCGGCCAGCACCAAGACCGTCTGAGGCGCGCTGCCACCAACCACGACCGAGCGGGTGAGAGCCCTCAGCCAGACCCGGAGTCGTCGCCGCGGATGATCCGCCGCACCCGCTCCCACCGTTCCTTGACCGCGGCCTCGGCCCCGAGCGCGGTCGGCTGGTAGTACTCGCGGTCACCGACCACGTCCGGGGCGTACTGCTGGGTGGCGATGCCGTAGGGCTCGTCGTGGCTGTAGACGTAGGACGTCCCGTGCCCGAGCTTCTTCGAGCCCGCGTAGTGCGCGTCGCGCAGGTGGGGCGGGACCTGGCCGATGAGGCCGGCCTTGATGTCGGCCACCGCAGCACCGATCGCCGTCGTCACGGCGTTCGACTTCGGGGCGACCGCGATCGCGATGGTGGCCTGCGCCAGCGTCAGCTGAGCCTCGGGCATGCCGATGAGCTGGACCGCCTGGGCCGCGGCCACCGCGGTCGGGAGGGCGGTCGGGTCGGCCAGTCCGACGTCCTCCGAGGCGAGGATCACCAGCCGCCGGGCGATGAAGCGCGGGTCCTCGCCGGCCTCGAACATCCGGGCCAGGTAGTGCAGGGCGGCGTCGACGTCGGAGCCCCTGACCGACTTGATGAAGGCGCTGATCACGTCGTAGTGCTGGTCGCCCTGCCGGTCGTAGCGCACCGCGGCCTGGTCGACCGCCGTCTCCGCGGTCTCCAGGGTGACGACCGCCGAGTCGCGGGCCGCCGCGGCGCCGGCCGCCGCCTCCAGGTAGGTGAGCGAGCGGCGGGCGTCTCCCCCGGCGAGCCGCACCAGGTGGTCGAGCGCCTCGGGGGCGACCTCGTAACGACCGGCCAGCCCCCGCTCGTCGGCGATCGCCCGGTCCAGGACGACCCGGATGTCGTCGTCGGTGAGCGACTCCAGGCGGACGAGCAGGCTGCGGGAGAGCAGCGGGGAGATCACCGAGAAGAACGGGTTCTCCGTGGTCGCCGCGACCAGGTTGACCCAGCGGTTCTCCACGCCGGGGAGCAGGGCGTCCTGCTGAGCCTTGCTGAAGCGGTGCACCTCGTCGACGAACAGGACCGTCTCCTGCCCGGTGGCGGCCAGGGTCGCGCGAGCCGCGTCGATCGCCGCGCGCACCTCCTTGACCCCCGCCGAGACAGCGGACACCTCGACGAAGCGGCGGTCGGTGCTCAGGCTCAGGATCGAGGCGATGGTGGTCTTGCCGGTGCCGGGAGGTCCCCACAGGAGCAGTGACATCGACTGGTCGCCCTCGATCAGCTGGCGCAGCGGTGCCCCGGGGGCGCGCAGCTGGTCCTGCCCCGCGAGCTCGTCGAGGGTGCGCGGCCGCATGCGTACGGCGAGCGGTGAGGAGTCGCTGACATCGCTCGAGAGCGTGCCGCCGCCCCGTACCTCGGGCGAGGTCACCTCGAACAGTCCGTCCACGTGCTCACCCTAGGTGGGCGGGCGCGGCTGGCTCGCTACGCGTGCGCTCCACGCGCGGTGTCGAGGTCGACCCAGGTGTCCGCGTAGCCGGGCTGGCTGGTCACGGCGGTGACCGGGGCGGCCGTCGGGTCGGTGTTGCCCTGGTCGTCGACCCCCAGCAGCTGGGCGGTGACCGGACGGGACGGGGCCTTGCCGAGCTCGCCGGCGAAGTGGCACGCCACCTTGTGGCGCTTGCCGATCTGCAGCAGCGGCGGCTCGACCTTGGCGCAGATCTCCTGGGCCAGGTGGCAGCGGGTGCGGAACCGGCAGCCGGACGGGGGGTTGATCGGGCTGGGCACGTCGCCCTCCAGCCTGATCCGCTCGCGGCGACCACCGATCACGGCCTGCTTGACGTCGGGCACCGCCGAGAGCAGGGCCTGGGTGTAGGGGTGGTGCGGTGCGGCGTAGATCGTCTCCCGGTCGCCGATCTCGACGATCTTGCCGAGGTACATCACCGCCACCTCGGGGCAGAAGTGACGCACGACCGCGAGGTCGTGGGCGATGAAGAGGAACGCGATGTCGAACTCCTTCTGCAGGTCCTGCAGGAGGTTGACGACCTGGGCCTGGATCGACACGTCGAGCGCCGAGACCGGCTCGTCGGCGACGAGCAGCTTCGGCTGCAGCGCGAGCGCTCGGGCGATGCCGATCCGCTGCCGCTGGCCACCGGAGAACTCGCTGGGGTAGCGGTTGTAGTGCTCGGGGTTGAGGCCGACGACCTCGAGGAGCTGCTGGATCCGGGGCAGCACCTGCTTCTTCGGCACCACGTTGTGCACGATCAGCGGCGCCCCCACGATGGACCCGACCGTGTGCCGCGGGTTGAGGGAGCTGTAGGGGTCCTGGAAGATCATCTGGATGTCCTGCCGGAGCGGCTTCATCTCACGGTTGGACAGCGGGACGATGTCCTGCCCGGCGAACCGGATGGCACCGCCGGTCGGCTTGTAGAGCCGGGTGATCATCCGGCCCGTCGTCGACTTGCCGCAGCCAGACTCGCCCACGAGGCCCAGCGAGCCGCCGGCCGGGACCTGGAAGGAGATCCCGTCGACCGCCTGGACGTGCCCGACGGTGCGGCGGATCACGCCCCCGGACTTCACCGGGAAGTACATCCGCAGGTTCTCGACCTCGAGGATGGGCTCACGGCTCAGGTCGAGCTCGGTTGGCGCGTGCGGCTCGGTGACGTTGGCCTGGATCTGCTCGATCACGTCGTCGGTGATCGTGGGCTTGGTCCCGTGCTCGGGTGTGGGGTCGGTCATCGGGGGGCCTCACCCTCGGTCGTCGGGTCGGCCGCGCTCACGGTGTCGGGGGCGATCTCCGGCAGGATCTCCTGCTCGTAGATCTGGTCCGGGTTGGCCAGGTGGCAGCGCTTGAGGTGGTGCGCCGCGCGTCCCGGCAGCAGCTCCGGCAGCTCGGTGCTGCACAGGTTGCCCGGCACCTTGTCCTTGTGCACGCAGCGCGGGTGGAACGAGCAGCCGCTGGGCGGGTTGAGCAGGCTCGGGGGCGTACCGGGGATCGGGATCAGCCGGGCGTCGGTGCTCGCGCCGACCTCCGGGACGCTGGAGAGCAGCCCCCAGGTGTAGGGCATCTCCGGGTGGCTCAGGATCTCCCGGCAGGCGCCGTACTCGACCGCGCGGCCGGCGTACATGACCAGCACGTCGTCGGCCATCTCGGCGATGACACCGAGGTCGTGGGTGATCATGATGATGGCGGAGTTGTACTCCCGCTGGAGGTCCTGGAGCAGGTCGAGGATCTGGGCCTGCACCGTGACGTCGAGGGCGGTCGTGGGCTCGTCGGCGATGAGCAGGGCGGGCGAGTTGATCAGGCCCATCGCGATCATCACGCGCTGCCGCATGCCGCCGGAGAACTGGTGGGGGAAGTCGTCGATGCGCGCGTCCGGCTGCGGGATCCCCACTCGGTCGAGCGCCTCGATCGCCTTCTTGCGGGCGTCCCGTTTCGAGGCCGACGGGTGGTGCAGGGAGTAGGCCTCCATGAGCTGTGACCCGACCCGGTAGAACGGGTGCAGGGCGGCCAGCGCGTCCTGGAAGATCATCGCGATCTCGTTGCCGCGCAGGTGGTTCATCTGCTTCTCGGCGAGACCGATGATCTCGCGCCCGTTGACCCGGATCGACCCCGTGATCCGGGAGCGCTTCACGTCGTGCAGGCCCAGCACGGCCATGCTCGACACCGACTTGCCCGAGCCCGACTCCCCGACGATGCCGAGCGTCTTGCCCAGCTCGAGGGAGTAGCTCAGGTCGCTGACGGCGTGGACCAGGCCCCCCTCGGTGGGGAACTTGACGGTGAGGTTCTCCACGACGAGGTAGGGCTCGCCGCTGTCGTTCACCGCGGCGCCTCCGGCCCGCGGTTCGATCAGCGTGCTCATGCCAGCCTGACCCGGGGGTCGAGGAAGCTGTAGACCACGTCCACGATCAGGTTGGAGAACACGATGAACGCCGCCGCGACCAGCACGGTGGCGGTCACCACCGGGATGTCCGGGCG
>NZ_JAEMSS010000258.1 GCF_016462705.1 Nocardioides sp. | reverse complement strand
CCACTTGAGACAGAGGCGCGGATCTGGGGGGCGGGTGTCGGTGGGCTCGGGTTGGGTTGAGGTATGGCAACCAGGCAGCTCGAGGCAATGAGCGAGGACGAGGTCCTCGCCTTCGCTGCTGAGCGCGCCGCCACGATCCGCGAGGCCGAGACCGACCTGCTGGAGATCGGCTACCACTGGGCGGTCACCCATCCCGCCGAGCGGCTGCGCGAGGACGAGGCGGCGAGGCCGGGTCGGGAAAGGGCCCGCCGGTACGGCGGAGAGGGCACTCCGGAGGTGACCGAGTTCGCGGCCGCCGAGCTGGGGGCCCGGCTCGGGACGACCACCTTCGCTGCGGGTCAGCTGATGGCCGACGCGGTCGACCTGGTCCACCGTGGCCGCGACCTCTGGACCCGAGTCCAGGCCGGGGAGGTGAAGGCCTCCTATGCCCGCTACGTGGTCAAGCAGACCCGGCACCTCCCCATGGACGAGGCACAGTACGTCGCGACCGCCGTGGCCGAGCCTGCTGACGGTCGGATCCCGTGGACCCGGTTCGAGGCACTGGTGGAGGCCGCCGTGGTCAAGGCCAACCCCGAGCTCGCTCGCGAACGCGAGGAGCGGGCTCGGACGGCGTCGTTCGCCAAGAAGCTGCGCAACCAGTCCCACGGCAACGCCTCCTACCTGATCCACACCGACGTGGCCACGGTCGACCAGATCGACCAGACAGTGGACGCCTATGCCGACGCGTTGGCCGAGGAGTTCCCCGACCTGAGCGTCGACGAGCGCCGGGTGCTGGCAGTGCGGATGCTGCTCACCCCCGGCGCCGACCAGGACCCGGGCAAGCTGGCCGAGCACGCACCCGTGGTCAACCTCTACGTGCACGTGACTCCGGGGGAGCCGATCGCGCGCCTGGAGGGGCACGGCCCGGTCACCACCGACTGGATCACCCAGGTGCTCGGTCCGCGGTGCCGGTTCAAGGTCTACCCGGTCATCGACCTGGCCGGCATGGCTCCGGTCGACGCCTATGAGATCCCCGATCGACATCGACAGGCCGTGCAGCTGATGACGCCGGCCGACACCTTCCCCTACGGGTCCAGCCTGTCCCGCAAACAGCAGGTCGACCACACCGAGCCCTACGACCCGCACGGGCCACCGGGTCAGTCGGGCCTCGGCAACTACGGGCCGATGACCACCGCGCACCACCGGATCAAGACCCATGGCGGGTGGGAAGTCAAGCAACCCTTCGCCGGGATCTACGTCTGGCGCGACCCGCACGGCGCCCACTACCTGGTCGACCACACCGGCACCCGACGGCTCCCCGGTCGATCGGACAACCTCCCGATGGTCGTCGAGATCTACCGCGACCTCCCTGAGATCGAGTGGGCGGCGTAGCGAGCTGTTCCGACGCACGAGCTCCTGCAGTCAGCCGGACTCGCACACGCAGACCTGGAGGAACGCGTCGCTGGTGAACGGTGCCCCGGACCAGTCGCCGAAACGCTCGACGAGTCGCAGCCCGCCTTGCGAGATCAGCAGGGGCAGCTCCTGCGGGAAGATGCTCCTGATCTCCAGTGGCGCGACGATGACGTCCTCCTCGGAGTCGGTGGAGAGGTGCCAAGTCCCGCGCGTCACCTGCGCGAGCGCGTCGTAGGTCTCGGCGACATCGACCCGCACCTGCCCACGAGCCGGGTCGGTGAACGACAAGGACTCCCTGGTTCGCCGGCGGCCATCGGCCTCGGCCAGCACTTTCACGCTCGGGTTGAACACATCGAAGACGAACCGCGCTCCGGGTGCGAGATGGCGTCCTACCGACCTGAAGCAGCTCACCAGGTCGTCGGTCTCGTGCAGGTGCAACAAGGAGTTGGCGGTGATGAACACGAGGTCGAACGTGCGGCCCAGGTCGAACGCGGCCATGTCGCCCTGCAACCACTCCACCGCCACGCCGCACTCATCCGATTTTCGACGAGCCTCGGCGAGCATGTCCGGCGAGAGGTCCAAACCGACGCACGAATGCCCGTCGGACGCGATGGGGATCAGCTTGTGCCCAGTGCCGCAGCCGAGCTCGAGTATCCGACCGCCCGTCCGGCTGCTCTCGGCGCGGTAGAAGTCGACGGCAGGACCGCCGCCGGGGAACATCAGGTCGTAGACCTTCGGATGCGAGTAGAACGCCTCATCCACCACGACGCGTGCTCCTCTCGACTTCGTCCCACGTCGGCTCGTCTCAGATCGCCCGGATGCCCCACGTCGACTCGTACGCCGCCCCCGGCTCCAGGCGCACGACGTCCTCACCCGACCGGAAGGCGTCGGCCTGGGCGGTCATCGGCTCGACCGCCACCGAACGCCGGGTGAGCGGCGCGGGACGGTCGTCGGCGGTGTAGACCATCAGCCACGGCTGGGTCTCGTCCACCCACAGGTCGACGCCGTGGCCGGTCGCCGGATCTCGCAACGTCGTGGTGGCCAGGCCGGCGGAGTCGCGGACCAGGTCGGTGAACCCGTGGTTGAGTGAGACACCCCCCAGCGGCCGGGCGGTCCGGAAGTCCACCTCGCTGCCCGTCACGTCCTCGCGTCCGATCGGCAGCAGCCGCTGCTCGTCGCTCAGCGATCTGGTGGCGGCCGGCAGCAGCAGCTCCCAGGTGTCGACGGACGAGGGGCCGGCGGTCAGGTAGGGATGGGCGCCCTGCGCGTACGGCGCGGCGGAGTCCGCCCGGTTGACGGCACCCTGAGTGACGGTCAGGCCCTCGTCGCCCAGCTCGTAGCGGACCGAGAGGTCGAGCGTCCACGGATAGCCGACCTGGGCCATCAGCCGGTACGTCAGCGCGACCGCCGAGGCAGAGTGCGAGGCCATCGTCCAGGCCGCCCACTGGACCAGCCCGTGCAGCGCGTTGCCGCGGTCCGGCTCGGTGAGCGGCAGCTGCTGCTCGGTGCCGTCCCAGGTGTAGCGGCCGTCCCGGATCCGGTTGGGCCACGGGATCAGCAGCTGGCCGCGGCAGCCGGGTGACACCTCGTCCGGATCGAACCCGTCGACCAGGTCTCGCCCGTCGTACGTCAGGGTCCGCAAGGCGGCTCCGCTCTCGGTCACCACCGCCCGGTAGGCGCCGTGGATGATCTCGAACTGCGTCCCGCTCGCCGACATGACCGAGACCCTACGGACGCAGGACCGGAGGTCGTGCGCCCGTCCCGTCCACGTGGACGTCCGCCCGGTCCCGGGTGCGGTGGGAGTGGAAGAGGTTCCTCTCGTCGAGCATGAACTGCCGCCACTGCGGCTCCATGTCAGGGCCGTCGCGCTCCATCCCACGCGCGAGCCGCAGCTCGTCGTCCGCCTCGACCCACACGAGCGCGGTGACGAGCCCGGCGACGGCCGGGTTGCCGCTCCCGACCCCCTCGATGACCAGCCAGTCGGCGACCGGGACGTCCACGAGACGGTCGAACCGGCCGAGGTGCCAGTTGAACTGCCGGTAGGACCCCGGCTCTCCAGCTGCCAGCGGCTCGAGTACCGAGGAGAGCTGCGGCCCGGTTCCGGCCAGCCCGTCCCAGCCCTCCATCAGGTCGTCCATGTGCACGACCTGGGCGCCGGTCCGCCCGGCCAGCGCGGACGCCAACGTGGTCTTGCCGGACCCGGCCGGCCCGTCCACGCAGACCACCCGGGTGCCGCCGCAGGTGGCCGGCCGCGACGAGGCCAGCTCCAGGACGGCCGCGGCGACGTCAGGTGGCGAGCCCGTGGCCACGGTAGGTGCGCGCTTCCTCGACGAACCGCGCGTCCGGACCCGCCCCGGACAGGAGCCGGACGGTGTTGGCGTGCTCGAACGGCTCGCCGGACTTGGCGTGCCGGAACCACACGAGGTCACCGATCTCCAGCATCGCGGCGGCCCGTCCGGTGAGGGGGGTCTGCACCTCGCCGGCCCCCTCGAGTCCCGTCAGGTGGAGACCGGCGGGCGCCCAGGGCGTCGGCAGGCGGTCCGCGCCGATGGGTCCCGAGGCCACCAGTCCGCCGCCGTGGACGGTGGCGATCGTGGGAGAGGGCCGCCGGGTGACGGGCAGCCCGAAGTACGACGCGGGGCGTGGCTCGAAGCTGCGGTAGTGGTCGAACAGGGTGGGGACGAGCAATCCCGAGCCGGCGGCGATCTCGGTGACGACGGGGTCCGCCGCAGTGGCCTCGACGGAGCCGGACCCGCCGGCGTTCCAGAACTCCAGCTCGACCAGGTCGCGCAGTCCTGCGGCGATCTCGCCGCGCCGGGTCTCGAGCTGGGTCAGCGACAGCGACTTGAGACGGCGCACGATGGCCGACTTCGCGCGCTGGCTCGGCACGTCGTCGGCGACGCCGGCCACCTGGCCCTCGTAGGTCATCACGCCCACGAGCCGGAAGCCGTGCCGCTCGGTGATGGTCCGGGCCAGGTCGAGGACCGCGCCGGCGTCGTGCAGGGGGGAGCGCTTGGGGCCGACGTGCTGGCCCCCCACCCAGAGGCCGGCGTCGACGTCGATCGCGACCCGGACCGGGACCGCGTGCGAGGCCCGGACCGAGTCGATGACGTCGAGGTGCCCGGGGTTGTCGACCATCAGCGTGATCCGGCCGGCGG
>NZ_JAEMSS010000257.1 GCF_016462705.1 Nocardioides sp. | reverse complement strand
GTGGGAGATGTCGTTGGTGCCGATCGCCACCACCTCGCCGGTCGAGACCTTGCGGGGGAGGGTGCCGCCGAGGTGCACGGCGTGCCGGCCGGTCAGCTGGACGACCCGGTAGGCCGTGGTGAGCCAGTTGGTCACCGCGAACCGGTGCCGCATGATCCCGCTCCCCGCCTGCAGCACCCCGATCCCGAACATGACGCCGGCGTAGGTGAGGAGGGCCCGGCCGTCCTGGTCGGCGACCCCGCGGTCGATCGCCCGGCCGATCACGAACGGCATCACCGCCTGGCTGCTCATCCAGAGGATGCCGAAGAAGGCGCCGCCCAGGAGGGTGCGCCACTGTCCCTTGGCGAGCCAGAGCAGGAACCGCCACGGAGTCCGGTGGTCCGCGGTCCCTGGGTGGTCGAGAGGGAGGCGGCGCACCACCTGAGGCTACGGAGCGGAGTCCCGGAGTCCCAATCGTTTTCCGGCCACTCCGCGGCAGCCTGGGCTACCCCTCGACCCCGCCGTCCACGGTCTCGAGCATCCCGCAGGACGCACGCGCGAAGGCGATCGCGTTGGCGGCTCCCTCGGGGGTCATCCGCAGGGTGATCTGGCCGGGCTCCCCACCGAGGGTCAGACCGATCTTGAACGCCGTCGCGCCACCGGACTCGGCGAACGCGTGCGCGTCGCAGCGGGTCGGCTTGAGCGGCAGCGGGACCCGCAGCGGCCCGTCGGTGCCCGAGACGGAGACGCCCGGCCGCCACGCGTCCGTACCGACAGGGGAGAGGATCGGCGTCCCCGACACCGTGTCGATGGTGAGATCGGCTCCCGGCCGGCCGGTCGGGACGAGCACCAGCTCGAGCACGCCCTCCCCACCGACCGGCGTGCGGGTCGGGTCGCCGTCGGTGACCTGGTCCGACCAGCTCAGGGTCGCCACGTCGCCGATCGCCATCTCCAGGCAGCGGGCCCGGGTGTAGCGGCCGGCCACGTCGGTGGAGTCCTCGACCTGGATGGTCTGCGTCGCGCCGGCGTACTCGACGGTGATGGTCCCGAGGGGGTCGTCGAGGACGACCGGGACGTCGTTGGAGGAGCCGCAGGTCGGTCGGGCGGGCAGGTAGAGCGGGAAGCCACGCGTGGACTGCGCCGGGATCTCGCGGAGCCGCTCGCCCTCGAGCGCGGTGCGGAACCGCGGGTCGGTGTAGGTGATCCGGGTCGGTGTGACGTCCTCGGTCGTGTCGTTGTCGATCCACACCTCCATCCGGCCCGCCGCCGCGTCCCGGGACGACTGGCGCATGTCGGCGATCAGCGTCCCGGTCGGCGGCTCCTCGGGCACCGGCAGGGCCGTGATGGTCGGGACCCCGGTGTCGGACGGGGTGGGCTCGGGCTCGGGCGCGGTCTCGGCGGGTCGGTCGTCGCCGCAGCCGGAGGCGGCGAGCAGCAGCGCCACGATGACGACTAGGCCACGTCCTGGTCCCGCCCGCACGCGGACAGTCTGCCGGGTCAGTCGTCGACGAGGGCGTGCGGCACGGCGAGGAGCAGGATCGCCAGGAGGACGGCCAGGGACCCACCGACCACGACGGCGCCGGTCCGGTCGACCACGACGTCGAACAGGAACGTCACGATGCCGGTCACCAGCAGTGCCATCAGGACCAGCACGGTGCGCATGATGACGTGCGAGGCCCGCACCAGCCGGTCCTTCACCTGGCGGCCGGAGAGCCGCCGGTGGATGGCGACGGGAGACAGGACCATCGCGGTGATGACCGCCGCCAGCACGACGAGCACCAGGTAGGAGTTCCTCTGCCCGGTGGTCAGGTCCTCGAAGCGCTCCTGGAAGGGGAGGGTGAGCAGGAAGCCGGCGGTCAGCTGGGCGCCGGTCTGGATCACGCGCAGCTCCTGGAGCATGTCGTTCCACTTGCGGTCCGCGCGCTCGGTCTCGGTCTCGTCCCTGCCGTCGTCGCGGTCGGCGTCCCGGTGACTCATCCGGGAGCGGTACCCGCCAGGCCCTCGACGACCTCGGCGCGGGGCAGCACACCCAGCAGGTGGCCCGGCACGAGCAGCTTGGACCGGCGCACCCCGGACCCGATCACCGCCACCTCGATCTCGAGCGCCCGGGGGTCGACGAGCACCCGCCACCCCGGGGGCAGGCCGATCGGCGTGATGCCGCCGTGCTCCATGCCGGACTCGGCCACGGCCCGGTCCATCGCGAGGAACGACGCCTTGCGGACGTCGAGGGTCCGCTTCACCAGGTTGTTGACGTCGGCACGGGTGTCGGCGCGCACCAGGCACGCGGCGACCCGCTCCTCGCCGTCGCGGCGGCCGGCGACGACCACGCAGTTGGCCCCGGTCGCCATCGGCAGGTCGTAGGCCGCGCTCATCGCGGCCGTGTCCGCGACGTCCGGGTCGATCTCGACGACGGCCACCTCGTCCGAGTGCGCCCACGAGACCAGGGCGTCGGCGACCGGAGGCGCGAGCAGGTGGGCGTGGTCGGCGACCGGCAGCGGGACCAGGGAACCGATGCGGGGGAGGGTCACGGCGCTCCACCTTGCCATCCGGTGCTCACCCGGCGTTCACGTCGTCTCCGCCGCGTCGCCATCCCGTGCCTCTCTCCTTGGGGTGTGGCCACGATCATCGGGCATCGCGGGGCGCCGGGCTACCGACCCGAGCACACACGGTCGTCCTACCTGCTGGCGATCGCCATGGGCGTGGACGCCGTCGAGCCCGACCTGGTCATGACCCGTGACGGGGTCGTCGTCGTGCGGCACGAGCCGGATCTCGCCGCCACCACGGACATCGCCGACCACCCCGGTCTCGCCGGCCGCCGGGTCGAGGACCTCACGCTGGCGGAGCTGAAGACCCTGCGGACGGTCGAGCGGATCCCCGGGACCCGGCCGCGCAACACCCGGTGGGACGGTGCCGAGGAGATCATCACCCTCGACGAGCTGCTGCTCCTCGTGACGTCGGAGTCGCGTCGGCTGGGGAGGCGGATCGGCCTGCACCTCGAGCTCAAGGACTCGTCCCGCCTGGCCGGGTCGGGACTGGACCTCGAGGGCGCGGTGCTGGCCGCCCTGCGCGACCACGGCCTCGACCGGCGCGAGTCGGGCGTGCACCTCCAGTCCTTCGAGCCGACCTCCTTGCACCGCCTGCGCGAGCGCACCGACCTGCGGCTGGTGCAGCTCGTCGAGGCGTCCGGGGCCCCCGCCGACCTGGCCGCGATCGGCGACCCCACCACCTACGACGACCTGGTGTCTCCCCGCGGCCTGCGCACGGTGGCGCGGTACGCCGACGCGGTCGGCCTGGCCAAGGTGCGGCTGCTCGGCCGCCCGAGCCTGGCCGAGGCGCTGGTCGACCACGCCCACCTGGCCGGGCTGCAGGTGCTCGCCTGGACCCTGCGTGAGGAGAACCGCTTCCTCTCACCTCGCTTCCGGCGGGGTGAGGATCCCGAGCGCCGGGGCGACGCCGCCGGCGAGCTCGCCGTGCTGCTCGACGCCGGGGTCGACGGCGTCTTCTGCGACCACCCGGACCTGGCGCTGGCCGCCAGGGATGCCTGGCGGCCAGCACGGGTGGTGGGGTAGCTCAGGCCCGGTCGTCCTGGGCCTGCTCCCCGGTCTCGGCGGTCTCGGTGGTCTCTACGGTCTCGCTGGCCTCGGCCGGGTCCTCGACCTCCGCCGGGACGGAGCTGTCGACCCAGCCGGTGGCTCGGGTCGCGTGCCTGCGGCTGCCGCTGACCGCGAGGGCCACCAGGCCACCGAGGCCGGCGAACACCCAGGGCACGGGGAGGAGCCAGTTGATCTCCTCGTCGCCGACCACGTCGTTGACGACGAGGGACCAGATCCCCACCATCGCGACGAAGGCCAGGCCCATCACGAGGTGCCCGATGTTGACGGGGTGTCGACCGGCGGCGAACGCGCCGGGCTCGCTGTGCGTCTCGCTCATCGGAGCTCTCCTGTCGTGCGGCCGGTCGTGCTGCCTGACGAGGTCACGACGTTGACGTCGATCTCGCCGAGCCCGAGCTCGATGTCCAGGTCGATGTCGGGGGCGCTGACGCCGCCGTCGTGCGACCCGGTGATGTCGACCCCGCCGCCGTCCTGCCGGTCGCCGAAGACCTCGGCGTCACCGAGACCGACGTTCGCGGCGACGTCGACGTCGAGACCCTCCGGGAGCTTGACCTCGATGCTGCCGGCCCCGGCCCGCACCTCGATCGTGCGTCCGTCGAGCGCCTGCAGGTCGGTCACGTCGGTCAGGTCGAGGACCAGCTCACCCGCACCGATCTCGTAGCGGTCCTGGACCTGCGCCGCGGAGGCGGGCATCCGGACCACGCGCTCGTCCCAGCGGCTGCTGGCCGTGGCGCCGGCCGTGCTGAGCGCGGCGATGAGACCGAGGGCGATGATGCCCCCCGCCCGTCCGTAGAACGCGCCGACCAGCAGCATCACGCCGCTGACACCGAGGACCAGGGCCGGGTAGGCGGAGTCGTCCACACCGGCGCCGGCCAGGTCGGCGATGCCCAGCACCCCGATGCCGAGCGCGGCCAGCGCCACGGTCCACCAGAACAGGATCGGCCCGCGCTTGCGGGGGTTCCGCGGACGCGGCTGCCAGGTCGCGGCCGGGGGCACCGGGGG
>NZ_JAEMSS010000256.1 GCF_016462705.1 Nocardioides sp. | reverse complement strand
CACCCGGACATCTTCAACAGCCTGCTGCAGATCCTGGAGGAAGGCCGCCTGACCGACTCGCAGGGCCGGGTCGTGGACTTCAAGAACACCGTGATCATCATGACCACCAACCTCGGCACCAAGGACATCGCCAAGGGCATCAACCTCGGCTTCCAGCAGTCCGGCGACGCCGCGGGGTCCTACGAGCGGATGAAGAGCAAGGTGCAGGAGGAGCTCAAGCAGCACTTCCGTCCCGAGTTCCTCAACCGCGTCGACGAGATCATCGTGTTCCCGCCACTGACCCGCGAGCAGATCGTCCACATGGTCGACAACATGATCGCCTCGGTGGAGCTGCGGATGCGCGACCGCGACATGCGAATCGAGCTGACCCAGAACGCGAAGAACCTGCTCGCCGAGCGGGGCTTCGACCCGGTGCTGGGCGCCCGGCCGCTGCGCCGCACCGTCCAGCGCGAGATCGAGGACATCCTCGCCGAGAAGATGCTCTACGGCGAGGTCGGCCCGGGTCAGATCGTGCTGGTCGACGTCGAGGGCGAGGGTCCGACTGCGACGTTCACCTTCGAGGGGCAGAAGGTCGGCGAGCTGCCCGACCTGCCGCCGTTCGAGACCGCCGAGGTGGCGGTGGGCGACGCGTCGCCGGTCGAGGGCCCGGACGACTCCGAGGGCCCGATCGACGTTCCGCGGGCCACACCGGACGAGTGAGGCGTCGCGGGCCTCGGCCCGCCGCCCGCGTGATCACAGACTGAGCCCGAGACACCGATCGGTGTCTCGGGCTCAGCCTCGTCCAGGCGGAGGCTCAGGAGAGCTCGTAGTACCCGTGGAAGCGCGCGGCACCCGTCAACGGCCGGTGCATGTTCTGGATGCGGCCGTGTGCGAACGGGCCGGAGAACATCCGGTCCGTGAACCGGATGTAGTCCTTGACCAGCTGCCTGGCGTCCCGCACCGTCACCCACACCTCGTCGGACGACCGGGCCTCCCCGCTCCAGTTGGGCGAACCCGTGAACAGCATGTGCGCGCGGGGGTCGCCGTCGTAGTGGCCGTCGACCGCGATCGACTTCATGTGCATGTAGTACTCGGGGATGCGGTCGCCGTCCTTGTCGATGGTCACCTGGCGGATCGGCACCCGGCCCCGACCGTAGCGCTGCTTCAGCACCCGGTTGATCTTGCGGCCCGCGAGCGTGGTGACGATGCGCAGGTCACAGCCGTTGTCCCACAGCCGGCGCACCTGACGGGCGATGTTGAGACCGAACTCGTCGAACCAGCCGGCGATCGCGATCCTCACCACCGTGCGGCCCTTGACGCCGCTGCCCTTGGGCGGGTGGCACTTGACCTTCTCCAGCGCCTCGGCGATGGGGTTGGTCTCGGGCACCGGGAACAGGACGACCTGGTAGCGGCCGTTGTCGTAGACCTCGCCGCCGTCCGACACCGGCCGGTCGGCGGCGTACTCCTTGAACGTCTCGACGAAGAAGTCGTAGAGGCCCTTGTTGGCGGTGGTCGTCTGGTCGTTCCACTGCCGGTTGCCGGCCGCCTTCGTGAGGTTCGTTGAGCCGAACATGCTCACGTGCCGGCGCTTGCCGGCCTTGCTGAACAGGAAGATCTTGGCGTGCATCACGAACCGGTCGGTGCGGCACGCGTTGTGGCAGCGCACGGCGAAGCTCCGGTCGCTGGTGTTCTTCGACAGCGCGTCGCGGATCCGGTACCACTGCTTGTTCTTTGTGCTCTCGGCCGTGACGACCTGCACGTGCACCCCGCGCTTCTCGGCGGCGATCAGCGCGGTGGTGATCGCCGGGTCGGCGAAGTTCCAGACCACGAGCCGGATCGTCGAGCCCTTGGGGGAGGCGTAGATGGAGCGGTAGACCTGCTGGAGGATCTCCCGGCCGCCGTTGCGGTCCAGCGGGCTGGAGAAGACCGCGCCCAGCGGGGGGCTGTACGTCGACGTCCTTTCGTCCTCCGCCGTGACGGCGGCCGTGGCCGGGGCCAGCGACAGCACCAGTGAGGCGGCGAGGGTCGAGACCAGGAGGCCGAGCGCTCGCCGGAGCGACGGGCGTGCTGGTGAGGCGATCAACGAAGCTGGTCCCTGTCCACGAGTGAGCGTCGGAGCGGCCACCTTAGGTGACCATCACGAGGCATGCGGAACTTTCGGAGTACCCGGATAGGGTCCCTCGCATGCTGTTCACGGTGAGCACGGTCAAGGACACCGTGCCCAGCCTCAAGCAGTTCGTGGCCCGCAACCTGGCCGGCGGCGTCGACCACATGTTCCTGTTCGTCGACGACGCCCGGCCCCGGGTCACCGCGGCCCTCGACCGGCAGCCGCACGTGACGGCGATCGCGACCGGGGAGAGCTGGTGGCAGGGGAAGCGGCCCCGGCAGCTCAACGCCAGGCAGCGCATCAACGCGAACGTGGTGAAGGCGCTCCTGGCGGTCGACCGGGCCAGCGACGACTGGCTGTTCCACATCGACGGCGACGAGGCGCTCCAGGTCGACCGGACGGCCCTGGCGGCACTGCCCGCCGAGGTCTCGGTGGTGCGCGCGACCCCGCTGGAGGCGGTCAGCCGGAAGAAGTGGCCGGGTGGCGAGGTCACGCACTTCAAGCGGCTCCTCAAGCCCGACGAGCTGGTGCTGCTGCAGGTGCTGGGCGTGCTCGACGAGCCCGCCAACGGCCGATACTTCCACGGCCACGTGGAGGGCAAGTCCGGTCTGAGGCCCGCGCTCGACCGGTGGATCACGCTGCACGCGGTGCACGACGTCGACCAGGAGCAGGTGCCGTCCGCCTCCGACGACGACCTCGCGCGGCTGCTGCACTACGAGTCGTGGTCGGGCGACGAGTTCGTGCGGAAGTGGACCAACATCCTGGAGTCCGGGACCAAGGTGAGCTTCCGGCCGGGGCGTGAGCCCACCGCGGTGGCCCTGCGCACCCTGCTCGAGGCGGGCCTGCCCGAGCGCAAGCTGCGCGACTACCTGTTGCGCATCTTCGAGCGCACGACCGAGGACGACTTCGAGACCCTGCGTGACCTGGGTCTGCTCGAGAGGATCGACCCGCTCGCGGGCAAGCACCGTCCTCAGCCGCTGGCGCCGGACCGGGAGTCCGGCATCCGGGCCATGCTGGGGGCCATCGAGCCAGAGAACAAGTGGCCCTTCCACACCGGGCGGACGTCGCGAGGGATGGTCACCCGGCTGGGCGTCGCCGCCGACCGGCTCGCGGCCGACCCCGCGCACGCGGCGCTGGCCGAGCGGGCCCGGGCGGTGTGGACCCTGCCCGAGGAGCTGCTGCGTACTCCCGCCAAGGCCGACAAGTCAGGGGAGGGCGACGGTGTCGGGGCCGACCCGGACGGCTAGTCCGTCCTCGAGGAGTCCCGCGAGGCAGCGGGTCCGCTGGCCTGAGTCCGCCCACGCCGCGTCGAGACGCGAGAGGTGCACCGGGCCCTCGCTCTCGCGCAAGACGGCCATCAGCCGCCCGCGGCACTGCCGGTCGGTGCCGGCCCAGGCCTGGGCGCGTCGCGCCGGCCCGTCGTACGACGGGTAGCCGGCCGACCGCCAGGTGCACGCGCCGGACACCGGGCAGTCCCCGCAGGCGGGTGCCCGCGCGGTGCAGACGAGCGCGCCGAGCTCCATGAGCGCGATCGACCAGGTCGCCGCGGTGACCTCGTCGTCGGGCAGCACTCCCGCCGCGCGGTCCCGCTCGGCGCGGGTGACCGATGGCGCAGGCAGCTCCTGCCCCGCCAGGAGCCGGGCCAGCACCCGCCGGACGTTGGTGTCGAGCACCACGTGCCGCCGGCCGAAGGCGAACGTCGCCACGGCCGCCGCGGTGTAGTCACCGACGCCGGGCAGGGTCACGAGCTCGTCGTACGCCGACGGCACCGCGCCGCCGTGCCGCTCGACGATGGCGGTCGCCGCCGCGTGCAGCCGGAGGGCGCGGCGCGGGTAGCCGAGCCGGCCCCAGGCCCGGACCGCCTCGCCGGCCGGCTCGGCGGCCAGTGCTGCCGGGGACGGCCACCGGGTCAGCCACTCCTCGTGCACCGGGACGACCCGGGCCACGGGCGTCTGCTGGAGCATGAACTCCGAGACCAGGACCGACCACGGGCTGGCCGACGGCCCGCGCCACGGCAGCTCGCGGGCGTGGGCGTCGTACCATGCGAGCAGCGGCTCGGTGAGGGCATCGTTCCCGGGCATCCGGGCCATTGTGGTCGGTGTTACGGGTGTGACTCGGCGTGGGTACCCCGCCCGAGGCGGTCCGCTCCCTACCGTGGCCCCATGCCGTCGGCCCGTGGATCACGCACGCGCGGACCCGTGCCTGCCCACGTCTACCGGCGTCGGCGGCTCGCGGTCCTCACGGTCGCCGTGCTGCTGGTCCTCGGCTTCGGCCGGGTGCTGAGCTGGTCGAGCGACGGCTCCGGCGGTGACGGGGACACCGCGACGCAGGCCGGCGCCGACACGACGCCGTCCGCCTCCGAGACCTCGAAGAAGGCCGGCGCGAAGGACTGCACGGGGAAGAACCGGTTCCGCGACGGGGACAAGGCGAAGGGCAAGCGCAACACCCGCGCCGCCAAGCTCACCCGTGAGGTGAGTGCTATGAAGGAAATTCGGTCAGCAGAAGAG
>NZ_JAEMSS010000083.1:14670-17811 GCF_016462705.1 Nocardioides sp. | reverse complement strand
GGTCCGGGTCGGGGTGGCGTCGAGGTCGCCGGCCAGGAGGGCCTGGGCGCGGGCGGGGTCGGCCAGGATCCCGAGCGCGATCGAGCGGCGGACGTCGAGGGAGTCGTGCTCGTGCTCGGGCAGGTGGGACAGGACCTCGGCCACCGCGGACAGCGTCTCGTCGAACGGGGCCAGGTCCGCCCAGTCCGCCTTGGCATCCATGGCACCGATCCCGGTGTAGTTGATCGAGGCGGCGTCGATCGTCACGTGCCGGGCGTCGAGTGCGAGGAACTGCTCGAGCTCGCGCTGCTCGGCGTGCAACCGGAGCATCGCTTGGTCGACGAGCCGCTCGAGGACGACCGGGCCGATCGTGCCGGACTCGGCGACCCGCTCGGTGACCTGCTGGTCGACGTAGCGGCACACGTCGGCGGGCTGACCGAGCAGGGCCTGGGCCACGGTGCGGGCCCGCCAAGCGGCGACCTTGCCGGCCCGGACCTGCTCCCAGAACCGGGGGGTCCGGTGCGCCAGGACGAGTACGTCACGGATCACCGCCCGGCCTGCGGTGGTGGTCATGTCGTTGGCGGCCGCGAACGCCGCCGGGGCGTCCCAGCGGACCGCGGGCAGGCCGATCCACTCCCGGTCCTCCTCGGGGAGCTGGTCGGTGGTGTCCTCCAGCCACGACGGCGCCTCGACCGGCTCCCAGGACTCCTGCCCCGGCAGTCCCGGGTGCGCGTGCGCGAACTCCAGGGCCAGCTCGAGAACCTCCACCTCCGCCGCGTCCGCGGCCCGGCGGCGCTCCCGCACCCGGGTCAGCAGGTCCCGCCCCAGCGGTGCTGAGTCGGGGAGCTGGTCGGCCATGAGAGTCATCGTGCTACGACTATAACCGAACATCTGATCGAATACAAGCCGAGGGAATGACGGCCCTTGGCTCGTTCCGGCTGGGCCGTCGTGTGGCAGATTCGAGCCATGCCCCTTCGACACCTCCGCCAGAACGCCGTCGCCTACCTCGCTCTGGTCGTCGCGCTGTCCACCGGATCCGCGTACGCCGCCGAGCGGATCGCCAACGGCTCCGTGACGACCAAGAAGCTGGCCAACAACGCGGTCACCTCCGTCAAGCTCAAGAACAACTCGGTCAAGTCGATCGACATCAAGTCCGGCACCGTCAACTCCGACGACATCGGGACCAACGCCGTGTCCTCGCTGGAGATCGGCGACAGCTCGGTCACCACCACGGACATCCAGGACGGGACGCTGCTGGGCGCGGACATCAAGGACGACACGATCACCCGAGCCGACATCAACGACAGCGTCGTGCCGCAGGACGCGGACATCATCTTCAGCAACGTCGGTGCGGGGACCCCGCCGGTCACGGCGCAGGGACCGGGCCTCAACTCGTTCCAGTTCACGCTGCCGCGCAACTCCAAGCTGGCGATCGAGTTCTTCGCCGGCGAGCTCGGCGTCGACTGCGCCGGCGGCGCCCAGGGCCAGGTCGGGATCTACCTCGACGGCGCGCCCAAGACAGCCACGCTCACCAACGTCCCGGCCAGCGCGGACGCCGGGGCGGTCCAGATCGTCACCCAGGACTTCCTCCAGTCGGGGACGCACACGCTGACCACCGGTGAGCTGTGCGTGGGTGGGGTCGCCTACGGCCCGACCGTCCCCGCCGAGCGGGTGACCTGGACGGTGCACATGCTCGCCCGCTGACCGGTCCGGAGCGGCCGTGGCTCCGAACGCCGGGCATGCGCCTGCGCCGTCGTGCCCTGCTCGCCGCACCGCTCGGCGGTGCCCTCGTCGCCGCCTGCGGGGAGGATGACTCCGTGCCCGCCTCCACCTCCCGCGAGAGCCGGGTCGCCTACGGCGACGACCCGAGCCAGTTCGGCGAGCTGACCCTGCCGACGGCAACGCCGCGGGGCGTGGTCGTGGTGATCCACGGGGGCTTCTGGAAGGCGGCGTACGACCTGGACCTGGGGCGTCCGCTGGCCGCGTCCCTCGCCGAGCAGGGCTGGGCGGCGTGGAACCTCGAGTACCGCCGGGTCGGGAACGGTGGCGGACGTCCCCAGACCTTCGACGACGTCTCAGCGGGCATCGACAAGCTCGCCGACCTGGGTCTCGACCTCACGACCGTCGTCACCCTCGGCCACTCGGCCGGCGGCCACCTCGCGGTGTGGGCGGCCGGGCGTGGCAGGTACGACGGGTGGCCGTCGCGGGTGCCGGTGACGGCGGCGATCTCGCAGGCCGGCGTCCTCGACCTGGTCGGCGCCACCGAGCTGGGGCTGGGCGGCGGCGCCGTGGAGGCGCTGCTCGGCCACCGCGCCGGCCCCGCCGACGAGGACGTCGACCCGCTCCAGCAGGTGCCCCTCGGCGTACCGGTCTTCTGTGTGCACGGCGTCGACGACGGCATCGTCCCGATCCGTCAGTCGCAGGACTACGTGGACGCCGCGCTCGCCGCCGGCGGCGGCGCCGAGCTCGTCGAGGTCGACGGTGACCACTTCGTGGTGATCGATCCCGGGTCAGCCGCCTGGCGGACGCAGCTCGGGATACTCGATCGGCTTGGGTGAGCGACCGGCCGGGGGCATGGCCTCCCCCGGCGGGGGCAGGTTGCTGATCTTCTGCCAGATCTTGCGCGACAGCCCGACCGTGAGTGTCTCGATCCGAGAGACGGTGTCCAGCACCACGTCGTCGCGGGACTCCTCGGCGCACAGGGCTGCCGCCTTGCCGACCAGGCTCAGCAGCTCCGAGCAGTAGTCGAGGTAGCGCTCCATCTCGTCCCGGGTGAGGTCGAGCGGCCTGCTCACCTTCGTCGGGATGTACGTCGGCCGCAGCTGCTCGGGGTCCTTGCTCAGCTGGTGCATGTCGATGATGTGCGCCGTGGACCTCAGCTGGAACAGCAGGTTGAGCAGCTGGCCGCGGCGCAGCCGTTCCGGGAAGGAGTAGAGGAAGAAGACCGCGATGCCGGCGTAGACGACGTCGTTGATCACTGTCTCGATGAGCGGCAGCAGCTGGAACGAGTCGAGGTCGTCGAGCTGGACCGCGTCGGCCGTGGCCAGCACCACCGCCGCCCCGGTCGCGGCCAGGATGGCGAGCATCGCCACCCGCGACAGCAGGCGGATGAAACGCACCCGGCCCTGGCTGTCCGTGGCGCTCGCCTGCACCTGGTCGATG
>NZ_JAEMSS010000083.1:0-14660 GCF_016462705.1 Nocardioides sp. | reverse complement strand
CTTTCAAGAAGGATTCCGACCACATGGAGAACGGCAGCGGCCGCATTGCTCGCCTGCACCTGGTCGATGAGCAGGAGCAGGTCGCCGGCCACCCCGCGCAACCCGCGCTCGGGGAACCGCGCGCCGATCCGCTCGTGCAGCTCCTCGACCGTCTCGCGGACGGCCGCCGCCTCCAGCGGCTCCTTCACTGCCACGTCCACGACCCGCAGCCTAGGACCCGCCGGACGAGGTGCTGGGGACCTTCGCCCCTGGCTCGGCACCGCCGCGCTCGGTCTGATGTTGCCGTGGCGGGAACGACCGGTTCGGCTGAGCTGCCGGCTCTTCGCGAGGAGCGGCTCGTCGGCCACGGCGGCGTCGATCTGGCCGTCCAGGAGCTGGGTGAGGGCCGGCCTGTGGTGCTGGCCAACGGACTCGGCGGATCGCTGCGCGCATGGGCGCCCTTCCTGGCCCGGTTCGGGACGGGTCATCGGGTCGTCTCCTTCGACTACCGCGGCCTCTACCGGTCCGGCCCCCCGTCCGACCCGGACGCGGTCACCATCCACGACCATGCCGCGGACCTCGTCCGGGTGCTGCGCTGGACCGGCGAGGAGCCGGCCCTGGTCATCGCGTGGAGCATGGGGGTGCAGGTGGCCGTGGAGGCGGCGCTCGCCGAGCCGGACCTGGTGGCCGGCCTGGTGCTCGTGGCCGGCGCTCCGGGGGACCCGTTGGCAGGCGTGTTGGACTCGCCGCTGAGCCGGGTCCTGATCCCGCCCGCGACCCACGTCGTGGAGGCCGGCGCCGGTCCCTTCGGTGCGGCACTGAGACTGCTGGCCGGCGTACCCCGCGGACCACACGTCCTGCGTCGGCTCGGCGTGGTCGCGCCCTCCTGCGACCTCGAGACCTTCGGCGCCCTGGCCGGGGAGTTCGCCCGGCTGGACTGGCGCCTCTACATGCGGACGATCCGCGCGATGTCCCGGCACGACGCCGGGCCCCGGCTCGGTGACGTCACCGTCCCCAGCCTCGTCGTCGGGGGCACGCGCGACCTGTTCCTGCCCACCAGCACCCTCCGGGCGACCGCCGCCGCCATCCCGGGCGCCGAGCTCCTGGTCGTCGAGGGAGCCACGCACTACCTGCCCCTGGAGTACCCCGGGCTCCTCGACCGCCGCATCCGCCGGTTCGAGGCCGAGCGGCTGGGCCGTCGGCCCACCACCGTGTGACGTTCGGCCCTGGTCGCACCGCTGCGGGGCTCGCACGCTCGGAGCATGCGACTCCTGGCGCCACTCGACCTGGTCGGGGCGATCGCACGCCCGGACGGTCACCTGGCGAACGGGGTGCCGGCGTACCGGCGGTTCATGCCGGCGCTGATGCCGACCCGCACGGGTTCCACCGTCTACCTGGACCAGGTGTTCGAGGTCGACCCGGCGATGCGCTTCGTCGCCTCGACCCGAGCCGCCCACCCCGACCTGCACCCCACGCTGTTCCACGTCGTTCTCTGGGCGCTGGGCCGGATGTTCGACCGGCACCCACACCTCAACCGCTTCGTCTCCGGGGGTCGCCTCTACGACCGCGACGGCATCTGGATCTCCTTCACCGTCAAGACCGAGCTGTCCGACGACGGCACGCTGGTGGAGGTGAAGCACCAGTGCGACCCGGCCCAGCCCTTCGCCGAGTTCGTGCGGGACATCGAGACCTCGGTGACCGCCGCCCGGTCCGGGGCGGCGGAGGATCTCACCGACAAGGAGCTCGGGCTGTTCCTCCACCTTCCTCCGCTGCTGCGGCGCGGGGTCGTGTGCCTGGCCGAGGCCGCCAACGCCCTCAACCTCCTGCCCCGGTCGCTCATCGACGGGGATCCCTTCTTCGCCAGCGTCTTCGTCACCAACCTCGGCAGCGTCGGCATCGACGCGGGCTTCCACCACCTCTACGACTACGGGACGATCCCGCTGTTCTGCGCGGTCGGGCTGGTCCACGACGAGGTCGTGGCCAGGGACGGCGAACCGGTGGTGGCCCGGGTGGCCTCGCTGAAGTTCAGCTACGACGAGCGGGTGGAGGACGGCCTGTACGCGGCCAGGGCCCTCCAGTACCTCTGTGCGGTCCTGGAGGACCCGGCCACGGCCTGACGCCCGGGCCTCACGTGTCAGCCGGTACGCCGCATCGCCTTCAGCCCCACCCACAGCCCGAACCCGGCGACGACCGCCGAGGCGCCGAAGCCGGCGAGCACGGTGTCGGCCGGGAAGTCGCCGGCGAAGAGGGCGCGCTCGGCCTCGATGACGTACTTCAACGGGTTGAGGTCCGACGCCGTCTGCAGCCAGCCCGGCGCGCCGTCCAACGGCAACAACACCCCGGCCAGCAGCAGGAGCGGGAAGATGAGCGTCTGCTGCACCGTCCAGAACAACCAGTCCTGGTCCTTCGCAGCCAGCGCGAGCGCGAAGCTGAGCGCGCCGACGCCGACGCTGAAGAACGACAGCAGGGCGACGCCGACCAGGACGTGCCCCAGGTGCAGGTCGAAGCTGAACGGCGTCACGACAGCGACGATGATCGCGGCCTGCATCAGCATCGGGACGACCTCCTTGAGCGCCCGGCCGACCAGCAGCGAGCTGCGCGAGAGCGGTGACACCAGCAGCCGCTCGTGCGAGCCGGTCACGATCTCCTGGGTCAGGTTGGCGCCGGTGAACGACGCACCCACCAGCGCGGTCATCGCCACGATGCCGGGCACGAACCACTGCAGTGCCGACCCACCACCCTCGACCTCGGGCAGCAGCGGTGCGAACAGCGCCAGGAAGACCAGCGGCTGCACCATCGCGAACAAGACGGAGGCGGGCTCGCGGAACACCGGCTTGAGCTCGCGGACCATCACGTTCCAGGTGTCGGCCAGCACCCCCGGTGCCCGCAGCTCGGCCGTCGGGACCGGGGTCCTGCGGATGGTCAGGTCGTCGGCGTACGTCGTCATGCTGCTGCTCCCTTGCTCTCGTCGGTCTCACGGAGGCTGCGCCCGGTCAGGTCGAGGAAGACGTCGTCGAGGGTTGGCCCGACGACCTCGATCCGCTCGACCGGTGTGCCCTGCCAGGCCAGGTCGGTGACCAGGCCGGCCGCCAGGTCGCGGCCGTGGGCGACCCGCAGCCGCACCTCCAGGTCGTCGAGCTCCACGACCGCGCCCGGGATCGAGCCGGCGCGCTCCGCGCCGACGGTCGCGTCGGCCGGCGTGCCGAAGCCGAGCCGGACCAGGTCGCCCAGCGACGACTTGAGCCGGGCCGCGGAGTCGTCGGCGATGACGACGCCGTGGTCGATGACCACCACCCGGTCGGCGATGGTGTCCGCCTCCTCGAGGTAGTGCGTCGTCAGCACGATCGTGGTCCCCTGCTCGGCGTGCAGCCGGGTGATCTGCTCCTGCAGGTTGACGCGGTTCTGGGGGTCGAGCCCGGTCGACGGCTCGTCGAGGAACAGGATCCGCGGCGTGTGGACCAACCCGATCGCGACGTCGAGCCGGCGCCGCTGGCCGCCGGAGAGCGTCGAGACCGGCCGCCCGGCCTGCTCGGTCAGGTCGAACGCCGCGATGAGCTCGTCGGCGCGTTCGTGGGCCCGGCGGCGGGTCATCCCGAAGGCCCGGGCCTGGCTGACGAGCTCGTCGCGGCCGCGCTGGGCGTGGCCGGCCGCGTTGCCCTGGCCGACGTAGCCGATGGAGCGCCGGACGTCGCGGTGCTCGCGCACCACGTCGTACCCGGCGACCTCGGCGGTGCCGGAGGTCGGCGGCAGCAGGGTCGTGAGCATCCGCAGCGTCGTGGACTTGCCGGCGCCGTTGGGACCGAGGAAGGCGACGAGCTCGCCCTGGGCGATCTCGAGGTCGAGACCGCGGACGGCCTCGACCGTGGTCTTGTGTCGGGTGAAGTGGCGGGTCAACCCGCGGGTCCGGATCACCGGACTGCTGGACGGAGTGGTCATGCCATCAGCCTGGTGGCGATCTAGGTCACTACCTGACCGCAATCTGAAATAGTCTCGAGCGCATGAACACCAGCGCCCGGATGCTGCGGCTGCTCTCGCTGCTGCAGACCCACCGCTACTGGCCCGGCGCAGAGCTGTCCAGCCGGCTCGAGGTCAGCCCCCGCACCCTGCGCCGCGACATCGACCGGCTGCGCGAGCTCGGCTACGCCGTGGACGCGGTCCGCGGCGTCGCCGGCGGCTACCAGCTGCGGGCGGGAGGGGCGCTCCCGCCGCTCCTGCTCGAGGACGAGGAGGCGGTCGCGATCGCGGTCGGCCTCCAGTCGGCCGCCGCTGGTTCGATCGCCGGCCTGGAGGAGTCGTCGCTGCAGGCGCTGACCAAGGTGATCGGTCTGATGCCGCCCCGGCTGCGCCGGCAGATGGACGCGATCCGGTCGCAGACGGACAACCTGCCCTGGCGCGGCGGGCCCGAGCTCGACCCGTCCCTGCTGGCGACCCTCGCCCAGGCCTGCCGCGACGACGAGCCCCTCAAGTTCACCTACACCGCGCCGCCGCGGGGCGGACCGGACCCGGACCCGACCGACCGCTGGGTCGAACCCCACCGGCTGGTCACCCTCGGCCGCCGGTGGTACCTCGTCGCGTACGACCGCGACCGCCAGGACTGGCGGTCCTTCCGCGTCGACCGGATCAGTGATCCCCGGACGACCGGCCAGCGGTTCCGGCCCCGTGACCTGCCTGCCGAGGACGCGCTCACGTTCGTCCAGTCGGGCATCCGGCGGATGCCGCAGCGGTACGCCGTGCGGGTGCGCCTGGACGCGACGGTGGCGGAGGTGGCCGATGCCGTCGGCCACTGGGGCGTGGCGTCGGGCAGCGACGGGGCCTGCCTGCTCGAGATGAACGTCGATGCGCTCGAGTGGCCGGTGATGGTGCTCACCCAGCTCGACCGGGACTTCACCGTCGACGGACCGCCCGAGCTGGTCGACCTGCTCCAGCGGGCGTCCCGTCGGTTCGCGGCGGTCCACCCGTGACTTCGCGGGTTCAGCCACGGGACGGGGGAAGCGGACCTACCGTGGTGGCGGTGGGGACACCGAACGACCGCACTGAGAGCGAGGGCCGGGGGGACCTCTGAGGGAGCCGCAGGTGAACACGGAGCTCGGCACTCTCGACGCGCTGCGCTCGCTGCCGCTCGAGCACGCGTTGCGGCACACCGCCGTCGGCGTCGCGGCGTGTGACGCTGACGGTCGGCTGACGCTGGTGACCCCGGTGCTCCAGGAGATCCTCGGACGCAGCTTCACCCCGCTGCAGGAGGACGAGTACGCGATCGCCTTCGACATGATCGACGACTGCGGCCTGCAGCTCCCGACCGAGCAGATCCCCCTGGTCCGGGCCCGGCACGGAGAGGTCGTCCGGGACGAGCTGGTCCTCGTCCGCAAACCGGACGGGACCGTGCTGCACCTGCGGTGCAACGCCTCACCGATGGAGGACGACAACGCGGACGTCGCCGGGGCCATCGTCTTCGTCCAGGACGTGACCGCCGAGGTCGCGGCCCGGCAGGAGGCCACCGACGAGCGACGGCTGCTGCTCGAGCGGGTGCACCACGAGATCCGGACCCCGCTCACCACGCTGCTGGGCTACGCCGAGATGCTCCACGAGTCGACCGACGAGCTGCCCTACCAGGTCCAGTTCGCGCTGGAGGCCATCGACCGGGCGGGCGACCGGCTCCGCAACCTGCTCGCCGAGCTCGGTGAGTCGGTCACCTAGCGGACCGCAGCCGGTCGAGACGGGTCATCACCGGTGTGGACAGCACACCGTGCAGGACGACCGAGACGACGATGGTGAACGACACCGTCGCCCACAGCCAGTCCCCGCCCAGGGCGGGGGCCTCGCCGGCGGCGTACGCGAGGTAGTACAGCGAGCCCACCCCGCGGACCCCGAAGAAGGCCACGGCCCAGCGCTCCTGCGGGATCAGGCCGCCGCGATCGGCGGCGGAGCCCGCCCACGGTGCCAGCGCGACGACCCCGGCCAGCGGCCGGATCACGAGGATCAGGGACAGGCCCACCAGGACGCCTTGCCAGTCGAGGGCGTCGAGGATGCCCCGGGTGAGGGCGATCCCCAGCACCAGCAGCACGAAGAGGGTGAGCAGCCGCTCGAGGCGCTCGGCCACCTCGTGCATCGCCGCGTGGTAGTCGTGGGAGCGCTCGGCGGAGCGGAAGGTCATCGCGCAGACGAACACCGAGAGGAAGCCGTAGCCGCCGGCCACCTCCCCGACGCCGTACGCGGTCACGAGAGCGGCGAGGGCCATCAGTGACTCGCCCCTCTCGGCGACCCGCAGAGACCTGCTCTCGGACCGGAAGGCGATGTACGACAGGGCCCGGCCCACCGCGAGCCCCGCGACGACGCCGATGAGCACCTTCGCGACCAGGTAGAAGCCCACCCACTTCAGCGCCCACTCCGACACCCCGCCCTCGGTCGCCAGCAGGATCGCGGCATAGACGAAGGGGAAGGCGAGGCCGTCGTTGAGGCCCGCCTCCGAGGTGAGGGTGAACCGCACCTCGTCGGTCTCGTCCACCTCGTGGTCACCGGTCTGCGGACCGGCCACCTGGACGTCGGAGGCGAGGACCGGGTCGGTGGGCGCCAGCGCCGCGCCCAGGACGAGCGCCGCGGCCGGAGCGAGACCGACCGACCAGCCGAGCACCGCCACGGCAGCGATGGTGAGCGGCATGGCCACGGCCAGCAGGCGCCAGGTCGCTCCCCACTTGACCCAGGACGCCCGGTCCCTCAGGCTCAGCGGCCGGTCCAGCGCGAGCCCCACGCCCATCAGCGCGACCAGGACGGTCAGCTCGGTGACGTGCTCGATCACCGCCCGGTTGTCCTGCGGGTCGAGCGGCAGGCGCTCGGGAAGCGGCGAGGCGCCGATGAGCATGCCGACGCCGAGGAGGACCAGAGGAGCCGAGATGGCCCAGCGGCTGAGCAGCGCGGGCAGCACGATGGCCAGCAGCAGTGAGCCGCCGGCCACGACGTACGTCCAGTCCGCGGTCACGAGGGGGGAGGTACCCCGGAGACTAGGTTTGAGCCGTGCCCGCCCGTCTGCGTCCTGCGCCCGCCGCCGAGGTCGCCGCGGCCCTCGCCCGGTGCCGGGGCGGCGAGCCCGGTGCCGACGACCTCCGGCTGCTGACCAAGCACTACCTGGCCGTGCTCGAGGAGCGCGCTCCCGGTCGCTCGGTCGAGGTCCGGGTCCCGCCGTACGCCGCGGTGCAGGTGATACCCGGCGTCCGGCACACCCGCGGGACCCCGCCCGCCGTGGTGGAGACCGATGCCGAGACCTGGGTGGCCCTCGCGACCGGCGCCCTGACGTGGGCGGCCGCCGAGGCCGGCGGGTCGATCACGGCCAGCGGCGAGCGCGCCGACCTCTCGGCGTACCTGCCCCTGGAGTAGCGCCGTCCGGCGCTGGCTCCTTGGTCACGCGGAACCACCCGAACATGCCATAGCGCTACACCTGCCAGGGTGAGAGCCTGCGCTGGTGCACCTGCGGAGGGAAGCCAGGGTGGCGCTGGCCGTCATCGTCATGCTCGTCGGAGCCCCGGTCCTGCTGACCGCGCCGGCGGCGGCCGCGAAGGCGGGTGGCTGCACCATCGTGGGCACGTCGGGCGACGACGTGCTGACCGGCACCGCGGGCGACGACGTCATCTGCGGTCTGGGTGGCGACGACACGATCTCGGGTCGAGGCGGCCAGGACCTGCTGCGTGGCGGCGGTGGGGACGACGTGGTGCGCGGCGGTCCGGGCGACGACCGGGTGGCGGGCGGCCGTGGTGACGACCGGGTGTTCGGTGACGGTGGGGACGACGTGGTGCGCGGCGACGCCGGCGACGACGAGGTCGTCGGTGGGCCCGGGGACGACCGCCTGGGCGGCTTCCGGGGTGCCGACCAGGTGATGGCGGACGGGGACGCCGGCCGCTCCGTCGACGACGTGCGCTGTGGTCCGGGACCCGACACCGTCTCGGCCGACCCCGCCGACCGGGTCCGGCGCGACTGCGAGAAGGTCGCGCAGAACGACCCGCCCACCGACATCACCCTGGTCCCGTCGTCGGTGTCGGAGAACGAGCCGCCGGGTTCCGACGTCGGCAACCTGACGGCGGTGGACCCCGACGCCGGTGACAGCCACGTGTTCTCGCTGGTGCCGGGCGCCGGGTCCGCCGACAACGCGTCGTTCCGCGTGGACGGCGACAGCCTGGAGTCCGCGATCGGTTTCGACTTCGAGACCAGGAGCTCCTACTCGGTCCGGCTCCGGGCGACCGACGAGGCGGGGGAGGTCACCGAGAAGGCGTTCACGGTGACGGTGACCGACGCGAACGACCCGCCGGTCGCCGTCGACGACGGCGCCGAGGGCACCGAGGACACCCAGCTGGACCTGCCGGTCTCGGGGGCCGGGAGCCCGGCCGTCAACGACACCGACCAGGACGGCGACGCGATCGTCGTGTCGGCGGTCTCGAACCCGACCGGTGGCACGGTCTCGATCTCCGGGGGCCAGGTCCACTTCGTGCCGGCCACCAACCTGTGCGGCAACGATGTCGGGACGTTCGGCTACACCGCGTCCGACGGTGGGGGCGGCACGGACACCGGCACGGTGACCGTGGACCTGGCCTGCGTCGACGACGACCCGGACGCCGTCGACGACAGTCCGACGGTCGCCGAGGACTCGGGGGTCACGACCTTCGACGTGCTGGCCAACGACAGCGACCCGGAGAACGACCCGATCGCGGTCACCGGGGTCACCCAGCCCACCAACGGGACGGTGACGTTCACCCCCGCCGACGTCGCCTACACGCCGGACCCGGACTACTGCAACGCTCCGGGGGCCGCTCCGGACGACACGTTCACCTACACGGTCACGGGCGGCGGCACGGCGACGGTGTCGGTGACGGTCACCTGTGCCAACGACGCGCCGACCGCGGTGGACGACGCCCGCACGACCGGTGAGGACACGCCGCTCTCCGACCCGGTGACGGGGGCGGGCAGCCCGGCGGCCAACGACATCGACGTCGATGGCGACACCTTGACGGTGACCTCGGCGAGCAACGCAGTGGGCGGGACCGTGGCCATCGCCTCGGGACAGGTCACCTTCACCCCGACCGCCAACACGTGCTCCCCCGCCCCCGCGTCGTACGACTACGTGGTCTCCGACGGCAACGGTGGGACCGACACCGGCACGGTCACGATCGACGTCACCTGCGTCAACGACCCGCCTGTCGCCAACGACGACGCCCGGACGGTCGGCGAGGACTCCGGGCCGACAACATTCGGCACCCTGCTCGTCAACGACACCGACGCCGAGTCCGACCCCATCACCGTCACCGCGGCCTCCGACCCGGCCAACGGGACCACGACCTTCACCGCGACCGACGTCACCTACACCCCCGACCCGGACTTCTGTGGGGCCGACTCGTTCACCTACACCGTCAACGGCGGTGACACCGCGACCGTCTCGGTCACGGTCACCTGTGTCGACGACGCGCCGGTGGCCGATGACGATGCCGCGACGGTGACCGAGGACGACCCGGCGACAGCGGTCGACGTGCTCGCCGACGACGACGACGTCGAGGGTGACCCGATCACGATCAGCTCGGCGGGCGACCCGGCGAACGGGACCGTGGTGCTGACCGGCGGGACGGCGGGGGCGCACACCGGGCTGACCTACGAGCCGGACCCGGACTACTGCAACGACCCGCCCGGGACGACACCCGACACGTTCACCTACACGGTCAACGGTGGGGACACCGCGACCGTGTCGGTGGTGGTGACCTGCGTCGACGACGACCCGACCGCGGTCGACGACACCGCGACGGCGACGCTGAACGGCCCGGCGACGCCGGTCGACGTGCTGGCCAACGACGACAACGACGACGGCGGTCCGATGGCGATCGCCTCGGCCAGCGACCCGGCCAACGGGACCGTGGTGCTGACCGGCGGGACGCCGGGCAACCACACCGCACTGACGTACGAGCCCGACCCGGGCTACTGCAACACCGACCCGGTGGGGCCCGCGGACACGTTCACCTACACGATCACCCCGGGCGGGGACACCGCGACCGTGTCGATGACGGTCACCTGCGACGTGCCGCCCGTGGGCGTCGACGACCTCGCCACGGTCGCCGAGGACGACCCGGCCACCGCGGTCGACGTGCTGGCCAACGACACCGACGCCGACGGCGGGCCCAAGGTGATCACGGCGGCCACCGACCCCGCCGAGGGCACGGTGGTCCTGACCGGCGGTACGTCGGGCGCTCACACCGGGCTCACCTACGAGCCGGACCCGGACTACTGCAACGACCCGGGCGAGGCGACCGAGGACACCTTCGACTACACGCTCAACGGCGGCGACACCGCCACGGTGAGCGTCATCGTGACCTGTGTCGACGACGCCCCGGTCGCGAACGACGACGCGGCGACGGTCGCGGAGGACTCCGGCGCCACCGCGGTCGACGTGGTGTCCAACGACGACGACATCGACGCCGGCCCGATGACGATCACCGGGGTGAGCGACCCGACCAACGGCAGCACCGCGATCACCGGCGGCGGCACCGGCCTGACCTACGCCCCGGACAGCAACTACTGCAACGACCCGCCCGGCACCACCCCGGACACCTTCACCTACACCCTCAACAGCGGGGGCGCCCCCCAGACCGCGACGGTCTCGATGACCGTGACCTGCGTCAACGACGCCCCGGCCGCCGACGACGAGACCTTCAGCGGCAACGACAGCGCGCACGGCAACACCACGCTCCAGGTGGACGACCCGACCGACGACAAGGCGGCGCCGTCGACCCCGCACACCGAGATCACCGGGGACCTGCTCGACGGGGACACCGACGTCGACGGACCGGGCCCGCTGACCATCACCCCCGGCACCTTCGCGACCGCCGACGGCGGCTCGGTGACCATCGAGGCCGACGGCGACTTCGTGTTCGAGCCGGCCGCCTCGACCAGCTGCACCGACGCCTCCGACTCGTTCTCCTACACCGTCGAGGACTCGGGCACGCCGGAGCAGACCGACACCGGCCAGGTGACGATCGCGATCGCCGGCTGCGTCTGGTACGTCAGCAACAACGCCACCGGCAACAGCGGCACCTCCACCGCCCCGTTCGACACGCTGGCGCAGGCCGAGACCGCCTCGGGCAGCAACCACACCGTGTTCGTCTTCGACGGCGACAACACCTCGACCGGCTACACGACCGGCTTCGCCATGAACGCCGGCGAGCGCCTCATCGGCGAGCACGAGGGCCTCGTCGTCGACCCGGACCAGAGCGGCCCGCTCACCGCGGACACGCTGCGGGCCCCCAACCCGGGCGCCCGGCCGACCTTGACGTCGACCAACGAGGACGTCGTCGACCTCGACGACGGCAACGAGGTCCGCGGCCTGGTGCTCGACCCCCAGGGGACCGGCGGCGGTATCGCCGGTGCCGTGGGTGACACCGGTGGGGGCGCCATCGACGACGTCAACATCGTGGACACCGGGGTCGCGGGCGCCCAGCCGGGACTCGAGCTCGACGGCACCACGGGCGTGTTCGCCGTCAGCAACCTGGTGGTGGACAACTCGGCCGCCACCTCACCGCCGACCACCGCCACCGGGGTCCGCCTGAACAACGCCGGCACCGTGACGTTCGCCAGCACCGGGACCATCTCCCTCACCACGGCGGGGGCCAAGGCGCTCGACGTCACCGGGACCGGCCTCGGGACGAGCACGTTCGACGACATCACGGTGACGGGCTCGTCGGTGGGCGGCGTCTCGCTCGTCAACGTCCCGGCCGGCTCCACGACCTTCGGAGACGGCGCGGGCACGGACCTCGACCTCACCACCACCTCCGGTGCGGACCCGGCGTTCCGGGTCAGCTCGGGTTCCGCGATCACCGTGCCGGCGGGCGGCACCGCCAACATCCGTGCGACCGGCGGTCCGGCGGTGGACGTCACCGGCACCGCAGGCGCGGTCCTCGACCTCGACGACGTCGACTCCACCGACAGTGCGACCGACGGCATCAACCTCGCGGGCCTCGGGGTCGGGACCTTCGCGGCCGCCAGCGGCGACATCAGCGGCGCTGCCGGGATCAGTGTCGACGTGGACGGCGGAACCGGCGCCATCACCTACCCGGGCACCCTCGGCAACGGCTCCGGGCAGACCGCCGAGGTCACCGGCCGCTCCGGTGGTGTCGTGACCCTCAGCGGACCGATCGCCGACACCAACGACACCGGCGGCGGGATCGCGGTCTCCGGCAACACCGGTGGCTCGACCGTCTTCAGCAACGCGTCGAAGACGCTCAACACGGGAACGGGCAGCGCCGTGGTGATGTCGAGCAGCGACGGGCACACGCTGACGCTCTCCGGAGGTGGGCTCGACATCGACGCCACCAGCGGCAACGGCCTGGACGCGACCTCCAGCGGCACGCTCAACGTCACCGGAGCCGGCAACACCATCGCCACGACCACCGGACGCGCCCTCCGGGTCCAGGACACCGATGTCGGCGCGGGCTCACCGCTGACCTTCCAGTCGATCGCCGCCAACGGCGCCCCGACGGGCATCCTGCTCAGCAACACCGGGACGAACCCCTCACTGACCGTCACCGGCACCGGAGGCACCTGCACCAACGCCAACACCACCGGCTGCACCGGCGGTGAGATCCGCAACGGCGCCGGGGGCGACAGCACCAGCGCCACCCCCGACGGGACCGGCATCGTCCTCAACAACACCATCGCGCCGTCGTTCACGCGGATGCACCTCCACGACCACGCCAACTACGCGATCCGCGGGAGCGGGGTCAGCGGCTTCACGCTGGCGAACAGCGTCATCAACGGCACCAACGGCACCAGCGACGTGACCAACGACTCCAGCGTGTACTTCAACAACGCCGCGGGCACGGCGCTGGCCGGCTCGGCCAGTGTCAGCAACACCCACATCCAGGGCGGCCTGGAGGACAACTTCCGGGTGTCCCAGACGTCCGGCACCCTCAACCGCCTGACCTTCGACACCGTGACCATCGGCGCCAACAGCACCGCGCTGGGCAACGACGGCATCTCGATCGAGGGCCTCGGAACCTCGACGATGAACGTCACCGTCCAGGGCAGCGCCCTCACCTCGGCGCGGGGCGACCTGTTCCAGATGACCGCGGACGGCAGCGGCGGTGGCGACCTCGACTTCACCGGCAACGCGCTCTCCAACAACCACCCGTCCATCGGCACCGGCGGAGGCGGCGTCTCCCTGTTCGGTGGTGCCGCGGCGGGGGCGACGTTCGACGTCACCATGAGCGGCAGCAACACGTTCCGCGACGCCGTCGGCCACGCCATCCTGATGGTGAAGTCCCAGGGGAGCGGGTCGATGACCGGCTCGGTCAACGGCATCACCGTCGGCCAGGACACCGCGGGCGACAACTCCGGCTCGCTCGAGGGCAGCGGGATCAAGCTCCAGCACGCCGGCGGGGGCGGGACGGCCTCGGTCGACATCACCAACAGCACGTTCCGCGAGTTCAACAACCTCGGGATCGAGATCCAGAGCGGAGCCGGCGTGGTGAGCAGCGGCACGCTGAGCACCAACGTCACCGGCAACACCGTCACCGACCCGGGCAGCAACCCCAGCGTGACCGGCTTCCAGGGCATCGCCCTCAACAGCGGGGTGACTCCGTCGGACACGTTCAGCTCGTGCCTGCACCTCAAGGGCAACACCGTGGCTGGGGCGGGGTCGACGGACACAGGTGCCGACGACATCCGGGTCCGGGCCCGGCAGAGCACCACGGTGACCATCCCGGGCTACGCGGGCGGCCTGACCGACACCGCGGCGATCGCGGCGTTCCTGGCCGGCCAGAACGACGGCGTGCCCAACGACCCGGCTGCGAACGCACCCGTGCCGACGGCGAGCGCGACGAGGGACGCCGGGGCTTCCTACAGCGCAGCCGGCACCACCTGCCCATGACGTCCACGAGACCCGAGAGAGCAACCGATGGCTGAGCCGTTCCTGTCCGAGATCAGGATCATGTCCTTCAACTTCCCGCCGAAGGGCTGGGCCTTCTGCAACGGGCAGCTGCTGCCGATCAACCAGAACCAGGCGCTGTTCTCGCTGCTCGGCACCACCTTCGGTGGGAACGGCCAGACGAACTTCGCGCTCCCCAACCTGCAGGGCCGGGTCCCGATCCACGTCGGGTCCGGGCACACCCTCGGCGAGTCGGGCGGCGAGGAGGCCCACACCGTGACCATCAACGAGCTGCCCAGCCACACCCACCTCGTCAGCGCCTCCAACACCGCGAACGGCGGCAACTCCTCCCCGGCGGGCCGGTTCCTCGGCGGCGCCAACAACCTGTACGGCGCCGGGGCGCCGTTGACCACGCTCAACCCGGCCACCGTCTCGAACATCGGCGGCAGCCAGCCGCACCCGAACCTGCAGCCCTACCTGGTCCTGAACTTCTGCATCGCCCTCCAGGGCATCTTCCCCTCCCCGAACTGAAGGCACTGACATGGCACAGCCGTACGTCGGCGAGATCAGGATGTTCGCCGGCAACTTCGCGCCCGCGGGCTGGATGTTCTGCGAGGGACAGCTGCTGCCGATCAGCGAGAACGAGACCCTGTTCCAGCTGATCGGCACGATGTACGGAGGCGACGGGCAGGCGACGTTCGCGCTCCCGGACCTGCGTGGGCGGGTGCCCGTGCACTTCGGGACGTCCAGCTTCGGGACCCCGTTCCCCCAGACGGAGGCGGCGGGGGTGGAGGAG
>NZ_JAEMSS010000255.1 GCF_016462705.1 Nocardioides sp. | reverse complement strand
ATCGCGTGCAGCCGGGTGGCCCCGCCCTCCTGCGCCCCCGCGACGTCGCGCTCCGAGGCGACGGCGACCTCGAGCAGGACCTCCGGAGCGCTCATGGGCTCCAGCCTAGGGTGGAGGAATGGACCCCCAGGCGCTGTTCGAGGCCAGGGCGCGGGTCCTCGCCGACCTCGAGGCCCGCCGGGCCGCGACCGCCGAGGCCGTGTCGTTCCTCGAGGACGCGATCTCGTCGCGCACGTGGTGGGCCGAGCAGTGGCCCGAGGGCGTCACGTACGTCGCGGGGCTGGTCGCCCAGGACGTGCAGGACGCCCTGTTCGAGACCACCCAGCGGTGGCCGGTCTGCCTGACCTGCGGCGGGCCGGTGCACTCGCTCTACATCCAGCCCGACCTCGGCGGTCCCGACCCGGTGTGGGTGTGCGAGGAGTCCGGCGACGTGGTGGCGCCGCTGGGCGGGCTCGCCTGACGGTTCGTCTGCGAGGCCGCGCAGCGGAACCCCACGTGGACCGCAGACGAATCGGCCCGGCGGGGCGAGCTCAGTCCTGGCGGAGCTGCACCCAGAGCGTGTAGCGGTCGGCGCGGAAGACGCTGCGGGAGACCTCGACCGCCTTCTCGCCGACCAGCGCACGACGGGAGTGCCGCAGGACGACGGCGTCGGACTCGACCTCGAGGTGCTCGGCCTCCTCGGAGGTGGCCACGTCGGCGGTGATGGAGTCCTCGGCCCAGGTGGGCCGGAGTCCGCGCTGCTCGAGCGACTCGTAGAGGCTGGTCGGCATGCCGCTCTGCAAGAACCCGGGCAGCAGCACCTCGTTGAGGTAGGCGTCCTCCAGGCACATGGGGATCCCGTCGGCGCGCCGCAGCCGCTTCCAGTGGATCACTGCGTCGCCCTCCGAGATGCCGAGCGCCCGGGCGACGCCGGGGCCGGCCTGCTCGCGACGGGCCAGGAGCGTCTGCGACTCCGACAGGAGGCCGCGGCGCGTCATCTCCTCGGTGTAGGAGGTGATGCCGCTGGAGGCGCGGGGCGGGCGGGCGACGAAGGTGCCCTTGCCCGGGATCCGGTCGAGGAGCCCCTCGGAGACCAGGGCGTCCATGGCCTGGCGGACCGTCATCCGGGCGACCCCGAACCGGTGGACCAGGACCCGCTCGGACGGGGCCGGCGAGCCGGGCTCCATGCCGGCGACGAGAGTACGGACGTACTCGCGCACGACCACGTGCTTGAGGGCCCTTCCCTCGTTCACCAGCACCTCACTCATGCAGCCAGACTAGACCGGTCGGACAGTGCGCGTCCCTGCTTTGTCGCCCCTCGGTCGCTTCTCTGGGGGAGGACTGCCCGAAAAGGCTAGTTCACCCGTGGGGGTGAGGTCCGAGAAGGCCAGAAGTCACTCGGTCGCGATCGCCTGCAGGACATCGAGCCGGGCGGCCCGGCGCGCGGGCAGCACGGCGGCGAGCACCCCGATGACCAGTGCGAGCAGGAAGAAGACGCCGAGCTGCAGCACCGGGACCCGGATGACCTCCAGGCCCTCGTCGCGGAGCGCATAGGTGATCAGGACGCCGAACACGACTCCCATGGCCACCCCGAGCACAGCGCCGAGCAGGGAGATGACGACGGACTCCAGCCGGATCATCCGCCGCAGCTGCGTGCGGCTCAGCCCGATCGCGCGGAGCAGGCCGACCTCGCGGGTGCGCTCGATCACCGACAGCGCCAACGTGTTGACGATGCCCAGCACCGCGATGATCAAGGCCAGCCCGAGCAGCGCGAAGATGATGAGCAGGAACTGGTCGATCGATGCCCGCCGCTCCTCGGCGAACTCCTGCTGGTCCAGCACGGTGACGACCGGCAGCTCCTCCACGACCTCGTCGAGACGCTCCTGGACGCCGGTGGCGCCCGGCTCCTCGTAGATGATCAGCGCGTTGTCGGCCGGCTCGTACCCGGCACCGTCGAACGTCTCGACCGAGGTCACCAGGCTGGTGAGCAGCGCGGTGTCCTCGATGACGCCGGCGACCTCCCAGGTCTGCTTGCCGGCCGGCACCTGCACCTCGAGCGTGTCCCCGACGGCGAGACCCTCGTCATCGGCATACGACTCCTGGACCAGCACCGTGCGGTCGCCCAGCTCCAGCGTCCCGCCGGCCGCGGTCAGCTCCAAGGGCTCCACGGCGGACCGGTCGATCGCCGAGACGAAGGTGTCGTCGCCGTCGGCGATCATGAACTGGAACCGGAGCCGTACGACGTCGGCCACCCCCTCGACGGTCGCCATCTCGTCACCGATGGCGTTGTTGAACTCGCCGCTGAAGACGTTGGAGACCACGTAGTCGCCGACGAACGCGTCCTCGATCGCCGCGTCCGTCGAGGCCTTCGCCGAGTCGGCGATGACGACCATCGTCCCGGCGAGCGCCAGGCCGATCATCAGGGCGGAGGCGGTGGCCGCGGTGCGGCGGGGGTTGCGGAGCGAGTTCTCGCCGGCGAGCATCCCGACCGTCCCGAACACCCGGCGGTAGACCAGCGCGGCCAGCCGCAGCAGCGGCCTGCTGATGACCGGGCTCGCTGCCGCGACGCCCAGCAGGACGGCGAGCACCCCGGCGCCGACGAACGCCAGCGGCTTCGGCACGTCGAGGACCAGCCCGAACACCAGCGACACGAGGCCGCCGATCACCATCAGCACGCCGGCCAGCAGCCGCCGCCGGATGGAGGTCTCGGGCAGCGCGATGTCGTCGCTGAGGGCCTGGACGGGCGCGATGCGGCTGGTCCGCCGGGCCGGGAGGTAGGCCGCGACCATCGTGACGAGCACTCCGACGGCGTACGACGCGATGACGGTGCGGGGGCCGAAGACGAGGGGCTGTCCCGACAGGTCGAGCCCGAACTGCCCGAACAGCAGCCGCAGCGCCATCGCGAGCAGCACGCCGAGCCCGAGGCCGATGGTGGCGCCGAGGACGCCGACCACGAACGCCTCGAGCTGGACCGACCAGGTCACCTGGCGCCGCGAGGCACCCAGGGCCCGCAGCAGGGCCAGCTCGCGGCTGCGCTGGGCGACCAGGATCGAGAACGTGTTGACGATGATGAAGGCCCCGACGACGACCGCGATCCCCGCGAAGACCAGCAGGAACGTGGTGATGAACCCGATCGCCTCGAGGAGCTCGTCGGCCGCCTCGTCGGCGGCCTGGTCCCCGGTGACCGCCTCGACGTCGGTCGGGAGCACCGTGTCGACGGCGTCGCGCAGCTCCTCCTGCGAGACGCCGTCCTCGGCGGTGACCCAGACGTCGTTGAAGACGTCCTCGCCCTCCTGGAACAGCTCCTGCGCGCTGGCGGTGTCCCACAGCGTCAGCGTCGCGCCGTTGAGCGACCCGCCCTCGGGGAACCCGACCAGGCCGACGAGCTCCGCCTCGAACTGCGCGGTCCCGCGGGGCAGCAGCAGCGTGACGGTGTCGCCGACCTGGTAGTCCGCGCGCTCGGCCGTGCGCTCGTCGAGCATCACCTCGGAGACGCCCTGCGGCTCCTCGCCCTCGAGGATCTCGAGGCCGACGCCGCCCGGAGACGGCGCGTCGGTCCAGTTGCTGCCGATGGACGGCGGACCGAGGCCGCCGACCAGCTTGCCGTCCGCGCCCACGACGTAGACGCCGATCGCGTTGACGTTGCCGTCCACACGGGCGACCCCGTCGACCTGCTCGAGCTCGTCGACCAGCGACCCCGGCAGCGTCCGGGAGGACGGCGCGCCCTGCTCGGTCTGGGCGCCGAGCGGCTGGACGACGACGTCCCCGACCGTGCTAGCGAACAGCGCCGTGAAGCTCCGGTTGAGCGTGTCGGAGAAGACCAGCGTGCCGGCGACGAACGCGACGCCGAGCACGATCGCGAAGGTGCTGAGGAGGAGCCGGACCTTGCGACCGAGGAGGCTCTTGAGGGACGCGCGGATCATCGGGTCGTGGGAGCCACTGGCTCCGCCAGGCGCGCCATGACCTCCAGGACGGCGTCCCGGGTCGGGTCCCTGAGCTCCTCGACGATGCGGCCGTCGGCCAGGAACAGCACCCGGTCGCAGTACGCCGCGGCGACGGGGTCGTGGGTCACGATGACGACGGTCTGGCCGTGGTCGTCGACGCTGCTGCGCAGGAGCTCGAGGATCTCGGCGCCGGACCGGGAGTCCAGGTTGCCGGTCGGCTCGTCGGCGAAGACGATCCGCGGCCGGCTCACCAGCGCCCGGGCGATCGCGACCCGCTGCTGCTGGCCGCCCGAGAGCTCCTTGGGCTTGTGCTCGAGCCGGTCCGCGAGGCCGACGGTCGCGATCACCGCGTCGTACCACTCGGGATCAGGCGCCCGTCCGGCGATCGCCAGCGGCAGCAGGATGTTCTCCTTCGCGGTGAGGGTCGGGAGCAGGTTGAACGACTGGAACACGAAGCCGATCTGGTCGCGCCGCAGCTCGGTCAGGCCCTTGTCGCCGAGACCGGTCAGGTCGACGTCCCCGATCAGGACGGTGCCGCTGTCGGCCGTGTCGAGGCCGGCGCAGCAGTGCATCAGCGTGGACTTGCCGGAGCCGCTGGGGCCCATGACGGCCGTGAACCGGCCCGCCTCCAGGTCGACGCTGACGTCGTCGAGGGCGGTGACCGCGGCCGTGCCGGAGCCGTAGGT
>NZ_JAEMSS010000082.1 GCF_016462705.1 Nocardioides sp. | reverse complement strand
GGAGCGCTACGGCGTCGACGGCCAGGCGATGGCCTCCGACGACGGCATCGTCATCAGGATCCCCGACACCGATGCCGAGCCGCCCGGTGGTGACCTGGTGGTCTTCGACGCCGACGAGATCGACGAGATCGTCACCACCGAGGTGGGCGGGTCCGCGCTGTTCGCGTCCCGGTTCCGCGAGTGCGCCGCCCGGGCGCTGCTGCTCCCTCGCCGCGACCCCGGCCGCCGGTCTCCGCTCTGGCAGCAGCGGCAGCGGTCTGCCGCCCTGCTCGAGGTGGCGTCCAAGTACCCCTCGTTCCCCATCGTCCTCGAGGCGGTCCGCGAGTGCCTCCAGGACGTCTACGACCTGCCGGCGCTGGTGGCCCTGATGAAGGCCGTGGACCGGCGCGAGGTCCACGTCGTCGACGTCGCGACGCAGGCTCCCTCGCCGTACGCCGGCAGCCTCCTCTTCGGCTACGTCGCCCAGTTCGTCTACGAGGGCGACTCCCCGATCGCCGAACGCCGGGCGGCGGCACTGTCCCTCGACCAGGGCCTGCTCGCCGAGCTGCTCGGCCGCGCCGAGCTGCGCGAGCTGCTCGACCCCGAGGTGCTGGCCGAGGTCGAGGCCGAGCTCCAACGGCTCGCTCCCGACCGCCGGGCGCGCGGCGCCGAGGGCGTCGCCGACCTCCTGCGGCTGCTCGGCCCGCTCACCACCGAGGAGGTGCAGGCCCGGTCCGCCGACGGCGTGGACGCCGAGGAGGCGCTCGCCGCCCTCGGCCGCCGGGTCGTGCAGGTGCGCGTGGCCGGCGTCGACTCCTGGGCCGCGATCGAGGACGTCTCCCGGCTCCGTGACGGCCTGGGCGTCGCCGTCCCGCCCGGCACCCCCGAGGCCTTCACCGATCCGGTCGAGGATCCGCTCGCCGACCTGGTCTCCCGCTACGCGCGCACCCACGGACCGTTCACGACCGACCAGGCGGCATCCCGGCTCGGGCTCGGCGCCGCGGTCGTCCGGCACACGTTGCAGCGGCTCGCGGCCCACGGCCGGGTGCTCGACGGCGAGTTCCGGCCCGCCGGCTCCGGCTCGGAGTGGTGCGACGCCGAGGTCCTCCGGTCGCTGCGCCGCCGCTCGCTGGCCCGGCTGCGCAAGGAGGTCGAGCCGGTCCCGCCCGCGGCCCTGGGCCGGTTCCTGCCGGCGTGGCAGCACGTGGTGGCGACGGGGTCGACGACCCGAGGGCTGCGCGGCGTCGACGGCGTGCTGACCGCCGTCGACCAGCTGGCCGGGGCGCCTGTGCCCGCCTCCGCCCTCGAGTCACTCGTGCTCCCGGCCCGGGTGCGCGACTACGAGACCTCCTACCTCGACGAGCTCACCGCCGCCGGCGAGGTGCTCTGGGCCGGCCACGGCGCCCTGCCCGGCGCCGACGGGTGGGTGTCGCTGCACCTCGCCGACCAGGCCCCGCTCACGCTGCCCGAGCACGCACCGTTCCAGCACAGCGAGCTGCACCAGCAGGTGCTCGACGCGCTCGCTCCCGGCGGAGCCTGGTTCTTCCGGCAGCTCTCCGACGCTGTCGGCTCCACCGACGACAAGGCGCTCTCCGCCACCCTGTGGGAGCTGGCCTGGGCGAGCCGGATCAGCAACGACACCCTGACGCCGCTGCGGGCGCTGACCCGCGGCGGCCGGGCGACCCACCGCACCCGGTCCGGGCCGGCCCGCCCGCGGATGGCCTCCACCACGGGGGTCGGCGGGCGCCTGCGCAGCACCGCGCGGGGCGGGCCGCCCGAGACAGCGGGCCGCTGGGCGCTGCTGCCCGATCTCGACACCGACCCGACCCGCCGGGCGCACGCCACGGCCGAGCGCCTGCTCGACCGGCACGGGGTCGTGATCCGCGGCGCCGTGGTCAGCGAGCGCACCGCCGGGGGGTTCGCCGCCGCCTACAAGGTCCTGGCCGCCTTCGAGGACACGGGGCGGTGCCGCCGCGGCTACTTCGTGGACGGGCTCGGCGCGGCGCAGTTCGGCACGGCGGGCGCCATCGACCGGCTGCGCACCTTCAGCGAGACCGACCCCCACGACAAGCCGACGGCCCTGTGCCTCGCGGCGACGGACCCGGCCAACCCCTTCGGAGCAGCCCTCCCCTGGCCGCGCGACGAGGAGGCCGGCGGCCATCGCCCGGGCCGCAAGGCCGGCGCCATGGTGGTGCTCGTCGACGGTGAGCTCACCATCTACGTCGAGCGCGGTGGCAAGACGCTCCTCACCTGGTCCGAGGATGCCGAGCGCCTCGCCCCCGCCGCGGAGGCCCTGGCCGACGCGGCTCGGCGCGGCTCGCTGGGCCGGATGACCGTCGAGAGCGCCGACGGCACCCAGCTGCTGGGGTCGGGCTCCACCCCGGTGCGGGAGGCGCTCCAGGGCGCCGGCTTCGTCGTCACCCCGCGCGGGCTGAGGCTCAGCAGCGGCCATGCCTGAGGGCGACACCGTCTTCCGAGCCGCCCGCCTGCTCGACCGGGCCCTGACCGGACACGTCCTGACCAGGACCGACTTCCGGGTGCCTCAGCACGCGACCGCCGACCTCAGCGGGGGCACCGTCGTCGGCACCGTCTCGCGGGGCAAGCACCTGCTGACCCGGGTCGACGCCGGTGAGGAGCGGTGGACGCTGCACACGCACCTGAAGATGGAGGGAGCGTGGCGGGTGCTCGGTCGTGACCAGCGCTGGCCGAGACCCGCTCACCAGGCCCGCGTCGTCCTGACCACCGCCGACAAGGCCGCGGTGGGGTTCTCCCTCGGGATCGTCGAGCTCGTCGACCGCGCCGACGAGCAGTCGGTCGTCGGTCACTTGGGCCCCGACCTCCTCGGCCCGGACTGGGACGCCGACGAGGCTGTTCGCCGCCTGTCCGCCGAGCCCGGACGCCCGCTCCGCGAGGCGCTCCTGGACCAGCGCAACCTGGCCGGCCTGGGCAACATGTACGCCGCGGAGCTCTGCTTCATCGCGGGGATCCACCCCGAGACACCGGTGGAGCGGGTGCCCGACCTGCGCCGGCTCGTGGTGCGCGCGCAGCAGGTGCTCGCCCTCAACAAGGCGCGGGCGTTCCAGTCCACCACCGGCAACCTGCGCGAGCGCGAGCGGCTCTGGGTCTACCGTCGCGACCGGTCACCGTGCCGGCGCTGCGGCACACCGGTCGTGGTGGAGATGCAGGGTCCGGCGGGGCGGGACCGGGCGTCCTACTGGTGCCCGTCCTGCCAGCCCGCTACCCCGTGATCCTGGACAGCAGCCCGAGCCCGTCGATCCGCACGGGCTTGTCGTCCAGGGTGCGGATCGAGAACCTGCCCGAGCGCTTCCCCTTCAGGCCGGTCACCTTGATCAGGACCTTCTTGGTCAGGGAGGGGCTGCTCAGGTCGATCACCGTGAGCCTCTTGCCGTTGACCATCAGCGCGACGCGTCCGAAGCGGGGGCCGGTGTGCGCGACCAGCGCCACCTTGGTGATGGCGCGACCCCGACGGGTCAGGACCTGGCCCTTGGCGGACGTGAGCAGGTAGGCGCCCCGGTAGGAGCGCTTGTCCTTGACCCGCACCCAGCGCTTGGTCACCCGCGTGAGCTCGCCGTCGTTGAACGGCGCGGCGAACACCCGGGTCGCGGGTGTCGGGTCGAGCACTCCGCTCGCCGAGCGGGCGGCGACCCCGAACACGTGGGTGCCCGGCTTGTACTTCACCCGGGTGCTGGCGCCGCACGGGATGCTCTTGCGGTCGAGCGTGCACACGAACGTGGATCCCGGTGTCGTCGACGCGGCGGCGAACCGCGCCCGGCGGGTGAGCACGAAGCTCTTGGCGGCCGGCCCGTCGGTGATGGTGGTGTCGGGCGCCGTCCCGATGGTGAAAGCGGCGTCGTTGACGTCGAAGAAGTAGTTGCCCACCGCCTCGACCTTGATCCGGGCCGCCGCGGACTGCACCGACGGGATCGTGACCGCCTGGGAGCCGTCGTTGGGGGTGCTCGCGGCCAGCTCGACCGGGAAGGTCGCGCCGCCGTCGAGCGAGAGGGAGATCCGCACGTTCGGCGCGAGCCCGGCCGCGTCGGTGCCGTTCACGGCCCAGGTCACGGTCTGCTGCGTCCCCGGCGCGACCCCGGCTCCACCCGTCGACTGGGAGGTCACGAGGAAAGGCCCCGCGGACGGGTCGACGGTGAGCTCGACGTCGTCGTAGGCGTATCCCCCGCCGACCGGCTTCTGGTCCCGCGCACTGAGCCGGAAGCCGAGGGACCCGCCGGTCAGGAGGTTGGCCGCATAACCCGCCGTGGGGAGGAACTCGGCGAAGCACTCCACCGTCGGGACCGGCACCTCGGCCGGCGCGGCGGGCGCGGCGGGGCACGCTCCCGTCTCCGCGTTGGTGTTGTCGCTCAGCACCTGGGCCAGGTCGGGGAAGGTCCGGCTGGGACTCGCGGTCGCCAGGTTGATGTCGGGAGACGGTGACTGGAGCGCCTCGGCCTGCGACACGTCGGCACGCACCCCGAACATCCGGAACAGGGGGCCCTCGACCTTGGTGTTGTCGACCAGGCCGGTGCCGAGACCCGACCCGGTGTCGGTCTGCTCCCAGAGGTACACCAGCGGATCGGCGTCGGCGTCCGTGCCGGACCCGGTGAGGGTGAACGGCGTCCGGACCGGGATGGTCCTGTCAGCAGGGGCGGTCACGACCGGGTTGGTGTTGGCCACCGTCTCGCTGGTGCCTTCGTTGGTGGTCTCGCCGCCGTTGACGGTCGTGCCGGTGAACGTCGTGAACGTGTCGGGAACGGTCGGTGTGATCACAAGCGTCGGGACGTCCACGCCGGTTCCCGCCAGCGCGAAGTCGACGGTGAACCCGTCCTCGGAGGGGAGGGACAGGGGTGCCGGGAAGCCGCCGCTGTCGTAGTCGCTGACCTCCAGCGCGGTCACCGTCTCCCCCGTGGCCGCCGACACGGCGTTGGCCACCGCGAGCGAGTTGTATCCGACGCCTGCGGTGACCGTGTTGGCACCGTTGGGGCACCCCGCGCACGAGATCGTGAACGCGTCGGTGCCGTCGAAGCCCTCGAGGTTGACCACCTGCTGCTCGTCGGCGGTGGTGGTGTCGTCCGCGACGGTGTCGGTGATCTCCTGGATGCTGACGAACGAGAAGTAGGGGTCGCTGTGCGGCTGCAGGTTGTCCTGCTCGCAGATGCCGGCGTACGCCATGACCGACGACCCCGACCCGGGCTCGACGAGCGTCGTGTCGGTGTTGCGGTTGGGCGCGGCGCAGTTGCCCTGGGTCCCGTTGAACGTGTGGTTGCCGCCCATCTGGTGGCCGAGCTCGTGGGCGACGTAGTCGATGGCGAAGAAGTCGCCCTCGGGGAACGGCAGTCCGGTACAGCCCCGGGCCTTGCCGCTGCCGCCGACCACGCCGAGCCCGGCCACGCCGCCGCCGTTGATGCCGAGGCCGATGTGGCCGATGTCGTAGTCGTCCGCGCCGATGATCTGGCCGATCACGAAGATGTTGCGGTTGAGCAGGTCCCCGGTGCAGCCGTCCTCGAGCTGGGTCGTGGTGTAGCAGGCGTTGGCGCCGCACGGGCCACCGGGCTCGGTGGCCAGCGCGGCGGTGTCGAGGTTGAGCAGGTCGTTGTCGGCGACGAGGAGGAACTGGATGGCGAGGTCGTCCATGTAGACCTGGTTGACCCGGTTGATCAGCGTGACCTTCTCAGCCGAGACGTTGGCCGCGCCGAAGTACGCCGCGTAGCTCGGGTCCGTGACCAGCGCGAGCCGGTAGTCCTTCTGGGTGACGGGCCCGTCCGGAGCGCCGATCTGCTCGGTGGCCGCCGCGAGCGCCTCGGCGGTGTCGTCGGCATCGCGCTCCACGAACAGCTCCGCCGACCGCGGCACCGCCGAGCCGTAGTAGCTGAGGTGCCGGGTCTCGCCCCGCCGGTTGAAGGCGGGGTCGACGTACCAGGCGCCCATTCCGCCCGGGCTGCGCACCGACGCGTGGAACCCCATCGGCGTGAGGTCCATCCGGATGCTCAGGCTGGTGTCGTCCACCCCGTTGCCCGCGTAGGTGCGGAGCTCCGGGTGGCGAGCCTCGAAGCCGGGCTCGCCCACCACGGTCTCGACCACGGCGAACCGCTGGAGCTCGCCGCTGGGGTCGGGGATCTCCACCTGGAGGGCGGCACCGGTGCCGCGGGCGGCCGCGTCCGGGCTCGGCGCCTGCGCCAGCTCGGACCGCAGGTCGCCCACCTCGACGGAGAACGCCGAGTAGTCGGTCGGGCTCACCCGGACCTTGGGCCCGGCCAGCGACAGGTCGGCCAGGGGGGTGAAGAGGTCGTCGACCGCCGGGCTCGGGAAGGCCGTCGGGCTGCCCGAAGCCGGCACCGCTCCCAGCACCGAGGCGGTCAGCCCGAGGGCGAGCGTGCTGAGCAGGAGCCGGCCGGGCCGCAGGGTCATGTCCGACAAACTAGTGTCGGGGCGGCGGGTTATGCGGCGGAAGCCACCACGTCGGGTCCGCGCAGGCCCGTGCCGCCGACCTCGAGGGTCGCGATCTCGAGCGAGGCGACCTCCAGGGCGATCGCCGCCTCCTCGAGGGCGACTGCGTCGGACACCTCACGCAGCACGTCGGACAGCGGCACGTCGAGGGCGCCGCACAGCGACGCGAGGAGCTCGGACGACGCCTCCTTCTGGCCGCGCTCGATCTCGGAGATGTAGCCGAGGCTCACCCGGGCCTCGGCCGAGACCTCGCGAAGCGTCATGCCGCGGCGCATCCGCTCCGCGCGCAGCACGTCGCCGAGCAGTCGGCGGAACAGCACCATGCGGGTCTCCTTCCGGGTCCGTGTGCCCAACGCTACCCGAGGGTGGGTTTCTTCCCGCGCAGTATGGCAGCGAGCGCGGACAGCGCCTCGGCGCAGGTCCGGTCGCGGATCTCGAAGCGCGACCCAGCCAGCTCCAGGGCGACGACCGACTCGTCGTCGGGCCCGGCGACGGCCACGAACACGGTCCCGGCCGGCTTGCCCTCCTGTGTCTCCGGTCCTGCGACCCCCGTGGTGCTCAGGCCGTACGTCGCTCCCATCAGCCGGCGCGCACCCTGGGCCATCGACCGCGCACACTCCGCCGACACGACGCCGTGGGCCTCCACCAGGCTCTCGGGCACCCCGAGCAGGGAGACCTTGAGCCTCGTCGCGTACGCCACGACGCCACCGACGAACGTCGCCGACGAGCCGGGCGTCTCGGTGAGCAGCATCCCAAGGCGCCCGCCCGTGAGCGACTCCGCCGTGGCCACGGTCTGCTCCCCCTCCAGGAGCAGGCCGTGGACCACCGCGGCTTCGCGAAGGGCGTCCCGCTTCGGGTCCTTCGTGGTCCGTCCGGCCGTCATGGCTTGACGGTAATCACGTCCTTGGCAGTGTCGTCGTTCACCTGGTCGTTCCCGAGGTACTTGACCGTCACGTTACGAGTCCCGGCCTTCTTGAACGGGGCGAGCTCAAGCACGGCCTTGCCGTTGAACAGGGTCAGCGTCGTCGTACCCAGGCCTTGCACGGTGATCTTCACCTTGCCGCCGACCGTGGGCACCCCGTCCGCCTCGACCTTCACGGCGATCCGGACATCGGTCTTCCTTGCCCTGATGTTCTGCGGCTTGACCTCGACGTCCACCTTGGACTTCGCCTTCACGATCTGCAGAACGAATGGCGCAGATCCGGCCTGGGTGTTGGCGTCACCGGAGTAGACCGCCGTCAGGGGGATATTGCCTGGCTGCAGGGAACGCTTCGGCAGGGTGATGGTCGCCGTGCCGTTGACCACTGTCCCCGAGGCGATCAGCGTGAAGCCCTCCCGGATCTCGACGGTGCCGCCGGGAGCGGCCCCGCCCGCAGCCACGGTCACGGTGACCGTGGACGACTGCCCGTACCGCACCTTCGGGGCGTCCACCGACAGCGTCGGCGTCGCCTTCAGGACGGTGAGCTGCAGCTCGGTCTCAGCGGGGCTGTACCCGCCGCCACCGCTGTAGACCGCGCGCAGCGTCCGGGTTCCCGCAGGGACCGATCGCGGAGCGAGGGTGATGGTGGCGACGCCGCCGACCATGCTGGCCGAGCCCAGGGACTGGGCGCCGTCGAACAGCTCGACGGTCCCGGTGGCGGTGCCGTTGTTGCCGGTGACGGTGACCTGGACCTGAGCCTGCTGCCCGTAGGTGATCGTCACGTCGTCCGCGGCGATCGACTGGCTGGCCGTGACGTTGACCGGCACCGGGATCTCCGTCCCGGTCGTCGCGCCGGACAGGACGAGGGTGTTCGTCCCTCCCGACGCCCCGGCCGGGATCACGACGTCGACGCTGGTGGTGCCGGTGGCGTCGAACCCGGGCAGCGCGGCCTGGATGGCGTTGTTGAGCGGGAACGTCCCCAGGGTGGTGGCGCCCAGCTTGACCACGACCTCGGTGTCCAGCGGGTCGGCCGCGTTGCTGAACGACCAACCGCTGACGTCGAAGGTGACGTGGTCGCCGGAGGCGTACGACGCCGGGGCGCCTGCGGGGAACACCACGTGCACGCCGTTCTGCTTCGTCGGTGCCGGCAGGGGCGCGTCGCCCTCACCTGTGTTGGCGAACTCGTCCATGTAGTTGACCATCGCCTGCAGGTCGGTCAGACCGGCCTCGGCCTTGTTCAGACCGCCGGCGAACGCCCCGAAGTTGTCGCCGCCTGTCGCCAGGAACCCGTTGACCGTCACCGAGTAGGTCGCGCCCAGGTCGAGCGGCACACCGTTGAGCCACATCCCGGTCACCGTCCCCTTGGTCCCCGCCGGGGATCCGGCCGGAGGCGGCACGGAGGTGTAGGTGAACCCCTGTGAGGCACCGAGCTTCAGGAACGGCCGCGAAGCCCCGGCCGGTTGCCACTGCTGCTCCAGCGCCGTCTTGATCTGCGCACCGGTCAGGTCCATGTTGACCAGACCGTTCGCGAACGGCTGCACCTCGGCGGCCTGCTTGTAGGTGAGCACCCGCGGGTAGTTGGGGTCGCCCACGTTGGGCGCCTTGCCGAGCATGTCGGTGCGGAGACCACCCGGGTTCATGAACGCGATCTGCGCCGAGCCCGCTTCCGGACCCGAGGTCTGCCAGCGCTGCGCCTCGGCGACCAGGTTGCCCAGGGTCGACTCGACGCCACGGTTCTCGGTGGTCCCGTTGGCGAGGTAGCCACGCTTGATCGGACCCGCGATCTGACCCAGAGGCACCGCGCCCAGCACGGAGGCTTCCGCCTCCGCGTCGGCCACGATCGCCTGTGTGTCGGCGTCCGTGGCGAACGACTCCACCCAGGCAGGCTGACCAGAACCGCCGCACGACGTCCCGTTCGACGCCGAGCAGCTCTTCAGCCTCACGACGCTCTGGGTCTTGCTCTGGACCTCACCGGTGGTGTTGTCGACGGTGAAGACGAGCTTGTTCAGCGCGGCACCGTACTGGCCCGCGGACACCACCGGACGTTCCGTGACCGGGCGTCCCGTCCAGCCGGGGACTGCGAAGGAGCAGTTGTACTCCAAGTGCGTGTGTCCCGACACGATCGCGTCGACGTTGTCGTTGACGCCCTTGACGATCGACCCGAAGTCCGTGTCCGGCGCCAGGGCGCCGATGTCGGTGCAGTTCGTCATCGGAGCACCCTCGTGGACCAGCATGACGACGATGTCGGCGCCCTGCGTGTTCACCAGGTCGTTGGCGGCCGCGTTGGTCTCGGTGACGATGTCGGTCACCTTGATCTCCTCGATGCCCCCTGGGCTCACCAGCTCGGGCAGGTGCTCGGTGACGGTGCCCACGAAACCGACGCGGATCGAACCGAAGTCCTTGGTCCACGTCGACGGCAACGCCGGGTTGTCGTTGGCCTTGAACCGGACGTTGGCGCCGAGGTAGGCCCACTCGGCCCCGCCTTCGGGGTTGGTGGTGGCGTCGTAGTCCGCCATCACGCGGTCCACCAGGTCGTCGTAGCCCTGGTCGAACTCGTGGTTGCCCACGGACGACACGTCGAGGCCCGCTTCGTTGAGTGCGTCGATGGTCGGCTTGTCGTTGAGGATGAACGACTCGAACGTCGACGCTCCGATGAGGTCACCGGCGGCCGCGAAGATCGAGTTGGGGTTGTTGCCTCGCAGCTCGTTGACAGCACCGGCCAGGACACCGGCTCCAGCCGCCGCCGACGTGGGGTCCTTCGAGATCCGGCCATGGAAGTCGTTGGTCCCCAAGATCTGGACGTCGGTCGTCGTCGGGTCGGCGGTGTCGATGCCGACCAGCTCCGGGTTGTGGTCCGAGGACTTGAACGGCCCCGGCAGGTACAGGTCGGTGACGTTGTAGTTGTAGCGGCTGTACTCGTAGTAGACCGACTCGTTGGAGTTGATCTCCCATATGTCGACCCCCTCCACGTCGGCCAGCGCCGCGGCGTTGGCCAGCACGTGGTCGAGCGAGCCGATCTGGCCGTCGAAGTTGTAGCTCTCCTCCTCCGGGTTGCTGGTCGACTCCAGGTTCGTGTAGCCGGCCGCGTTGAGGATCTGGATGGGGTCCTCTTCGGAGTAGGCGTTGAAGTCACCAGCCAGGAAGACCCGGGTGATCCCGCGCAGCGTCTTGAAGTCGTTGGCGAAGGTCACCAGCGCGTTGGCCTGGAGCATGCGACGGTCGTTGGCGTTGCCCTGGCCGTCGGGGTCGGCCGTGCCGGATCCCTTGGACTTGAAGTGGTTGACGATGACCGCGAAGGCGTCAGCGTCTGGCGTGCCGACCCTCTTGAAGGCCTGGGCCAGCGGCTCACGTGCGTCGGCGAACGCCTCCGTCCCGCTCGACTGGTCGGCCAGGACGACCGATCCACCCACGAGGGCCACCTTGGAGGGCTTGTAGATGAAGCCGTTGCGGATGACGTCCTGCTCCGCGAGGGGCGGCAGATCGGCCGCGGCCGGCGAGGGCACGGCGGCCCAGGTCCCGGGACCCGCGGCAGCGTTGAGTGCGCTCACCAAGGCGTTGATGGCGAAGTCACGGGGCTTGCCGTAGTGCACGGAGTTCTCGAGCTCCTCGAGGGAGACGATGTCCGCGCCTGCGGTGTTGATGGCCGACACGATCTTGTCGCGCTGCCGCACCAGGTTGGCGTTGTTGGCCGCCCCGCGCGGACCGTTGGGGTTGCACGAGTTGTTCGTGATCTGGTTGCCGTCACGGTCCGTGAAGTACGTGCAGGTCCGCCCGCCTCCCAGGGCGACGAACTCGTTGCCCGTCGTCGGGAAGAAGTTCAGGACGTTGAACGTGGCGAGCTTGACGTCGCCGCCGACGGCCTGCGGCGCGGCGTTGGCCGCCCTGGTCTGGGCGAACTGCGGCTGCGTGCCGGTCGGCGCACCGACGACCTGGGTCGTCGGCACCAGGCGCCAGGCGTTGAACCCGGAGGTGAAGATCACGGGGGCCGGGAAGGTCACCGCGGCGCCGACCCGCACCGGGTGCGTGGGTGTGAGCCACGGGAACGGCAGGCCTGTGTTGGCCGCGGTCGTGTAGTTGGTGGCCGACGCGTCGTCGAGGATGATCCGGTGCGCGTTGTTGTAGGCGATGCGCTCGTTCTTCGCTGCCGTCGCCTGGGCGTCGATGATCTCCGTGGGGGCCACCAGAGGGATGGTGCTGTCGGCCGCCAGGCCGATCTCGCCGAACATCGAGGTCCCGTTGCTGCCGTCGTTGTAGTAGGGCGACCCGTCGTAGACGTCTGTCGTCGTCCAGGCCGCCGCCGGCTGGAACGCCTCGCTCTCAACGACCTCACGCGCGCTGTCGAGTGCCGCACCTGCGAGGCAGCCGGCGCCGGGGAGCGCACAGTCAGTCCCCGGGATCTGCGACTTGACCGCAACGGCTCCAGGCAGGTCCGCGATGACCGCGAGGCCGGCGTTGTTCGCGGTGATCTGGGTCTGGCCGGAGAACTCACCGACCGTGCCGATCACTTCGACCGAGTCGCCGATCGCCGGGTAGCTGCCGTTGTTGAACCCGTTGGCGCCGCCGTAGACGAAGACTGCATCGGACGCGTTGGGGGTGTCGGCGCCGGGCGTCTGGATGTAGAAGCCGTTCAGGCCGCCGGTCGGGTACGACGCGGTGACCTCGCCTTGCGTCCTGACCACCTGGTTGTTCACCGGCGAGGTCGCTCCCGTGCCCTGGATGCTTGCTATGGGCGTCACGGTCGTCGGGGCAGCCCCGATGTCGAAGGAGAACGTCTCGGTGTCCGTCCCCGCCGTGGGAGAGCTCGAGTCGGTGACCTGGACGATCGGGTCGTATTCGCCGGCCGTGGTGGGAGTGCCCGACACCACGCCGTCGGGAGCCACGGTGACCCCGGGAGGCATGCCGCTCACGGCCTCCCAGGTGAAGGGCTGCACTCCGCCGTTGGCGGCGAGCTGGAACGGCGCGATGCCCACGTTCACGGTGCCGGTCTTGTTGCCGGGAGCGTTGACCGACACCGGCGGGGGCACGAAGTCCTGCACGATCGAGACGTTGTCGATGCCGACCCACTCGTCGCTGCCAACGGCGTTCGTGGTGAGCACGCGCACGAAGACCGAGGGCTGGTTGTCAGCCGCAGCCGGCAGGGTGACGTCGCGGTGGCTCACCAGCGTGGCCAGGCTCGGCCCCGTCGAGGTGTCGGCGATGTACCCGGCCGGGAGGTTGGTGTAGGCGCCGGCCGCACCGACCCGGTACTGGACTGCGATCGACTGTACCGCGTTGTCGCTCGACCCGTCGAGGTCCTTGGCGTCGAAGGAGAAGGTCGTGCCGGTCTTGCCCGTCAGGTCGAGGTGGAACACGACGTTCGGTGCGTCCGCGGTGCCGCTGCCCTGGAGCGCGATCGACTGGAACGCCGCCTCGAACTCCGCGACCCCACCCGCAGTGCTGCCCGAGGGGTTGGTCTGGTTGGCGATCACGTCGGTGTCGTTGGCCAGAGCACTGTCGCTGGTGAGCGTCTGCGGGTCCGTGCCGGTCCCCGTCGTGATGTCCTGACCCAGGTAGCCCTGCACCCCGGTGACGCCTGACCAGCTGTCGTTGGTGGTGATGAGACCCGCGTTCGACCAGTCCTGGGTGTACGGGAAGGTCGCGATCTTGCTGGACACGTCCGCCTGTGCCGCCGGAGCGACGATCAGGAGCTGGAGGCCGGTGAGGGCCAGGGCCGCCGAGAGGAACGCTGCGAATCGGGCGCCAGTGCGGGGCCGGGCGTGAGGCATCAAGGGTCTCCAGAGTCAGACGGACAACGGGTCGAGCGACGGGTCGGAAGAGGAAAGAACGATGACGACCCGAGAGGCGTCGTCACGGAAGGGAAGTCTCACTGCTGGGGAAGGGCAGTGGGTGAACTGTCCGTGACGATCAGGCCAAGGTCAACCCCCTGGGCCGGACCGTTACCGAGGTGGTTCCCACTGACCGGAGAGTCAGTCCTGGGCGGTCCGGCGGAGCTGGTGGCGCTGACGCCATACGCCCATGAAGAACTGCGCACCCGAGACCATGGTCAGCACCACGGCGATCCCGACGAGCACGACCGCGGCGTAGTAGAGGACGGTCCCGGGGGTCTCCATCCAGCCGGGCAGGTCCGGGTCCCGGAAGGGCAGAACGAGACCGCTCAGGCCGATGACCTGGAAGGTCGTCTTCAGCTTGCCGAGGGTGTCCGCCGCGATCACCATCCGTTTGAGGATGGAGAGCCGGAGCAACGTCACGCTCCACTCACGCACCAGGACCGCGATCGTGCCCAGCCACCACCACGGGCTCTCGAAGATGACGGCCAGGCCGACGAAGGCCATCCCGGTCATCGCCTTGTCGGCGATCGGGTCGGCGATCTTGCCGAAGTCGGTGATCAGGCCGCGCGAGCGGGCGATGTCACCGTCGATCTTGTCGGTGATCATGGCGACCACGAAGATCGTGAACGCCGTCAGCCGCCAGCCGACCGAGTCGCCACCGTCCATGAGCAGCGCCGCGCCGAAGAAGGGCACGAGCACGATCCGCAGCGTCGTGAGCGCGTTGGGGAGGTTGTAGTTGCTCGGCTTCACCGGTGTGGCCGGCGGCTCTGAGGTGGTCGGATCGAGGCCCGGGTCGGTCATTCCGGCACCGCCAGCAGGTCGATCCCCTCGGCACCGGTGACCCGGGCCAGGACGAGGTCGCCCACCACGGCCGACCCGGCCGCGGAGGTGACCAGGGACGTGGTGCCGTCGACCTCGGGTCCCTGGTGCTCGGCCCTCCCGACGACCCCACCGTCGACGGTGACCTCCTCGACGAGGACCGTGACGACCTCGCCGACCCGCTCCTCGGCCCGCTGGGCTGTCAGCTCCTCGACGAGCGAGGACACGTGCTCGGTGCGGGCCCGGATCTCGTCCTCGTCCAGCTTGCCGTCGAACGACTCCGCTTCCGTGCCGTCCTCGTCGGAGTAGCCGAACACGCCGGTCACGTCCATCCGCGCCGCCACCAGGAAGTCGCAGAGAACCTCCAGGTCGCGCTCGGTCTCTCCGGGGAAGCCGACGATCACGTTGGAGCGGACCCCCGCGGTGGGCGCCAGCGACCGCACCTGCTCGAGCAGCGCGAGGAAGCTGTCCGCGTCGCCGAACCGGCGCATCCGCCGCAGCACGGGGTTGCTGGCGTGCTGGAAGGACAGGTCGAAGTAGGGCACGACACCCGGTGTCGACGCGATCGCCTCGATCAGCCCGGGTCGGGTCTCGGCCGGCTGGAGGTAGGAGACCCGCACCCGGTCGACCCCCTCGATCGCCGCCAGCTCGGGGAGAAGGGTCTCCAACAGGCGCAGGTCGCCGAGGTCCTTCCCGTACGACGTGGAGTTCTCGCTGACCAGGAACAGCTCGCGCACCCCCTCGGCGGCGAGCCACCGGGCCTCGTCGAGCACCTCGCTGGGGCGGCGGCTGACGAACGAGCCGCGGAACATCGGGATCGCGCAGAAGGTGCATCGTCGGTCGCAGCCGTTGGCCAGCTTGAGCGGCGCGGTCGGCGCGCGGTCGAGGCGGGCCCGCGGTGCGGCCGGCGCGCTGGTCCGCTCCGCCGGGGAGATGGGCAGCAGCCGGCGCCGGTCCTGCGGGGTGTGCGGGTGGTGGGTCTCCCCCGCCACGATGGACCTCAGCCGGTCCGCGATGTCCGGGTAGTCGTCGAAGCCGAGGACGGCGTCGGCCTCCGGGAGCGAGGCGGCCAGCTCCGCGCCGTAGCGCTCGGCCATGCAGCCGACGGCGACGACCGCCCGGGCCTTGCCGCCGAGACCCGCCGTGTCGCGCAGGTCCGCGGCCTCGAGGATCGCGTCGACGGAGTCCTTCTTGGCGGCCTCCACGAAACCACAGGTGTTGACGACCACGGTGTCCGCCGACTCCGGGTCCGCGACGAGCTGGAAGCCGTCCGCCTCGAGCCGGCCGGCGAGCTCCTCGGAGTCGACCTCGTTACGGGCACACCCAAGGGTCACCAACGCAACGGACAGCACCGAACGAGACTACCGGCGCACGTGCCCCGGGCACGAAGTGGCGGGCGCGCGCTACCTCGCGGTGAACACGTCCTGGGCGGTCTGGCCGGTCTCACCGAGCGCGCCGTGCTCCTGGCCGTCGACCGTGACCTCGAGCGAGCCGTCGCTCGACTGGATCCGGACCGGCGGGCTCACCTCGAGCACCTGCGTGGCGCCGAAGGCGATCGAGTCCTTGAAGACGACCTGTCCACCTCCGTCGCGGACCACCACGTGGGCGCCCCCGCCGGCGGCCGTCAGCCGGACCTCGACGGGGGGCGCGAGCTCTCCACCCCCTGTGAGGCCGGCGGAGCCGTTGGCCAGGCTCGGGCTCGCGGGCGTCACCGACGGCGGCTGGTCCAGCACCAGCCGGGCGACCGACCAGATGAGGACGAACGCCATCACGGCGGCGACCAGGACCGACCAGTTGGGGCCGCCACGGGTGCCCTTGAGGGGGCCGCGGCGTCCGGTGGCCAGCTCGGCCTCGAAGACCCGGCGCGGGTCGACCGGGGCGTCGGCGTACCGCTCGGCGTAGGACTCGAGCAGGGGCGCGGCGTCCAGCCCGAGCACCCGGGCGAGGGTGCGGAGGTGACCTCGGGCGTAGAAGTCCCCGCCACACGGGGCGAAGTCGTCGATCTCCAGGGCCTCGATCACGTGCGGCCGGATCCGGGTCCGTTCGGCGAGCTGGTCGATGCTCAGCCGGAGGCGCTCCCGTGCCGCGCGCAGCTGGGGACCGATGACGGGGTCCACGACCGGCACGTCCGCGAGGTCGTCGATGACCACCGTGGACGACCGCCACACCCCGGTGTCGGTGACGTCGATCGCCACCGTCTGCTCGGGCTCGGCCACCTCGCGCTCGGCCAGGATCTCGGCGCGCCGGGCCGGGACGGTGTCGCGGGACGTCGTGGGCGTCGGGCTCGCCACCACTGCGGGGACCTCGCCGGTCGCGTCATCGGCGTCAGCGGCGTCCGGAGACTCAGCGGCCTCGGCCACGGCCACCGCGGTGAGCTCGTCGCCGGCCTCATCACCGGTCACGGCGTCGTCCTGGACCGCGGGCACGATCTCGACGACCTCGCAGCGGTCACCCGCAAGCCGCGCGAGGGACGCGGTCAGGTCGCCGTCGGACCCGGTGATCGTCGTCACCAGGCCGAGCGGGGTCGCCACGTGCTCGCTGCCGTCCCGCGGGAAGAGGATGAGCCGGCCGTCGCGGAGCACACCGCGACGCGGCAGGTGCTCGAGCTCCTCGAGGTCCGCCCACGGGATGCCCCGCCAGGACCGGCCCGTCCTGACCCGGACGCCCTGGTCGTCGGCGACGAACAGCGGCGTACGGGCGTCCCGCAGCGCGTGCAGGTGGAGCAGCGTCAACGAGCCCAGGACGGCGAACACCGCCCAGTCGAGCGCGCTGCCACCTCCTGCCGCACGCACGAAGTAGGCGGCGGCCACGAGTCCGGTGAGACCGGAGGCGACCGCGGCGACCTTGGCGTTGCGACCCACGGAGACCTGGTTCACGACTACTCCCCCTGCAGGGTCATGATGACGGCGTCGATCTCGTCCGGCTTGACCAGCACGTCGCGGGCCTTGGAGCCCTCGCTGGGGCCGACGATGCCGCGACTCTCGAGGATGTCCATGAGCCGGCCGGCCTTGGCGAACCCGACCCGCAGCTTGCGCTGCAGCATCGAGGTGGAGCCGAACTGCGTCGACACGACGAGCTCGATCGCCTGGACCACGAGGTCCATGTCGTCGCCGATGTCGTCGTCGAGCTCGCGCTTGCTGGCAGCTGGCGCGGTCACGTCGTCGCGGTAGGTCGGCTCGAGCTGGGCCTTGCAGTGCTTCACCACCGCGTGGATCTCGCTCTCGGTGACCCACGAGCCCTGGACCCGCACAGCCTTCGAGGACCCCATGGGCAGGAACAGCCCGTCGCCCTGGCCGACCAGCTTCTCCGCACCGGGCTGGTCGAGGATGACCCGGCTGTCGGCGAGCGACGAGGTCGCGAACGCCAGCCGGGAGGGAACGTTGGCCTTGATCAGCCCGGTGACGACGTCCACGCTGGGTCGCTGCGTGGCGAGCACCAGGTGGATGCCGGCGGCGCGAGCGAGCTGGGTGATCCGGACGATCGCGTCCTCGACGTCACGCGGCGCGACCATCATCAGGTCGGCCAGCTCGTCGACGATGACGAGGAGATAGGGGTACGGCGCCACCTCGCGCTCCGACCCGGGCGGCACGGTGACCTTGCCGGCGCGGACCGCCTTGTTGAAGTCGTCGATGTGCCGGAAGCCGAAGTTGGCGAGGTCGTCGTACCGCATGTCCATCTCGCGGACGACCCAGGCCAGCGCCTCCGCGGCCTTCTTCGGGTTGGTGATGATCGGCGTGATCAGGTGCGGGACGCCCTCGTAGGCGTTCAGCTCGACCCGCTTGGGATCGACCATGATCATCCGCACCTCGTCGGGCGTGGAGCGCATCAGGATCGAGGTGATCATCGAGTTGATGAAGCTCGACTTGCCGGAGCCGGTGGCACCCGCGACCAGCAGGTGCGGCATCTTC
>NZ_JAEMSS010000254.1 GCF_016462705.1 Nocardioides sp. | reverse complement strand
TAGCGCGCCTCGTTCGGGACGAGGAGGCCGCAGGTTCAAATCCTGTCAGCCCGACCATTTCTCCTCACGCGTGAACCCTCGGCCAGATGCTGGCCGGGGGTTCGTCACGTCCGGGGCCCAGCACTCCCGCGTCCCGGCCCGAGGTGGGCGAAGGCCTGGTCCACGGTCGCCGGCAGGGAGTGGCGCGGGGACCGCAGCCAGTCGCCGAGCGCCGTGCGCCAGACGGCGGTGTAGGCGGCGGCGACCGCCCGGGCGCGGGCGTCAGGCTCGGGGAGGCCGCGCCGGCGGGCCAGGCCGGCGGCCAGGGTCTGCTCCCATGCCGCGGTGGTGTCGGCGTTGCGGCCGCGCAGTGCAGCCGAGCTGCGCAGCGCCCGGGCCCGCAGCAGCACCCGCTCCCGCTCCGGCTCGAACGACTCCGCCATCGCCACCAGCACCCGGGCCGCCGCCGCGTGGTCGTCGTCCTGGTCGGGGACGGCGTCGACCAGCTCGGCCAGCTGTTCGCGGCGTTGCTGCCACCCCATGTCCAGGACCTCGTCCTTGGCGGTGAAGTAGCGGAAGAACGTGCGCGGCGACACCCCCGCCGCGTCGGCGACCGCCTCGATGGTGGTGGCGTCGTAGCCCTGCTCGGCGAACAGCCGCAGGGCGGCGTCCTCCAGCGACCGGCGGGTCGACTGCTTGTGCCGCTCCCGCAGGCCCCCGTCCGTGGCTGCGCTGGTCATTGGCTAGTCACCGGCCACCCCGGCCCGCACCCGGGTGGCGCGCTCCTCGTCCGTCTCGGTCCGGCGGCCGCTGCGCAGCTCGACCCGGCGCAGCTCGCCGGTGAACTCGAACGGCGGGCGGTAGTCCGGGGAGACCGACAGCCCGCGGTCCCGGCCGATGAGGAGCCCGGCCCCGGCCGTCGAGAGGTGCGGCAGGAACATCGTGCCCGGCACCTCCGCGTCCGCCACCAGGTCGCCGTCGACGCGCAGCTCGGCACGGGCGGCCCGGCCGCCGCGCGCCGCGACGTACGCGAGCTCGACGGTGTGGGCGCCGGGGGGCACCCGCTGCTCGGCCGCGACCCGGGTGGTCGCGTCAAGCAGCGCGAACGTCGCCACCGGACGGCCGTCGAGCAGGTGCAGCCCCCACCCTCCCTGCCGGTCGCCGAGGGCGGCGACCACGCCCTCGGCCCCGGCGTCCGGGACGGTGAGCTCCGCGCTCAGCACGAAGCCGCCTCCCGTCGGGGGGAGCTGCGCCTCGGCCACGGGTCCGCCCCCGGGGCCGTAGACGCCGACCGACGGCGGGGGGTACTCGCCCGGGTGCAGGTGCGCCAGCGAGTCCGGGAACTCGAAGAGCGGGAGCACCTGGTTGCGGCCGGCCTCGGCCCACCACAGCCCCTCGAGCCTCCGGACCGTGCCCGGTTGCTCGTCGGCCAGGTCGGTGCTCTCCGAGAAGTCGGTCCGGAGGTCGAACAGCGACCACCGGTCGGTCGCGTGGTCGAAGCTCCCCTCGAGGTGGTCGCGCTCGCCGAACTGGTTGGCCACGTGGTCGGTCACGGCCATCCACCCGTCGGCGTAGACGCCGCGGGAGCCCATCATCTCGAAGTACTGGAGGTGCCGGTGCTCGGTCGCGTCGGGCTCGGTGATGCTGTCGAGGAAGGACGCCCCGTCCAGGGGCTGCTGGGTGACGCCGTCGACGACCGCTGGAACCGGGATGCCGGCGGCCTCGGCGATGGTCGGCAGCAGGTCGGTGACGTGGGTGAACTGGCTCCGTACGGCGCCGGGGTCCGGCACCCGGGCCGGCCAGCGCAGGACCAGCGGCGTACGCACCCCGCCCAGCCAGGCGTACCGCTTCCACAGCCGCAGCGGGGTGTTGCCGGCCCAGGCCCACCCCCACGGATAGTGGTTGTAGGCGTCCTGGCCGCCGAGGTCGTCGATGCGCTCGAGGGAGGTCGCCTCGTCCTCGTGCAGCCCGAGCCAGCCGGCCGCCTCGTTGAGGGTCCCGGCCGGGCCACCCTCGGCACTGGCGCCGTTGTCCGAGAGGACCATGACCACGGTGTTGTCGTCGAGGCTGCGGTGCTCGAGGAAGTCGAGGAGCCGGCCGAGGTGGTGGTCGGTGTGCGTCATGAAGCCGGCGTAGACCTCCATGTAGCGGGCATAGAGCCGCCGCTGGTCAGCCGACAGGTCGTCCCAGGCGGGGACCCACGAGGGCCGCGGCGTGAGCACGGTGCCGTCCGGCACCACGCCGTCGGCGACCTGGCGTGCGAAGGTCTCCTCCCGGTAGGCCTCCCACCCGCCGTCGAACCGGCCCCGGTAGGGCGCCACCCACTCCGGGGCGACCTGGTGGGGCGCGTGCGCGGCGCCGGTGGCCAGGTAGCAGAAGAACGGCTTGCGGGCCTCGGCCTGCTGCTGGTCCTGGATCATCCGGATCGTCTGGTCGACGAGGTCCTCGGTGAGGTGGTAGCCCTCCTCGGGGGTCGCCGGCGGCTCGACGTGGGTGTTGTCCCGCACCAGCTCCGGCGCCCACTGGCTGGTCTCCGCGCCCAGGAACCCGTAGTAGCGCTCGAAGCCGAGCCCGAGCGGCCAGCGCTCGAACGGTCCGGCCGCGGAGTACTCGGTGCGCGGGGTCAGGTGCCACTTGCCGACGGCCATGGTGTTGTAGCCGCCGTCGCGCAGGACCCGAGCCATCGTCGCCGCCGACGGGGGGATCCGCCCGGTGTAGCCCGGGAAGCCCATCGCGGCCTCCTGGGTGACGCCCATCCCCACGGCGTGGTGGTTGCGCCCGGTCAGCAGCGCGGCACGGGTCGACGAGCAGACCGAGGTCACGTGGAAGCGGTGGTAGCGCAGCCCGCCCTGCGCGAGCGCGTCGATGTTGGGGGTCTCGATCGGGGAGCCGAAGCAGCCGAGCTGGGAGAAGCCCACGTCGTCCAGGACGATGACCAGCACGTTGGGAGCGCCCTCGACGGGACGGGGGTAGCCGACCGCACGGCTCTGCGAGTCGGCCACCCGGTCGCTGATCCGCTGGGAGGTCGGCAGGTGGTCGCCGCGGCGCGGCCTCGCGTCCATGGCCGCGACCCTAGGGTCGTGCGACCAAAGTGGCAACCCATTGACATCTGACACTCGGGTGTCAGAACCTGACCGGGTGCGGACAGCGGCGGAGCGGGGTCTCGTGCCGCCCATCGCGATCCTCTTCGGGCTCAACCTTGTCGACGAGCTCGACCGCCTGGCCTTCGCGGCGCTGACGCCGGAGCTCCGGGACGCCTTCGGCCTCACGGACTCCCAGGTCGTCGCGATCGGTGCGCTGGCCGGGCTCTGCATCATGCTCGGTGCGCTCCCGGTCGGCTGGCTCGGTGACCGCTATCCACGGATGCGCGTCGTCGTCCTGATGGCGCTGCTCTGGAGCGCCATGTCGGTGCTGACAGCGCTCGCCTGGGCGGTCTGGGTGCTGGTCGTGGCGAGGGCGCTCTCCGGAATCGCCCGGACCTCGAGCGAGGTCGTGCACCCCAGCCTTCTCGTCGACTACTACGAGCCGCGGGCCCAGCCGCGGGCGTTCCGGATCCACCGCCTGGCCGCGCCGATCAGCACGGCGTTCGCGCTCGTCATCGGCGGCGTCGGGGCGCTGGTGGGCTGGCGGTGGACCTTCGCCCTGGTCGCCGTGCCGACCTGGCTGCTCGTCCTGGCCGCGCTCAGCGTGCGCGAACCGCCCCGCACATCTCGGTCCGTCCTCGACCTGGGCGGCGGCGGGCCGGGGGTGTGGTCCGTCCTCCGCCAGGCGTTGCGGATCCGAACCCTGCGCCGGCTGTGGGGGTCGGCGTTCCTGCTGGGGGCCACCTTCATCGCCAACACCCAGCTGCTCTCCCTGTTCTTCGAGCGGGTGCACGGGTACGGCGCCTTCGGCCGCGGCGTCGTCCAGGGCCTTTACGGCATCGGCATGGTGGTCGGCATCCTGATCGGCGCCCGGATCGCCACCCGGATCATCTACCGCGACGACTGGGGGCGCCTCACCGTGCTCATCGGGGCCGGCGTCGCGGTGATGTCGGTCGCCCTGCTGCTGCTCAGCATCACCCCCTGGGCGCCGCTGGCGCTGGCCGTGTGTGTGCTGCTCGGCATCGGCATGGGCTCCTACCAGCCCGCGTTCTACCCCCTCCTGGCCCGGGTCGTGCCTGCGGAGACCCGCAGCCGGACGTTCGGCTGGACCCTGCTCGTCACCGGTCTCGGCGCCGGCCTCGCGGTGCCGCTGGCCCGGGTGGGCGAGCTCACGAGCTACCGGGTGACGTTCGCCGTCTTCGCGGCCAGCGTGCTGGCCGGAGCCCTGGTCATCGCCAGCGCACGCCGCAGCGTCGCCGCCGACATCACCGCCGCCGGGCACCCCGCCGAGCCCGGGAGCACGGCTCCGGCACCGTCGGTCTGAGAGACTGCCCGCATGGGTGACGACCAGGAACAGACTGGACCGTCGCTGGAGCCGCCGTCGCTGTTCCGGCGCAGGAAGAAGAAGGCTGCTCCGCCCAAGCCCCCGGCGGCCGAGCCCCCGGCGGCAGACGACAGCCCCACCACGATCCTCGACGACGTCGAGGCAGAGACCGCCGACGCCGTTCCTGAGGTTGTGCCTGACCCGGTCGCTGAGACCGCTCCTGAGACCGACGCCGAGCTGACCCAGCCGCTGGC
>NZ_JAEMSS010000253.1 GCF_016462705.1 Nocardioides sp. | reverse complement strand
CGGCCGTCTAGACGGACGTCGACGCCGCCGGAAGACATCTCCGAGGTGATCTCGGCGGCGGCGTGGGAGATCGCCTCCATCATCGCCAGCCGGGCGGAGGGGTCGAGGGCGTAGCCGAGCCGCTCGGCGAGCTCGCGGGCCTCGGGCCCGGAGGCCTCGGCGGCCGAGACGAGGTCGGCGCGCAGCCGCTCGACGTACGGGGTGATGTCCATGTGCAACACAGTGACATCACTGTGACATCATGTCAAGCACCATGTGACGTCACATTGGCTGGCGCTGACATCATCGTGGCATCGGGCTGTGGCCCCCGGCACGTTCCGGGGTTTGCCCTCGGCGAGGACCGGGCACTGCCGGGCCATGGCGGTGCTGCCAGGCACGATCATCTCGGCGTCGTTCGTCGACTACCTGATCGTCGGCCTCTACTTCGCAGTCGTCCTCGGCATCGGTGTCCTGGCCCGGCGCCAGGTGTCCGACTCGATCGACTTCTTCCTCTCGGGGCGCTCGCTCCCGGCGTGGGTGACCGGTCTGGCCTTCATCTCGGCGAACCTCGGTGCCGTCGAGATCATGGGCATGTCGGCGTCCGGCGCCGAGTTCGGGCTGCCGACGGTGCACTACTTCTGGATCGGCGCCATCCCCGCGATGCTGTTCCTCGGCGTGGTGATGATGCCGTTCTACTACGGCTCGAAGGTGCGCTCGGTGCCCGAGTTCATGCGCCGCCGGTTCGGCACCGGCGCGCACCTGGTCAACGCGCTCTCGTTCGCGATCGCGCAGCTGCTGATCGCGGGCATCAACCTCTTCCTGCTCGGCACGATCATCCGGGCGCTGCTCGGCTGGCCGCTGTGGGTGTCGCTGGTGGTCGCGGCCGCGGTGGTGCTCTCCTACATCACGCTCGGTGGGCTCAGCGCGGCGATCTACAACGAGGTGCTGCAGTTCTTCGTGATCGTGGCGTCGCTGCTGCCGTTGACGCTCATCGGCCTCAACCGGGTGGGCGGCTGGGACGGGCTGACCGACAAGATCACCTCGGCGGCCGCCGACAACCCGGACTCCGCCACCGCCGACCAGCAGCTCAACTCCTGGCCGGGCAACGCGTTGTCAGGTTTCGACTCCGACCTGTTCTCGGTCGTCGGCATCGTCTTCGGCCTGGGCTTCGTGCTCTCGTTCGGCTACTGGACCACGAACTTCGTCGAGGTCCAGCGGGCGATGGCCTCGGACTCGATCTCCTCGGCCCGGAAGACGCCGATCATCGGCGCGTTCCCCAAGATGTTCGTCCCGTTCATCACCATCCTGCCGGGCATGATCGCCGCGGTCCTGGTCACCGAGATCGCGCAGACCAAGGCGGGGGAGACGGTGGCCGGCGGCGCGTCCGGGGACGTCACCTACAACGACTCACTGCTCTACCTCATGCGCGACCTGCTGCCCAACGGGCTGCTCGGGCTGGCGATCGCGGGTCTGCTGGCGGCGTTCATGGCCGGCATGGCGGCGAACATCTCGGCGTTCAACACCGTCTTCAGCTACGACCTGTGGCAGACCTACGTCGTCAAGGAGCGCGACGACGGCTACTACCTGAAGGTGGGGCGGCTGGCGACCGTCGGCGCGACGGTGGTCGCGATCTTCACCGCAGGGCTGGCCTCGAACTTCCAGAACATCATGGACTACCTCCAGGTGCTCTTCGGGTTCTTCAACGCCCCGCTGTTCGCGACCTTCATCCTCGGGATGTTCTGGAAGCGGATGACCGCGACCGCGGGCTGGATGGGGCTGGTCGCAGGCACGCTCTCCGCGGTCGCGGTGGCCTTCCTGACCGAGGACGCGTTCGGCTCGCTGAGCACGGGCGTCATCCCGCTCGCGGGGCAGGGCGCGGCGTTCCTGGCCGCCTCGGTCGCCTTCGTCGTCGACATCGTGCTGAGCATCGCGGTGTCGCTGGTGACCAAGCCCCGGGACCCGGCGGACCTCAAGGGGCTGGTCTACTCCGAGACCCCCAGGGAGGACCTCGTCGACCCGGACGAGGCGTCCTACCCCTGGTACCAGCGCACGATGCCGCTCGCCGGCCTGGCCCTGGGCATGGTCGTCGTGCTCAACTTCATCTTCTGAGGAGTGCGCGATGCCCGAGAAGCCTGAGCTCACGAACCGCCCCGGCCGCCCGATCCGCCGTCCCGACCGGCGGCACAAGGCCGGCGCGCTGGACATCCGCAACATCATCGGCGGCCTGCTGGCGACGTACGGCGTGATCCTGGTCGTGACGGGGTTGTTCGGCGACGCCGACACCGACAAGACCGGTGGCGTCAACGCCAACCTGTGGGCGGGCGTCGCCCTGCTGGTCGTCGGCGGCGGCTTCCTGCTCTGGGCGTGGCTGAAGCCGGTCCTGGTCCCCGAGACGACCGGGTCCGGTCAGTCCGGCGGGACCGCGGAGTAGATCACGACCGCGTCGATGACGTCCTCCGAGTCGCGGTAGAGGTCCACCGTCAGCGGGCACCCGCGCGCCTCGTCCGGACCGCGGGCGTCGACCTCGAGGCGGAGAGCGGTCCGGTCCGCGGCTCCCGGGGGCCGCCCCAGGCCGCAGGTGCGCACCGGCGGCACGCCCTCGGTGACAGCCAGGACCGGCTGCCCCGTCAGCGTCGCGGCCGGGACCGCCGACTGCTCGGCGACCATGGCGCGCAGCGCCTCCCATCGGGGAGAGGTCTCCGCGCCGACTCCCGACCGCGGCTCCCCCTCCACCCCGTCGATCACGACGGTGACGGTGCGGGCGAAGTCGGGCGAGGAGGATCCCGAGATCGCGAAGGACAGGAACTCCCAGGCGTCCTCGCGGTTCCGGTAGTCGGCCTCGCACTGGGAGCCCGCGGGCACGGCCGTGAAGACCGACACCGTCGCCCCCGACGGCACCGGGTCGCCGGCCCTGGGATCGGAGTCGACCACCGTGCCCATCGGCTCGCACGCTCGGCGCTCGCGCAGCAGGACCTCGTAGCCGTCGTCCTCGAGGAACGCGCGGGCCCGGTCCCCGGTGAGCCCGAACAGCGATGGCAGCGGCTCCCGCTCGGGCTCCTGGGTCAGGACGACGCCGACCGCGACGGCGATCCCGGCCAGTCCCACGGCCACGAACGGCCACGGGCCGCGCTGGTGGTCCGGGATCCTGAGCACCGCCCGTTCGAGGGCGTCGAGGACGACCGGGTCCGGGTCGTCGGCCCGGCGGATCGCCTTCCGCTGCTCCTGGAGCACGAGGTCGACGTACTCGGCAGCCTGTCCCTCCGGGGCGCCCAGCTCGACGGCGCGCTCGAGCAGCCGGCCGTAGCGGGCGGCGACGTACTCGTCGACGTTCATGACTCTTCCACGGTAGGTGTCCGGAGCGGAGGGCGTTAAGGCTCGGACCAGACGAGGTTCACCGCCTCGAGCCGCCCGCCGCCGTCGAGCGCGAGCTCCACCGCGAAGTAGTCGACACAGCTGCGGCCCTCATCCGGGGTCAGCGTGACGGTCCGCGGGAACCGGCCCTCGAGGAACCTCCCGCCGCCGCACGGCGGGGTGGGCGGTCGACCGGTCACCGCCATCGGTCCGGGGAAGCTCGCGATGGCGCGGACCGCGGAGAACGGGCAGACCCGAGCCGAGTAGTAGCCGTAGTTCGGGCACAGCCATCCATAGCTGAGCCGGTGCACCGCGCGCTGTGGCGGGATCGAGTGCAGCAGGGTCCCGCCGAGGTACAGGGCGACGGGGTTGTCCAGCAGGTGCAGGTCCGGCGGGCCGCCACGCGCGAAGTCGACGAATGCCCTCCCTGCTGCGTCGAGCGCCGGCTCGGCCGCCGGGAGGTCGAGGCCGCACGGCCCCAACCCGTGCTTGGTGACGTCGAGGCGAACCGTGGATCCCGTCTCGCGACGCGAGCCCCGCGGGGGGTCCTGCCTGAGGACCCGGGGCTTCACGCAGGCGGAGTACTCGACCGCACGTACGTCGGCCTCGAAGCCCTTCTCGGCGAGGGCGGCCCTGGCGACCGGGATCGACTGCCCGACGACCCACGGGACCCTGGCGCTCCTCGGGCGAGGTGGTGACGTGGAGGGCGGGGTGGACGGACCCGGCGTCGCCGACGTGCTCGGTTCCGACGGACTCGGCTCCGGCGGACTCGATTCCGGCGCGGGTCGGGCCGTGGGTGGGGAGGCGTCGGAGCACCCGCCGACGAGCAGCAAGGAGAGGACGACGACGGCGACCCGCATGCCTGGATGACGCGCTGGTGAGCGCTGCGGTTGACCTCAGGCTGCCGCCCGGCATGCGGCGGAGGTCGTCGGCTCACCGTCCCACCCTCGGCGCTGCAGGACGACGGCCGGCTTGGCGGCCGTCAACCAGGTTGAAACGATCCGCCCGCTTGTTGCTAGAGGTCGAAGAGCGACCCGGCCCCGGAGATGTCGACGTCGGTCTTGGGCTGGTTGGCCGCGCCGGAGGAGGAGGCCGGCTTGGGCTTCTCGTCCGGCTCCTGGTCGGGCTCGACGTCGGGCTCGACGTCGGGCCCGTCGTCCGTGGCCTCGGGCTCGGGCTCGGGCTCGGCCGTGGTCTCGGGCTCGGCGGTGGTCTCGGGCTCCGTTTCGGGCTGGTCGTCCGGGTCGTCGAAGGTCGCGGCGGCACTGAGCGCGGCCCCTCCGCTGACCGGCTCGTCCTCGTCCTTGTCCTCGGCATGGTCCTCAGG
>NZ_JAEMSS010000081.1 GCF_016462705.1 Nocardioides sp. | reverse complement strand
AGATGCTGTCGGCCAAGCCGGAGTTCATCGACCTCTTCGTCGCCATCGGCCGGCTGGGCCGGTCGCTGGGGCTCCACCTCCTGCTCGCCTCGCAGCGCCTCGAGGAGGGGAGGCTGCGCGGTCTGGAGTCGCACCTCTCCTACCGGGTCGGGCTGCGCACGTTCAGCGCGCAGGAGTCCCGCACCGTGCTCGGCGTCCCCGACGCCTACGAGCTCCCCGCCGTCCCCGGCCTGGGCTACCTCAAGCCGGACCCGACCACCCTGGTGCGGTTCAAGGCGGCGTACGTCTCCGGGCCGCCGTCGGGACGGGTGCGGGTCCGCCGGGACGAGGGGGGCAAGCTCCAGGGCATCCTCCCGTTCACGATCTCGGAGGTGCTCAAGCTCGACGTCGACGTGCCCGAGGACGAGCCGGCGCCGGTGCCCGTCGACCCCGGCGAGCAGGACTCCGTGCTCGACATCGCGGTCGAGCGGATGCTCGGCAAGGGACCGGCCGCCCACCAGGTGTGGCTGCCGCCGCTCGACGTCCCGGACACCCTCGACCAGCTCATGCCCGACCTGGCGGTCGACCCGCGGCTCGGCCTGGTGTCGCAGGAGTGGCGCCGCCTGGGGGCGCTCACCGTGCCCCTCGGCACCGTCGACCGGCCCCGGGAGCAGCGCCGGGACACCCTGAGCGTCGACCTCTCCGGCTCGGCGGGCCACGTCGCCGTGGTCGGTGGCCCGCGCAGCGGCAAGAGCACGCTGCTGCGCTCGATCGTCACCAGCATGGCCCTGACCTCGACGCCGCAGGAGACCCAGTTCTACGTCCTCGACTTCGGCGGCGGCACCTTCGCCCCGTTGGCGCGGCTCCCGCACGTGGCCGGCGTGGCCACCCGCTCCGAGCGGGACGTCGTCACCCGGATCGTCGCCGAGGTGCAGGGCATCGTGGACCGCCGCGAGGCCTACTTCCGCCGGATGGGCATCGACTCGATCGAGACCTACCGGGCCCGCCGGGCGCGGGCCGAGGACCAGGGTCGCGCCGACGACGGCTACGGCGACGTGTTCCTGGTGATCGACGGCTGGAGCACGCTCCGGTCGGACTTCGACGACGTCGAGGTCGCCATCCAGCAGCTGTCCACACGCGGGCTCACCTTCGGCCTGCACATCGTCTCGGCGGCCTCGCGGTGGTCGGACTTCCGGGCCGCGATGCGCGACATGTTCGGCACCCGGCTCGAGCTGCGGCTCGGTGACCCGGTCGACTCCGAGATCGACCGGCGGGTCGCGGCCCTGGTCCCCACCGGTCGCCCGGGCCGTGGCCTGGTCGGCAGCAAGCTGCACTTCCTCGGAGCGCTCCCGCGGATCGACGGGGTCACCGACGCCGCCGACCTGGGTGACGGGGTCGACGACCTGGTCACGAAGGTGCGGGACGCGTGGACGGGGCCCGACGGACCCAAGCTCCGCCTGCTGCCGGAGCGGATCGGCCTGGCCCAGGTCCGCGAGCAGGCCGGTCCGCCCGCCGACCGGTTCGTGGTGGGCATCGACGAGAAGGACCTCGCTCCGGTCACGCTCGACCCGGTCCAGGAGCCGCACCTGCTGGTCCTGGGCGACAGCGGGTCGGGCAAGAGCGGGGTGCTGCGCACCCTCGCGCAGGAGATCATGCGGACCCGCACCCCGGCGCAGGCCCAGATCCTGCTGGTCGACTACCGCCGCGCGCTCCTCGGCGAGGTCCCCGAGGACTACCTGATCAACTACGTGACCTCCGCCGCCCAGGCGACGCCCGCGCTGCGCGAGATCGCGACCTACCTCGAGGGACGCATCCCCGGCCCGGACGTGACGCCCGAGCAGCTGCGCGAACGGTCGTGGTGGTCGGGCGCCGAGCTGTTCGTCCTCGTCGACGACTACGACCTGGTCGCCACCCAGCAGAGCTCGCCCGTCGCGGCGCTGCAACCGCTGCTGGCGCAGGCCCGCGACGTCGGCCTGCACCTCGCCGTCGCCCGCCGTTCCGGTGGCGCGTCCCGAGCGCTCTACGAGCCCGTCATCCAGTCGCTGCGGGACCTGGCCATGCCCGGCCTGATGCTGTCGGGCAACCCCGACGAGGGTCCGCTGCTCGGCAACCAGCGACCGATGCTGGCCCCGCCCGGGCGCGGGCGGCTGGTCACCCGGGACCGCGGCGTCGAGGTCGTCCAGCTCGCGTGGTCCGAGCCGACCGTCTGAGGGCTGGGGCTCAGCCGGGCTCAGCGGGCTCGGCCGGGCTCAGTCGGTCGAGGCGTACGTCGCGGTGCCGGGTCCGCCGATCTTCATGCTCGGCAGGTCGTCGAGGCTGTAGCTCTGCTCGAAGGTGCGGCGGTAGCCGGTGTGGGCGATCCGCCAGCCGTCCGGCGTACGCACGTAGCGGTCGGTGTAGAGCGCGGCGCCCTCGAGGACGAACTTGAAGGCCTCGATGATCACCTTGTCCTGCAGGTACCAGTGCCCGGTGGCGGTGTCGCCGTCGACGGTGATCTCCGGGTGGTGGGCCTGGTGCAGCGTCAGCATGCCCTCGGTCATGTTGGCCTTCATGTAGTCGACCAGCGCCGTGCTGTCGTCGAAGACCAGGCCGTTGTAGTCGCCGGTGGCCTCGGGGACGAAGCACGCGGCGAAGTCGTCCCAGGCCTTCGTGTCGAGCGACCGCAGGTAGCGGTACTTCACCTGGGTGATCTCGTGGATGTCTCGGGAGGTGGCTGCCCAGTCGTCGGTCACGGGACGCACCGTAGCGCCAGCAGCACGTCGAGCGGCGAAAAGGCGGTGAGATAGTCCACAACATGTGTATATGTTGTGGAGTAAGCGGAACCTGCCCGTAACCGTGCGTCAACCTCCGAGCGACGTTGCCGGGTCAGGATCACTGCACCCACTAGTCGCAGGCTTCCCCCACCCGGGCGGCCTGCCCGATCCCCCTGGAGGACGAGATGGCCGATCCCACCTCGCTCGACGCGGAGCAGCAGGTCCCGGAGGTCGAGTTCGACCTCGAGCAGGAGCGGCTGCGCACGCTGCGCAACAACATCAAGACACGTCACGCACTGGCCCTGCACGAGCTCATGAGCGAGCGCGAGGACCTCCACGGCGTGCACCCCTTGGCCGACCACATCGCAGACTCGCTCCGCTGGTCCGCCTGACCCGGTTCCGCTGACCCAGCGCCGCTCGGGCGGCCGGGCCGGCGGGGTCCCCGGATATCAGGGGACTCCGACACCAGGGTCCAGACTTCTGCACCCAGTCCTGCGCTTCTGCACCCAGATCTCGGTGCAGAAGTGCAGGAGTCCCCGGATATCCGGTGACTCCGCCGCTGCCCCCGCCCGCTACCGGCGGCCAGTGCCGAACATGCCGCGGGCGATCTCGGCGGCCGCGGTCCGCATGAACTGCTTGAAGGCGCTCGACTTCACGACCTGCTCGACGACGCCGTCCTCCTCCTTCGTACGCCGCCGCGACGTCGAGGCGGGGGCGGTGTCCTTCTTCGCCGGAGCGTCGGCCTTCGGCTGCGCCGCGGCGTCCGCGGCGGCCTGCTGCTCGGCGTCGGCCTTGGCGGCGCCCGCCTCGAGCTTCTCGGCGAGCAGCTCGCGGGCGGACTCCCGGTCGACGGCGGCGGCGTACTTCGCCTGGCGCGGGCTGGCCGCCACGGTGGCCTGCATGGCCTCGGCGGCCGTGGGCGCCATCAGCGACTCGGGGGCGCGGAGCCGGGTCCAGGCGACCGGCGTCGGAGCGCCCCGCTCGCCCATGACGGTGATGACCGCCTCGCCGATGCCGAGGGTGGTGATGACCTCGCCGAGGTCGTCGTACGCGGCGTTGGGGTAGGTGTTGACGGTCGCCTTGAGCGCCTTGGCGTCGTTGGGGGTGTGCGCACGGAGGGCGTGCTGGACCCGGGAGCCGAGCTGGGCGAGGACCTCGTCCGGGACGTCGGTCGGGCTCTGCGTGACGAAGAAGACGCCGACCCCCTTGGAGCGGATGAGCCGCACGGTCTGGGCGACCTGGTCGAGGAAGTCGTCGGAGGCGTCGCTGAAGAGCAGGTGCGCCTCGTCGAAGAAGAAGACCAGCTTGGGCCGGTCGATGTCGCCGACCTCGGGGAGGTCGTGGAACAGGTCGGCCAGCAGCCACATGAGGAACGTCGAGAAGACGGCCGGCTGGCTCGCCAGCTGCGGCAGCTCGACGAGGGAGATCAGGCCCTTGCCGTCCGGAGTGACCTGGAGGAGGTCGGCGGACTCGAACTCGGGCTCGCCGAAGAACTGGTCGGCACCCTGGTCGGAGAAGTTGATCAGCTCGCGCAGGATCACGCCGGCCGTCGCTCCCGACAGCCCGCCCAGCTCCTTGAGCTCCGGCTTGCCCTCGTCGCTGGTGAGGTGGCTGACCACGGCGCGCAGGTCGGCGAGGTCGAGCAGCGGGAGCCCCGCCTTGTCCGCGTAGTGGAAGACCAGGCCGAGGCTCGACTCCTGGGTCTCGTTGAGGCCCAGGACCTTGGACAGGAGCACCGGCCCGAACGACGACATGGTGACCCGCAGCGGCACCCCGACGCCCTGGCCGCCGAGGGCGTAGTACTCGACCGGGAAGCCGGTCGCCGTCCACCGCTGACCGACCGAGGCCGTCCGCGCAGCCAGCTTCTCGTTGGTCTCGCCCGGGGTGGCCAGACCGGAGAGGTCGCCCTTCACGTCGGCGGCGAACACCGGGACACCGTGGGCGCTGAGCTGCTCGGCCAGCAGCTGCAGGGTCTTGGTCTTGCCGGTGCCGGTCGCGCCGGCGACCAGGCCGTGCCGGTTGAGCATCGCCAGCGGGATCCGGATGTGGGTGTCGGTGAGCGTCTCCGCGTCCACCATCAGGGCGCCGAGCTCCAGGGCGGGCTCCTCGAAGGCGTAGCCCGGGGCGACCGCGGAGACGATCGGGTGGTCGGCGTGCGGGGTCGGCCCGGCAGTCTCGGTCATGGTGGGAGCCTATTCGGGCGGTCCGCCGCCACCGGGCGGCTTCTCCTGGCGCGGTTATGCTCCGGCACGTGATCTTCAAGCGCGTGGGGGAGGGGCGTCCCTACCCCGAGCACGGGCTCACGTCGCAGGCCTGGGCCGCGGTCCCCCCGCGCCAGGTGCGGCTCGACCAGCTGGTCACGACCAAGGACACCCTGCAGCTCGCCGCGCTGCTCGACGAGGACTCCACGTTCTACGGCGACCTGTTCGCGCACGTCGTGGAGTGGCGGGGCGAGTACTACCTGGAGGACGGCCTGCACCGCGCCCTGCGGGCCGCGCTCCAGCAGCGTCACGTGCTGCACGCCCGAGTGCACAAGGTCGCCTAGGGATGTCCCGATGAACGTCGTCCCGAGCCTGCGGTCCGCCCTCACCCTGGCGGTGCTCGCGCTGCTCCTGGTGGTCGGCGTGAGCTGGGGCTTCGCGCAGGTGACCGAGCCCTTCCCCGGGAAGGTCGACCCGCCGATCTGCGTCGAGACCAGCTTCCCCGCGGGTGAGCGGATCTACCCCCAGGACGTGACGGTCAGCGTGCTCAATGCGAGCACGCGTGAGGGGCTGGCCGGACGCACGATGGACGAGCTCGTCTCGGACGGCTTCGACGAGGGGCAGACCCGCAACGCGCCGGCGGGCACGCAGGTCGCCCGGGTCGAGATCTGGACGACGGACGCCGACAACCCGGCGGTGCTGCTGGTCCGCTCGCGACTCGGTCAGGCCGAGGTCCTGGAGATGGCCGACCCCGGCGCCGCGGGGATCGTCGTGGTCGTCGGCAACGACTTCGAGGACACCTTCGAGGGCCGGCCCTCGATCAAGACCGACAGCGACGTCGTGGTCTGCGGGCCCGCGCTCGACTCCTAGCTCTTCCCGTCGCGCAGCCACTGGGCGAGCCGCCCGTGCGCGCTGACCTGGCGCAGCCGCTCCTCGGTCGCCTCCCTGGTCCGGCGGGGCGTCACCACGAGCAGGTCGTCGCCGATCTTGAGGACCGTACGACGCTCCGGGACCATCGTCTGCCCCTGGCGGACGACCATCGAGACCGAGGCGCCGGGCGGGAGACGCAGCTCGCCGACCTCGACCCCGTGCATCTTGGAGGCCGGGCTGATGCTGATCTGCAGGAGGTCGGCGGCGACCTTCTCCAGGGGCGCGGCCTCGATGTCGAGACCGCGGGGCTCCGACCGTCGGGTCACCTTGAGGACCCTGGCGACCGTGGGCAGCGTCGGGCCGGTCACCAGCGTGTAGACGATGACCAGCACGAAGACGATGTCGAAGAGCCGCTCGGAGCCGTCGACCCCCTCGCTGAGGGGGATCGTGGCGAAGACGATCGGCACCGCGCCGCGCAGGCCGGCCCAGGAGAGGAAGGAGAGCTCCCGCCACGACATCCGGGCCACCACCGAGCTGGCCAGGACGCAGAGCGGCCGGGCCACGAACGTGAGCACCAGCCCCGCGAGGATGGCCGTGCCGACGTTGGCCGCCGTGATCCGCCCGGGCGACAGGAGCAGCCCCAGCATCACGAACAGCCCGATCTGCGAGAGCCAGGCGGTGCCTTCGGCGAAGGACCGGGTGGCCGCCCGGTGCGGGAGCTCCTGGTTGCCGAGCACCAGTGCGGCGACGTACACCGCGGCGAACCCGGACGCGTGCACGGCCGCCGCGCTGCCGTAGGAGAGGAAGCACAGCGTGAGCACGGCCAGGGGGTAGAGGCCCGAGGCCGGCAGCGCCGCGCGGCGCATCAGCCAGGCCCCGCCGAACCCGACGCCCAGTCCGAACGCGACCCCGGCGACGAGCTCGTAGACGATCAGTGCGGAGGCGCCCAGCGGTCCGTGGTCGGTGAACGCACCGGTGGACACCAGCGTCACCAGCACGACCGTCGGGGCGTCGTTGAGCCCCGACTCGGCCTCGAGCGCGCCCTGGAGGCGCTTGGGCAGGGGGACGACCCGGAGCACGGAGAAGACGGCGGCCGCGTCCGTGGGCGAGGTGACCGCGCCGAGCAGGACGGCGAGCTCCCAGGACAGCCCGAGCAGGTAGTGCCCGGCCAGGGTCATGACGCCCACAGAGACGCCGACGCCCAAGGTGGCCAGCGTCGCCCCGAGCGCCATCGAGGGCCGGACGTCGTGCCAGGGCGTGGTGAGACCGCCCTCGGACAGGATGACGATCAGGGCGGCGAACCCGAGCGCGTGCGCGAGCTGGGCGTCCTCGAAGTTGATCCCGAGACCCTCCTCGCCCAGGACGACGCCGATGAGGAGGTAGATCAGGAGGCTGGGGAGCCCGGCGCGTGAGCTCACCCGCACCGCGAGGATCGCCAGCAGGGTGACCGCCGAGCCCAGCAGCACGAACTCGTCGAGCTGGTGGACGTTCAACGACTGTCACCTCAGCTCGTCGGGGTGGCGGGTGCCTACCCTATCGAGCGCGAGGCCTGCGGCTGACCTCGGTCAGCGCGGTCAGTGGGAGCCGGACGTCGCCCAGACGGGCGCGATCTCCTTGCGGTAGCGGCGCCCGAACAGCAGCGGCAGCAGCGTCACCACGGGTGCGGGGACCTCGTCCCTGAGCGCCGTCATCTCCGCCGGGCCGGCACCGTCCTGGACCCAGGCGAAGAAGGTCCCCGCGACCCCCAGCGGCTGCTTGCCGAACTTGCGGCCCATCTCCTTCACCACCGGGTGGTCGTGGTGCTCGGCGAACAGCGGCTCGGTGACCTGCTCCTCGGCGTCGAGGTGGGTCACCGTCACCTCCTCGAGCTTGGCCAGCGAGGACGCCGCGGAGTCGGCGTCGGCACGGGAGGCGGACCCGGCCAGCGCGCCCATGGCGGTCCGGCTCTCGGCGAGCGCCGAGGCCATCGCCTCGTGCTCGTCGTCGAACCGGTCGATGGTGTCCTGCCCGACGCCGACCGCCAGCAGGGCCGGCCAGGCGATCTCGTGCTCCCCCTCGTGGTGGTGCGTCAGCTGGTCGTCGAAGTTCTCCCAGGCCCGGTGCAACCCGGCCGCCCGGGCCCGGTCGCCGTCCTGGAACGACTCCAAGGCCGCGCGGAACCGGGACAGGTCGCGGCGTACGGCGCAGTGGATGACCTTGTTCATGCTCATGCTCGGAGTGGCCATGGCCGCACCGTAGGCACGCCGGTCGCGGCGAGGGAATGGCTAGCCCGGGTGGTCCGGGGATCGCCACGAACTGGAACGTGTTCTAGATTCGTCCGCATGGCTTCCGGCACCGACCTCCCCGACGTCCGTCCCGCGGCGGACCTGCCGCCCGACCCCCCGGCGTACGACGTCGTGGTCGTCGGGTTCGGGATCGCCGGCGGGTGCGCGGCGCTCGAGGCGGCGCGCGCCGGCGCCCGGGTGCTGCTGCTCGAGAAGGCGGCGGTGCACGGCGGCACCTCGAGCATGTCCGGCGGGCACTTCTACCTCGGTGGCGGCACCGCCGTGCAGAAGGCGACCGGGCACGACGACGACGTGGAGGAGATGGTCAAGTACCTGACCGCGGTCTCCAAGGAGCCGGAGCCCGACAAGATCCGGGCCTACGCCGAGGGGTCGGTCGAGCACTTCGACTGGCTGGAGTCGTTGGGCTTCGAGTTCGAGCGGTCCTACTACCCGGAGAAGGCGGTCATCCAGCCCGGTACCGAGGGGCTGATGTACACCGGCAACGAGAAGGTGTGGCCCTTCCGCGAGCAGGCCGTGCCGGCCCCGCGCGGCCACAAGGTGCCGGTCCCCGGCGACACCGAGGGCACCCGGATCGTCATGGACCTCCTCAAGGACCGCGTCGCCGAGGCGGGGGTCGAGGTCCGCTACGAGACCGGCGTCTCGCACCTCGTGACCGACGACGCCGGCGCGGTGGTCGGCGTCGCGTGGCGCTCGTTCGACGAGACCGGCTATGTCCGGGCGTCCGCCGTCGTCCTGGCCGCCGGTGGTTTCGTCATGAACCCGGACATGGTCGAGAAGTACACGCCCGCGCTGGGCTCGAAGCTGTTCACGCTGGGCTCGACGTACGACGACGGTCTCGGGATCCGGCTGGGCCAGTCGGTCGGTGCCGAGCTCAGGAACATGGAGGAGCCGTTCATCACGGCGCCCGTCTACCCGCCGTCGATCCTGCTCACCGGCATCCTCGTCAACCGCGAGGGCAAGCGGTTCGTCGCCGAGGACAGCTACCACTCGAGGACCTCGCAGCTCGTGATGGAGCAGCCGGGCAGCGAGGCCTACCTGGTCGTCGACAGCGAGCACGGCGAGCTCACCAGCTACGGGATGCTGGTCCCGATGATCGACGCGTACGACACGATCGCCGAGCTGGAGACCGCGCTGTCGCTGCCTGCGGGGTCGGTGCAGGCGTCGCTCGACCGCTACAACGAGCACGCCGCGAAGGGCGAGGACCCGGACTTCCACAAGGCCCCGGAGTTCCTGGCGCCGCAGGACAAGGGCCCGTGGGCGGCGTTCGACCTGCGGCTCGGCAAGGCGATGTACGCCGGCTTCACGCTCGGCGGGATCCGGGTGACCGTCGACGGCCAGGCCCAGCGGCCCGACGGTTCGGTGATCGAGGGCCTCTACGCCGCCGGCGCCTGCGCGTCCAACATCGCCCAGGACGGCAAGGGCTACTGCTCGGGGACCCAGCTGGGCGAGGGGTCGTTCTTCGGGCGGAGATCAGGAAGGCATGCTGCTCTAGCCTCGAGGTCGTGAACAACCGCTGGCAGGTCGCCTCGCGCGCCAACGTGCCGCCGTTCCACGTCATGGACCTGCTGGCGGCCAGCGCCGAGCGGCAGCGGACCCACGGCGACCTGGTCAACCTGCTGGCCGGGCAGCCGATGACGGGGGCGCCGGGGCCGGTCAACGCCGAGGCGGTCCGGCTGCTCCAGAGCGGTGACCCGCTCGGCTACACGCCGGCCACCGGGATCCGCGAGCTCCGCGAGGCGATCGCCGGGCACCACCGGCACGCGCACGGCATCGAGGTGGACGCCGACGAGGTCGTGGTCACGACCGGGAGCAGCGGTGGGTTCCTGCTCGCGTTCCTGGCGGCGTTCGAGGTGGGCGACCGGGTGGCGATGGCTCGGCCCGGCTACCCCTGCTACCGCAACGTGCTCACCGCCCTCGGCATCGACGTCGTCGAGATCCCGACCGGGCCGGAGACCCGGTTCCAGCCGACCGTCGAGCAGGTCGCGGCGCTGCACGAGGCCCAGCCCCTGAAGGGCCTGGTCGTGGCGAGCCCCGCCAACCCCACCGGGACGATGCTCCTGCCCACCGAGCTGTGGGCGCTGGCGACCTGGTGCGAGGACAACCAGGTCCAGCTCGTCTCCGACGAGATCTACCACGGCATCGAGTACGCGCCGCTCGACGGAGGCGACCGGCTGGCCCGCTCGGCGTGGGAGACCAGCCGCGAGGCGGTCGTCTTCGCCAGCTTCAGCAAGTACTTCTCGATGACCGGCTGGCGGATCGGCTGGATGCTGGTGCCCGACCGGCTCCGCCGGGCCGTCGACGTGCTCACCGGCAACTTCACGATCTGTCCGCCGGTGATCGCGCAGCGGGCCTGCCTCGCGGCGTTCGACCCGGCCTCCTACGACGAGCTCGACGGGCACGTGAAGAGGTACGCCGGAAACCGCCGGCTCCTGCTCGACGGCCTGCCCCGGCTGGGGATCACCGGGCTCGCACCGGCGGACGGGGCGTTCTACGTCTACGCCGACGTCGGCCACCTCACCGACGACACGATGACCTTCGCCCACGACCTGCTGGCCCGCACCGGCGTCGCGGTCGCGCCGGGCATCGACTTCGACACGGTGAACGGTCACCGGTTCGTCCGGTTCAGCTTCGCCGGACCCGAGGCCGACATCGAGGAGGGCCTGGCCCGGTTGTCCACAGTCCTCTAGGTCGTCGTTTCACCCGCCAGGCGCGCGGGCATCCGCACTCCCGAACGACACATCTCGGGAGGACGACATGTACGGCGACACCGACGCGATCCGCGCACTGGCCCGCGGCCTGCGCCGCCAGGGCGACGACATCCGGTGGGAGGCCGACGGTCTGCTCGCCCGGGCGGAGGGGGTGCTGTGGCAGGGCGTGTCCGCCGACGCGATGCGGTGCCTGGCCCGCTACCGGGTCGCCCAGCTGAAGCGGACCGCGCGGCTCCACGACGAGGCCGCCGCCGCCCTCGACGACCACGCGGACGCGGTCGACCGGGTCAAGCGGCTGATCGCCCTGATCGAGGACCAGGTGATGGCACTGGTCGCCGCGGCCCGGGAGCGGATCGCGGGCGTGCTCGGCGCCGTCGGTGGCCTGGTCGACCCGGTCGACGACCTGCTCGACCGGTTCGTCCCGCCCCCGCCGGGGCACAGGGACTGGCTGACCGTCGACCTGCCCGGGCTCGACCTGCCCGACCTGCCCGACCTGCCCGACCTGCCCGGCCTGCCGGGCGTCGACGTCCCGATCCTCGGTCGTGCGGCATGAGCGACGGCAGCGGCGACCCGGCCGTCATCCTGGAGGTCAGCGGCGGCTCGCACGGCCTCGAGGCGTCGTACGCCGCGATGCGGGCGCTCGCCGACAGCTACGACCGGGCTGGCGACCGGTTGCGCGGCATGGCCCGGACCGGTGGCCGCGCGGCGGTCGACGAGGACCTCCTGGAGTCCTCGATCCTCTCGCCGGGCACCGCGATCCGGGCCGAGGCCGCCGTGGTCGCCGCGACCACCGGACCGGACGGCGTCCTGGTCGAGTCCGCGGGGTGGGAGGTCGACGCGGTCGCCATCCGTGGCTCGGCGTGCCTGTTCGAGGCCGCCGACGACGCCCGTCACGACGCGTTCGAGGTGCTGGACCACGTGGTCGGCCGGCAGCTGGGCATGGCGTTGCCGCTCGTGGCGCCCGCCGCCGTCACGGCTCTCCCGCTCGCGGTCGCCGTGGGCGGCGACGGCCTGGTCGACGGGCTCGAGGACCTGGTCACCGACAACCCGCTCCTGGTCCAGCACCTCGTCAACGGTGGCGGCGGCCTGCTGGCCGGGCTGACCGGCGGGCTGCTGCCGACGTACACGACCAACCACGCGGCCGACGCGCTGGGCGACCTCTACCCCGAGGGCGACCCCGTGGTGGAGGCGCTCGGGACGACGTCGGGCGACCAGCCGGCCGGCGTCGAGGACCTTGTCGCCCACCTCGCCGACGTCGCCGGGCTGTCCCAGGGGTCCGACTCGGCCGCCAACGGCACCATCGAGATCCAGACGGTCACGACCGCCGGTGGCGGCACCGTGCACATCGTCTACCTGCCCGGCACCGACGACCTCGGCACGCTGCCCTGGACCGCCGACGACGACGTGCGCGACATGGGCACCAACCTCGACCTGATCGCCGGCGAGACCGACGACTACCAGCAGGGGATCCTCGAGGCGATGGCCGAGGCGGGCATCGGCGCGGACGAGCCGGTGCTGGTCGTCGGGCACTCGCAGGGTGGGATGGAGGCCGTCGCGATCGCCGCCGGGGACAGCGGGTTCACCGTCACCGACGTGGTGACCGCCGGGTCCCCGACGGCCCAGGTCGGGCACCTCCCCGACGGCGTCAACGTGCTGTCCCTCGAGCAGCACGGCGACCTGGTGCCGCAGCTGGATGGGGAGCCCAACCCGCCCTCGGTCGAGCAGACCACCGTGGTCGTCGACGCCCACCCCGGGCAGGGGATCGAGGCCCATCACGACTACGACGCCTATGTCGCCGGCGCCACCGCGGTCGACTCCTCGACCCATCCCTCGGTGGTCTCCAGCGTCGACAGCCTGCACGAGGAGGGGTTCGTCGGCGCCGGAGGCGAGGTCACCGGGCAGCTGTTCCAGATCACCCGGACGCCCTAACGTTGCTGTTTGTCGGACAGCAGGCTCGGGAAGAAGATACAGATGTACGGCGACAGCGACGTGGTGCGCAGGCACGCCGGCCGGCTGCGGGAGCAGGGCGACGACCTCCGCGCGCTGGCCGAGCAGCTCGTCGCCAGGGCCGAGACCCTGCACTGGAGCGGACGGGCCGCGGACGCCATGCGCGAACGGGTGCGGGAACGCGCCGCCCGGCTCCGGGAGGCCGCGGCGCGGCACGAGGCCGCGGCGACGTCGCTGGAGGTGCACGGAACGCACGTCGACAGCCTCAAGGACGCCATCCTCGACACCGAGCGTCGCAGCCGGGCCCTGGTGGCCGACGGCCTCCTCGCCGACTTCGACGCCCCGGCACCCGGTCACAAGGACTGGCTCGCCGTGACGCTGCCGCGGCACTCGGTGGAGACCTGACCCCGCGACGATGCCGACCATCGACCTCGGACCACCCCGTCCCGGACCGCGCGACCTCCTGGACGGGCTGCCGCGCCGGGTCAGCCTGACGCTGCCCGAGCTGCGGTACGCCGCCGAGGCGGCCGGCGGAGCACCGCTGCCGTTCGACCTGGTCGACCTGGTCGACCGGGCGGGCGGGGGCGACTCGGTCCTCGCCGCGCGGCTCGGCGGCGCGGTCGACGCGGACGACGCCGCGGCGTACGCCGCCGCGCTGGCCCGGCTGGCGGCGCCGGTGGACACGCTCACCCGGCGGGGGCTGCTGGTCGCGGGCGAGCTGGACCGCGGCATCCTCGGGGCGGTCGGACTGCTGGCGACCCCGCGGTTCGCCCTGGACCTCGACGTGGTCGCGGGCGGGGTGCAGGCGCGCTGCTGGCACCGCCAGTCCGCGGGGGCGGTCGCCTCGCTCGCGACCGCCGACGGGCTGGTGTTCGAGCTGGCCTGGTTCCCCACCTGGGCCTGGGCCGACGAGCTGAGCCGGGTGGCGGTGATCCCGGAGGACCTGCCGCTGACGGAGTCGCGGGTCCCGGGGTTCGTCGACCTCCCGCACGAGCTGGCCGACGCGGGGGTGGAGGCGGTGCGCTCGCACCGGGCCGACCTGCTGCCCGTGCTCGCGGCCCAGCACCGGGGCCGGGTCACCGACGAGACGGGCGACGTGCTCACCGACCTCGAGGTCGGCACCGTGCTGACCGCCCTCGCGAGCGAGCCGCAGGGCCGGCTGCGGGCCATGGTGGCCGACGTGTCGGGCGCCGCCGCGGCCACCGTCGGGGTCGTCGCGTGGACGCTGGTCGGCGACGGCTGGCGCGCGCTGCGACCGCACGGCGTGGACGAGCGGCTGCACGTCGAGGTCCGCCGGGTGATCCCCGAGGACCTGGCGGCGGACCTCGCCCCGGTGCTGGCCGTCGTGACCGGAGCACGCCCACCAGGACCACGCGGATGACCGAGGCCTACGACCGGCTCCTCGCGCTGGCAGACGTCTTCGACACGGCCGCCGCCGAGCTGCGCTCCCGGGCCGGCCTGGGTGCCGAGGTGCTGCGCGACCCGGCGGTCACCGACACCGCCGACCTCGCGCCGACGACGTACGCCCAGGCCGAGGAGGACGTGCGGGCCGCGACCACCGGCACCCACGGCCTGATGACCCGCTCCCTCGAGCTCGACGCCGACGCCCTGGTGGTGCGGGCCACCGTCGTGACCTACCAGTGGATCGACGAGCTGCGGACCGTGGCGTCCTCGACCCTCGGCTCGATCGCCGGCCGCGCGGTCGGCTACCTCGCGCCGACCGTCGAGCTCGGCGGCGCCGTGGTGAGCGCCGGTCTCATCGAGACCGACGCGTTGGACCGCGACGAGATCGTGGCCTACCTGTCTGAGCTGGCCGCGAACCATCCCGAGCTCCTGGACCACGTCACCAGCGGTGGCGGCGGCCTGCTGGACGGGCTGCAGCTGCGGTCGCTGCTGACCGCCGGGTTCGTAGCGGGCGAGCCCGGCCGGGGAGCAGCCCGCGGTGGGCTGCGGGCGATCGGCGTCGCACCGATGCGGGCGGACGCCGCCGCGGTGGTGCGCGACGTCGCCGGCCCGCTGCAGGACGCCCCCGACGGGGGCTTCGGCGACGTGGCCGCCGTCGCGGCCAGCACGCCGCGGTCGCTGGCCGAGCTGGTGTCGGCGCTGCTCGGGGCGGGCGACCGGGTGCTGGTGCACCGCACCGCGCCCAGCCGCTACCTGGTGCTGCTGGGCTCCCCGGGCGAGGGCGACCTCGGGCCGACGCACGGCCCGCGCCTCGTGGGCGCCGACCTGGCGTCGTACCGCCTGGGAGCCGTGCGCACCATCGAGGCCGCCCTCGACGGCGACGACGACGCCCGGGTCCTGCTCGTCGGTGCCGGCCACGGTGGGGTGCTCGCCGCCGAGCTGGCCGCCGGGACGCTCTCGGACGCGTTCACCGTCGACGCCGTCGTCACGGCCGGCTCCCCGTCGGCGCACGTCCCGCGTGTCCCCGACCGGGTCCGGGTGCTGTCCCTGGAGGACCGGGCCGACCCGGTCGCCCTGCTCGGCTCGCTGGTCAACGCCGGCGCGGCCAACCGCACCGACGTCGTCTTCGACGCCTCCGACGCGGAGCCGGGTGAGGCCTACCTCGCCGGCGCGCGCGCGGCGGACGAGGCGGCCGCGGACCACCCGGAGCTCGCGGCGGAGCTCGACCGGCTGCGCGGCTGGGGCTACCTGGCGCCGTAGCGGAGCTCTCAGACGAGGTCGTGCACGAACTCGCCGAGCTGGGTGAGGTTGCGGCACTCCACCATCGGCACGACCTCGCCGTACCTCCCCGCGACCGAGTCGCCCGTGTCCCAGTGCCGGTGGTGCTCGGGGTTGAGCCACCACGAGTGCCGGGCCGCCCCGGCCATCGCCTGGAGCCGGTCGAGAGCGAGGTCGCTGTAGTTGGACCGGGCGTCGCCGAGGATCAGCAGCGAGGACTTCGGGCCGAGCGCGTCGGCGTGCTCCTCGGTGAACTTGGTGAACGCCCGCCCGTAGTTGGTGCGCCCCCACAGCGCGGCGTGCGCGGTCGACGCGGCCAGGTCGCTCATCACGTCCACGACGTCGGCGCCCGGCGTGAAGTGGTGGGTGACCTCGTGCACGTGGTCGATGAACGTGAACGCCCGGACCTTCTGGAACTGGTCGCGCAGCGCGAAGACGAGCAGGAGCGTGAACTGCGCGAAGCTGGCCACCGACCCGCTGACGTCGCACAGGACGACGAGCTCGGTCCGGTGCGGGCGCTTGGGCCGGTGGTGGGTGACCAGGGGGACGCCGCCAGTCGACATCGAGGCACGGACGGTACGCCGGAAGTCCAGGTGCCCGCGCCGGCGGGCGTGGTGCTCCTTGGTGAGCCGGGTGGCCAGCCGGCGGGCGAGCGGGTAGATCTCGCGGCGCATCTCCTCCAGGTCGGCCTTGCGCGCCGCGGTGAAGTCGAGCCGGTCGATGCTGGGCTTCACCGCCACGTTGGCCACGTGGTCAGGGCCCTTCTCCTCGGCGATCCGGCGCCGGGCGTCGGCCTCCACCTGCCGGGTGAACGCGCCGACCCGGCGTCCCGCCGTGCGGGCGGCCTCGTCGTCGGTCCGCCCCTCCGCGAGGAGGGCGGCGACGATCCTGTCGACCAGCTGTGAGGGTGAGACCCGCTGGAGCGCGGTGTACGCCGACCAGCTCGACAGCCCGGGGCCCCGACCCGGCATCGCGCCGAACCGGCCGACCATCTCGACGGCCAGCCGGGCCAGCCGCTCCTCGTCGCCGTCGGCCAGGGCCTCGAGCAGCTGCTCGCGGAACTCGGCCAGCGCCTCGGCGTTGTCGCGGACCTGGCCGGTCTCGTCACGGCTCTCGTCCTCGGCGCCCTGGACCCCTTCGCCGACCAGGCTCGGGAAGTAGACGTCGAAGAGCGTCTCGAACGTCGGTCGCTGGACCTGCTTCTTGACCAGCGTGGCGGCGTACGCGTCCCGCACCGTCTCCCGGCGGTCCCACGGCAGCGCGGACAGCGCCGCGACCGCGTCGAGGTCCTCGGCCAGGGAGACCGACAGGCCCGCGCCGCGCAGTGCCTCGAGGAAGGCGATGTGGCGGTCGACGAGCCCGGACGTCATCGGCCTACCTCCGCAGCCGGAGCTCGCGGACCGCCCGCGCCTGGTCAGAGCTGTGCTTGAGCACGACGCCCAGGGTGTCGTCGACGGCCTTGTCGTCGAGCTCGTGGATCTCCAGCGCGATCAAGGTGCGGGCCCAGTCGACGGACTCGGCGATCGACGGCGCCTTCTTGAGCTCGAGCTCCCGCAGCCGGCCGACGTTGGCGACCAGCTGCTCGGCCACCTTGGTCTCGAGCTCGGGCACCTGGGACAGGACGATCTCCCGCTCGCGGGCGGCGTCCGGGTAGTCGAGGTGGAGGTAGAGGCAGCGCCGCTTGAGGGCCTCGGACAGCTCGCGGCTGGCGTTCGAGGTGAGCACGACGAGCGGTCGGCGTACGGCGACCACGGTGCCGAGCTCGGGGATCGTCACCTGGAAGTCGGACAGCACCTCCAGCAGCAGCCCCTCGACCTCGACGTCGGTCTTGTCGACCTCGTCGATGAGCAGGACCGTCGGCTCCTCGCGGCTGATCGCGGTCAGCAGCGGTCGGGTGAGGAGGAACTCCTCGCTGAAGATGTCGTCGTGCGTCTCCGACCAGGTGGAGTCGTCGCCCTGGGAGCTCTGGATGCGCAGGAGCTGCTTCTTGTAGTTCCACTCGTAGAGCGCCCGGGCCTCGTCGAGCCCCTCGTAGCACTGGAGCCGGACCAGGTCGGCTCCGGTGGCGCGGGCGACCGCCTTGGCGAGCTCGGTCTTCCCGACGCCGGCCGGACCCTCGACGAGGAGCGGCTTCTCGAGCGCCCCGGCGAGGTAGGTCGTCGTCGCGGTGGCCGGGTCGGCCAGGTAGCCCACCTCGCCCAGCCGGGCGCCCGCGTCGTCGGGTGAGGAGAACCACGTCATGCCGTCATCCTCGCAGCCGCGCCGACGCGTATCCCTGCGGGCGGGTCCTCGTTGGACTCTGCGAGGCCCTCGGTCGAGGGCGGACGCCGACGACGGGGAGCTCCGAGAGATGCACCGGCAACCGAGCAGGCAGGCCCTGCTGGCCGTCCGCGCGGTCAAGGTCGTCGCGGCCACGGCCGTGGCCGGGATCGCGATGATGGTCACCCTGGGCGGCGCGACGCCCAGCTCGGCGGGCGTCGAGGAGCCCAGGTCCGACGTGCGGTGCGCCGGCGCGGCCGGCAAGACGATCGTGCGCACGCACCGGGGCACGGACCGTGCGGTCCCCTTCGAGCACGGGTGGCAGGTCTACCGCGGGGAGCGTCCCGGCACCCTCGTCGTGGTGTGTCCGGATCAGTGAGCGCTCGAGCCGTGCCGGCCCGCCCCTGACGTGAACCTCGCCGCCCCCTCCAGTG
>NZ_JAEMSS010000080.1 GCF_016462705.1 Nocardioides sp. | reverse complement strand
GTGTCGACCTTGTCGGTCGACACCTCCAGCAGCGGCTCGTCGACCGCGACCTCGTCGCCCACGGACTTCAGCCAGCGGGTGACGGTGCCCTCGGTGACGGACTCGCCCAGTGCCGGGAGGGTGACTTCGGTGGCCATGGAGCTCCTTCGCTCTCGTGCTCTGCGGTGGTGGTCAGTTGTTCACGTGGTCAGGCATGGGCGTGCAGGGGCTTGCCGGCGAGCGCCAGATGGGCTTCCCCGAGCGCCTCGTTCTGGGTCGGGTGGGCGTGCACGAGGGGTGCGACGTCCTCGGCGTGGGCCTCCCAGCCGTAGATCAGCTGCGCCTCGCCGATCAGCTCGCCCACCCGGTCGCCGACGAGGTGCACCCCGACGACCGGTCCGCCGCGCCGCTGCACCAGCTTGACGAAGCCCTGGGTCTTGAGGATCTGGCTCTTGCCGTTGCCGCCGAGGTCGTAGGTCAGCGCCTCGATGTCCTCGGCGCCGTACCTCTCCGCGGCCTGGACCTCGGTGAGGCCGACCGAGGCCACCTCGGGCCGGCAGTAGGTCACCCGTGGGATCGCCGTCTCGTCGATGGTCGCCGGGTCCAGCCCGGCGATCTCCTCGGCCACGAAGATGCCCTGCTGGAACCCGCGGTGCGCCAGCTGGAGGCCGGGGACGATGTCGCCCACGGCCCACACGTCGTCCACCCCGGTGCGGCACCTCTCATCGGTGACCACGAAGCCGCGGTCCATGCGTATGCCCTGCTCCTCGTACCCGAGACCGTCGGTGGACGGCCCCCGGCCGACCGCCACCAGCAGCAGCTCGGCCTCGAGCACGTCACCACCCTCGACGGTCACGGCGACGCCTGCATCGGTGGTCTTCACGCTCTGGAACGGCGTGGAGGTCCGCATCGCGATCTTGCGCTTCCGGAACGCCCGCTCCAGTGCCTTGGACGACGCCTCGTCCTCCAGCGGCACCAGCCGCGGCAGTGCCTCGACGATGGTGACCTCGGCACCGAAGCTGCGCCACACGCTCGCGAACTCGCAGCCGATGACGCCGCCACCCAGCACGATGACCGAGGCGGGCACCCGGTCCAGGCGCAGCGCGTGCTCGGAGGTGATGATGCGCTCGCCGTCGATGTCCAGGCCCGGGAGCGTCTTCGCGTAGGAGCCGCTCGCCAGCACCAGGTGTGACCCGGAGTACGCCGTCTCGCCCGCTTCGCCGGCGACGGTGACCTCCCGGGGACCGGTGAGCCGTCCGCGGCCCTCGATGACCGTGATGCCGCGGCCTTTGATGAGCCCGGTCAGCCCCTTGTGCAGCCGGGACACCACGCCGTCGGCGTACGCGTTGACCCCGGGCACGTCGATCCCCTCGAGCGTCGCGATGACGCCGAACTGCGAGGCCTCTCGGGCGCTGTCGGCCACCTCGGCCGCGTGCAGCAGCGCCTTCGTCGGGATGCAGCCGACGTGCAGGCAGGTGCCACCGACCTTGCCCTGCTCGACGAGGCCCACGCTGAGCCCGAGCTGTGCGGCGCGCAACGCGCACGCGTAGCCGCCGGACCCGGCCCCGAGGACGAGCACGTCGAAGTCAGCCATTCGCCCATCCTTGCACCTCGCCACGAAGTGTCCACCGCGTGCTCCACCCGCCTCCACGCACGGCAAGGCACACTTGTCGCCATGTCATGGATGGACCGCTTCCGGCGCAGCCCCGGGACGAAGATGAGCCGCCCCAAGGGCGACACCTTCCGGACCGGCTCCACCCGGGTGCGGGCCTCCGATTCCGTCGACCTCGACCACCTCAACTCCTGGGTCGTCGAGCGGAAGGGCGTCGAAGGGTTCGTCGAGCCGCGCACGGCGGTCAGCGACGTGACGCTGCTGCTCGTGGCGCACGACGGCGAGTGGACCCGACGCCGCGTGCCGTCGGTCGACTGGGCACACACCTTCTGCAACAAGCACCAGATCCCGTCCTACGACGCTGCCGTGGTCGGTATCCCGCAGCGGATGCGGGACTTCAACCGCAGGAAGAAGCAGCAGGGTCTCTGATCGCTGGTCGAGGTGCGAGGAGCGCCAGCGACGAGCCTCGAGACCTCCGCAGGGATGGCACCAGGTCGCCTCCCAGCGACGGCTTGCGTGGTTCGAGGCTCGCTGCGCTCGCACCTCAACCAGCGTCGGTGGCCAACGAGCGCGCGTAGTCCACCAGCGTCGCGACCGCCCAGCCGGTGCCACCGAAGGTCACGTGGCCCGAGGGTCCGCCGGAGTTCCAGGCGGGGCCGGCGATGTCGAGGTGCGCCCAGGGCAGGCCGCCGGTGAACTCGCGCAGGAAGGCGGCCGCGAAGAGGCCGCCGCCCCAGCGGATCCAGTCGTGCTGCGACAGGTCGGCGATCCTGCTGCTGTGGATGCGCTCGTCCATCGCCTCGGGGATGGGCATGTGCCAGTGCGCCTCGCCGGCGGTCTCGGCGGCTGCCAGGACGTCGGCGACGACCTCGTCGGAGCCCATCACGCCGGCCACCTTGTCGCCGAGGGCGACGACCATGTGGCCGGTCAGCGTGGCGACGTCCAGGATCACGTCGGGCTCGACCTCGGTGGCGCGGACGAGCGCGTCACCCAGGATCAGCCGGCCCTCGGCGTCGGTGTTGAGCACCTCGACGGTCGTGCCGCCGTACATCGAGAGCACGTCGCCGGGCCGCACCGAGGAGCCGGACACCATGTTCTCCGCCATGGGCACGAAGGTGCTGACCTTGACCGGCAGCTTCAGCCTGGCGATCGCCAACGTGGCCTGGACGACGGCGGCCGCGCCGGCCATGTCGGACTTCATCTCGTTCATCGACGCCGCCGGCTTGATGGTCAGGCCACCGGAGTCGAAGGTGACCCCCTTGCCGACGAGGGCGAGGTGGGCGACCGGCTTGGCAGGGGAGTAGGTCAGCTCGACCAGGCGTGGTGGCGCCGCCGAGCCGTTGCCGACGCCCAGGATCCCCCCGCACCCCATCGCGAGGAGCTCCTTCTCGTCGAACACCCGGGCGCTGACCCTGCGCACGCCACGTCCCTTCGACGCCTCCTTGGCGGCCTCGACCACGGCGTCGGCGAAGGCCGGCGGGGTGAGGTCGCCGGGCGGGGTGTTGACCCAGTCCCGGGTCCGGGCCACGGCTTCGGCGACCAGCTGGGCCTCGTCGACGACGGCCTGCATGTCGGACCGTCGGGCCCCGGGGCTGAGCAGCACGACCTCGCCGGGGTGGCCCTGCACGTCGTCGTCCTTGGCCTTCTTGTACGTCGTGTACGTGTACCCACCGAGCGCGTAGCCCTCGGCGACCGCGCGGAGCTGCTCCGGGGTCTCCGCGGGCAGGGCGAGCGCGACCGAGGCGGCGTTGGTGACGGCCCGGGCCGCCGCGCCGGCTCCCCGGCGTACGGCCTGGGGTGACACGGCGCCGCCGCGCTCCGGCTTGCCGAGTCCCACGAAGACGACGAGCCCGGCCCTGAGCACCTCGCCGCCGGGCACCCGGACCACCTCGCCGGCCTTGCCCGTCGCGCCCAGCGTGACGAGCAGGGGACGCAGCTTGCGGCCGTAGGCCTTGGCCACCTCCTCGCCACCCTCGGCGACGACCGCGCCCTTCGACGTGGACACCAGGCCGACCACGACCGCGTCGCATCGGGTCTTGGCCGGGTTGGCGTGGCGCAGCGTGTACGAGGGCACCTGGCCACACTAGGAGATGGGTAGGAGATAGGTTCCGGAGCATGAGCGCTGGCAAGCAGTCACCGTTGCACGAGCGGCACGAGTCACTGGGCGCGAAGTTCGCGGAGTTCGGTGGCTGGACGATGCCGCTCGAGTACCCCTCCGGTGTCGTCAAGGAGCACACCGCGGTGCGTGAGGCGGTCGGTGTGTTCGACGTCAGCCACCTCGGCAAGGCGATGGTGGCCGGGCCGGGTGCCGCCGACTACGTCAACGCGACGCTGACCAACGACCTGCGCCGGGTCGAGCACGGCCAGGCGCAGTACACCCTCTGCTGCGACGCGGAGACCGGCGGGATCGTCGACGACCTCATCGCCTACCTGCACACCGACGAGCGGGTGCTCCTGGTGCCCAACGCCGCCAACACCGCCGAGGTCGTCCGCCGGCTCGCGGCGTCCGCCCCGGACGGGGTCACGGTCACCGACCACCACGACGACTACGCCGTGCTGGCCGTCCAGGGGCCCCGCTCGGACGAGGTGCTGGACGCCGTGGGGCTGCCTACCGGGCACGACTACATGTCGTTCGTCGAGGCGCCCCTGCCGGGCGGTGAGGAGGGGGTAGGCGTCGTCGTCTGCCGGACCGGCTACACCGGAGAGCGTGGCTATGAGCTGATCGCTGCCAACGACGTCGCGGTGATCCTCTGGGACGCGCTGATGGCCGCCGGCGCCGACCACGGCATGCTCCCGTGCGGTCTGGGCGCCCGGGACACGCTCCGCACCGAGATGGGCTACCCGCTGCACGGGCAGGACATCTCGCTCGACGTGACCCCCAACCAGGCCCGGCTCGGCTGGGCCGTCGGGTGGGACAAGGACGAGTTCTGGGGTCGCGACGCACTGCGCCGGGAGAAGGAGGCCGGTCCCGACCGCATCCTGCGCGGGATCGTCGCCACCGGTCGCGCGATCCCTCGCCCCCACATGGCCGTGAGCCTGACCCACGACCTCCTGGTCGGCGAGGTCACCTCCGGGACGTTCTCGCCGACCCTGAAGAAGGGCGTCGGGCTCGCCCTGGTCTCCTCGCAGGTGGCACCCGACGCAGAGGTGGGGGTCGACGTACGCGGTCGCCGCGAGATCTTCCAGGTCACCAAGCCGCCCTTCGTCCAACCCTCCACTCGCGAGTCCTGACAGAACCTGGCCATGAACCTTCCCGATCAGCCCAGTACCTTCCGGCAACCCGGACCCGGCGAACGTCCGTGGTGGTGGCGACTTGAGGACGCCACCGGCGGCGAGGTGACCGTCTCGAGCGCGTACGCCGGTCGACGGTTCGCCACCCAGGCGGACGCCGAGTCCTGGGTGGGCGAGATCTGGTCCGGCCTGGCCGCCGAGGGCGTCGACGCGGTCACGCTCTTCGAGCAGGAGCGGGCCGTCTACGGCCCGATGTCCCTCCACGCCTAGCGGTGACCGGCCATGCGAGGCGCCCGGGCGACCGACGAGGGTGACTTCGACGGCTTCGTCGGCGCGCGGTGGCCGACGCTCGTCCGCACCCTCGTCCTGATCGGCTGCCCCGCCGAGCTCGCCCCGGAGGTCGCGTCGAGCGGACTGCGCCGGTGCCGCACTGACTGGGACCGGACCGTCGAGGGCGACGACCCGGACGTGGTCGTCCACCGCGAGATCCTCGCCGCCTGGCAGGAGAGACTGCGCGGTCCGTGGTGGGCCGGGCTGGAGCCGCCGCTCGAGACGGCCTGGCCGGCACCGGACCTGTCGGCCCTGGACCGGCTCACCTCGCCGCTGCGCACGGGACTGGTGCTCCGTCGCTATGCGGGCCTGGACCCGTCGCAGGCCGTGGCCGCTGCCGGTCGGGTGGCCGGCGGGGACCTGCCGGCCGAGCCCGACGCGACGACGCTGCGGACCGCGGCCGAGAACGTCGTCGTGCTGACCCCCGGGCCGGGGGACCTGGCCACCGAGCGCCCGCCGCGGTGGCGACGTCCGGTCTTCCTGGTCCCCAGTGTCCTGGCCGGCCTGGTCCTCGTCCTTGGTGCGACGACCTGGTGGGCCCAGTGGGGGTCCGTCGAGGGTGACGACCGGCAGCCGGTCGTCCTCTCGGCGCTCGACCCGCAGCGTTCGCGCAACCCGGCCGAGGTGGTGTGGTACGCCGACGACGTCCTGCACCTCGCGAACTCGACCTACGTGCTGCCGACGCTGCGGGACCTGGCCGCGCTCGGTGCCGGGGCGGTCTACGGCGACGTCGACGGCCGGGTCGTCCACCTCGCCGACGACGGCGTCCGCACCCTCCTCGGCACCAAGGACCCCGCTGCGCCGCTGGCCGCGTCCGACCAGCTCGGGTGGGTCGCGTGGGTGGATCCGGGCGGGCCGAACCCGCGGCTGCTCGTCTACGACGTCGGGCAGGCCGACCTGATCGGTGAGCTGGACCTGCCGCAGAGCCGGTCGGGCCTGCAGGAGGCTCCCGACACCCGCCCGGTGGCGATCGACCAGGAGACGGTCTACGTGACGACCAGCGACGGCACCCGCGGCTGGCGGCCGACCCGGGACCCGGACCACCTCCAGCTGCTGGAGGGACCCCTCCTCGTCGACGTCTCGTCCGCGAACCGGCTCTACCAGCTCGACGCCGACCGGATCCGGCTGGACCGGCCGTTCTTCACCGACGTCCACGACGTGCCGGGCCGGGGCGGGCAGCTCTCCGCGGACGGGAACTACGCGGCGACCCGCGACCCCGCGGACGGGTCGGTGCTCGTCTACGACGTGCGCACCGGCGTCCGGCTGGACGTGCGGCCACCTGAGGACCTGGCCGTGGCCGACGTGGTCCTGGCGCCGGAGGGGTCGATCACCTACCTGACGGTCGACCCGGACGGGTTCGCCCGGAGGGAGGGCAGCGACAGCCATCCGTTGCGCGGCGAGCTGGTCACGTGCGGACTCGGGGACGGCGACTGCGAGGGGCTGGCGACCTTCGTCCTCGACTCCGAGGCACCCCTCCTGGCCAAGGCACAGTCCATCGGCTGGGCGGAGCTGGCCAGGGAGCTCGGGATCGTTGCCCCCGACTAGGGATGACCATCGCACCCTCCAGCACGACTAGGTTCGCCACGTGCACGACTTCCGCCAGGTCGACGTCTTCGGCTCCGGCCCGCTCACCGGCAACCCGGTCGCGGTGGTCCACGACGCCGACGACCTCGATGACGACGCGATGCAGCAGCTCGCGCAGTGGAGCAACCTCTCCGAGACGACGTTCCTGCTGCGGCCCACGACCGACCGTGCCGACTACCGGCTGCGCATCTTCACCCCGAGCCGTGAGCTCCCGTTCGCCGGTCACCCGACGCTGGGCAGCGCGCACGCCTGGCTGGAGGCCGGCGGGTCGGCGACGGACACCGAGGTGGTGCAGGAGTGTGGCGCCGGGCTGGTCACCATCGAGCGCGGGCCACGGCTCGCGTTCCAGGCACCCCCGCTGCTGCGCGACGGACCGGTCGACGACGGCGACCTGGACCGGGTCACCGTTGCCCTGGGCCTGCGCCGCGACGACGTCGTCGACGCCAAGTGGGTCGACAACGGGCCGGGGTGGGTCGGCGTCCTGCTCCGGGACGCGCGCACCGTCCTGGCCCTCGAGCCGGACCCGGTGAAGATCGGCGAGATGGACATCGGTGTGATCGCCCCCTGGCGTGCCGGGGACCCGGGTCATCCGGGGGACGCGGACGCCGAGGTCCGCGCGTTCGACCGGAGCACCGAGGACCCGGTCACCGGCAGCCTCAACGCCAGCCTCGGCCAGTGGCTCGCCGGCACGGTCCTTCCCGAGGAGTACGTCGCCGCCCAGGGCACCGCGATCGGGCGGCGTGGCCGGGTGCACGTGAGGCGCGAGGGAGCCGCGGTGTGGGTGGGAGGGAACACGGTCACGACGCTCCGTGGAGAGGCCGCGATCCGGTGACCCGCCGCGGCTAGATTGGGCGTCGTGCGGGCCTACCTCGATCTCCTCCAGCGCGTCCTCGACGAGGGCGTGGAGAAGTCCGACCGCACCGGTACGGGCACCTTGTCGGTCTTCGGCCACCAGATGCGGTTCGACCTCCGCGAGGGGTTCCCGCTGGTCACCACCAAGAAGGTGCACACCCGATCGGTGTTCGCCGAGCTGCTGTGGTTCCTGCGCGGTGACACCAACGTCAAGTGGCTCCAGGACCGCGGGGTGACCATCTGGGACGAGTGGGCCGACGCCGACGGTGACCTGGGACCGGTCTACGGCTACCAGTGGCGGTCCTGGCCGACTCCCGACGGACGGCACGTCGACCAGATCGCCCAGGTCGTCCAGCAGATCCGCGACGACCCGGACTCTCGGCGTCACGTGGTCTCCGCCTGGAACGTCGCCGACATCCCGGCCATGGCGCTGGCGCCGTGCCACACGATGTTCCAGTTCTACGTCGCCCCCGACCCGGACGGGCCGGGGCGCCTGTCCTGCCAGCTCTACCAGCGCTCGGCCGACGTCTTCCTCGGTGTGCCGTTCAACATCGCGTCCTACGCCCTGCTCACCCACATGGTCGCCCAGGTGACCGGCATCGACGTCGGTGACTTCGTGCACACGTTCGGGGACGCCCACCTCTACACCAACCACCTGGAGCAGGCCCGGCTCCAGCTCACCCGGGACCCGCGGCCGCTGCCGACCCTGTGGCTCGACCCCACGGTCACGGAGCTGGACGCCTTCGACCTCGAGCACGTCGCCGTCGAGGGCTACGACCCGCACCCCGGCATCAAGGCGCCCATCGCCGTATGACGGTCACCCTGATCGCAGCGGTCGCGCGCAACGGGGTGATCGGCGCGGGCGGCGGCATTCCGTGGCACCTCCCGGAGGACTTCGCCCACTTCAAGGCGACCACGCTCGGGCACACGTTGCTGATGGGGCGGGCGACCTATGAGTCGATCGGCCGACCGCTGCCCGGCCGGACCACCATCGTGCTGACCCGTGACCCCGCCTGGTCGGCGGACGGCGTCCGGGTCGCGCACTCGCTCGAGGAGGCGCTGGCGATGGCCGGCGCCGACGACGTCTACGTCGCCGGGGGAGCTGCCGTCTACGAGGCGGCGATGCCCCACGCCCACGTGCAGATCCTCAGCGAGGTGGACCAAGAACCCGCCGGCGACACCTTCTACCCCGCCTTCGACCGCACGGAGTGGGCCGAGGAGGGACGGGTGCCGCACGACGGGTTCACGGTCGTGAGCTGGCGTCGTCTGTGACGCCGAGCCCTGGGTCAGCCGGTCAGCACTGGACCGTCAGGATGAACGGCTTGTCCTCGTAGGTCCCACCCGCCGCCACATCCGCGGTCCCGACCTGGACGGCGTTGGGCCCGGTGCTGCTCCGCACCACCATGGCCATCCCCGGGTCGAAGGTCCCCAGGTCGGCCTGCGGCGAGGCCGCGGACACGTTGGCGTTCAGCCCGCAGGCGCTGACGTCGGTCGGGAAGTTCACCCGGTAGCGGCCCGGTGCGGCGAGGTCCGTGACGGTGATGCCACCGCTCTGGGCGATGATGTCGCCGTCGGTCTCGACGTGCACCCACTGCGACAGCCCGCGCAGGGTCTTGCCGCCCAGCTGGTCGGCGCTGGTCGCGGAGGGCACGGTCGAGAGGCTGGACTCCTTGATGTCCTTGCCCGTGAGCCCGTCGTTCTTGACATCGCTCGACTTGACCGCCGCCTTCGCGATCTGCTTGCTCCCGACGCTGTTCTTCGGGAGGTTGACCGCCGCGTAGCTCGTGCCGCCGAGGGCGACGACGAGCGCGAGCGTGGCCGTGATGCTGGCATAGCGTGAACCGCCGAGAATCGGCTTCATGGGTCTCCTTCATCGATGTGACGGACGCCTCAACGTAATTCACCGGGGCCCGGGGTCGCGACGGCTTTCCGAGCGGGCGTCCTCGGTGAACCGCTGGGAGCGGCTGGCAGGCTGGGTCCATGGCTGAGATCACGTCAGGCGGGATGGAGCTCCGGGTGTTCACCGAACCCCAGCAGGGAGCGGCGTACGACGACCTGCTGTCGGTCGCCCAGGAGGCCGAGCGGCTCGGCTTCGGCGCGTTCTTCCGGTCCGACCACTACCTGACCATGGGCGGCGACGGCCTGCCGGGACCCAGCGACGCCTGGATCACGCTGGCGGGGATCGCCCGCGAGACGAGCACCATCCGGCTCGGCACGCTGATGACCAGCGCGACCTTCCGGCACCCGGGCCCGCTGGCGATCGCGGTGGCCGGCGTCGACCAGATGAGCGGCGGGCGGGTCGAGCTCGGGCTCGGGGCTGGCTGGTTCGAGGCCGAGCACTCGGCGTACGGGATCCCGTTCCCGGACACGCGCGAGCGCTTCGACGTGCTCGAGGAGCAGCTCGCCGTGATCACCGGACTGTGGGGGAGCGCCGGCGGCTTCTCCTTCGAGGGTGAGCACTACACCGTGCGGGACTCGCCCGGGCTCCCGAAGCCGGCACAGGCGAAGCCCCCGGTGCTGATCGGTGGTGGCGGCAAGAAGCGGACGCCGGCGCTCGCCGCGAGGTACGCCGATGAGTTCAACCTGCCCTTCATGCCGTTCGACGACGGCCTGGTGCAGAACGACCGGGTCCGCCGGGCCTGCGAGGAGATCGGCCGCGACCCCGCGAGCATGCGGTTCTCCAGCGCGCTGGTGCTCTGCGTCGGGGCGAACGAGGCCGAGGTCGCGCGCCGGGCCGCGGCGATCGGGCGTGAGGTCGACGAGCTGCGCGAGAACGGCCTGGCGGGGACGCCGCAGGAGGTGGTCGACAAGATCGGCCGCTACGCCGAGTCCGGCCAGACCCGGCTCTACCTGCAGACCCTGGACCTCCAGGACCTCGACCACCTGCGGCTCGTGGCCGCGGAGGTCATGCCGCACATCGCCGACCGGTAGCCTGGAGCCATGACCAACGCCCCCTTCGGCCGTGTGCTGACGGCGATGGCGACGGCGTTCCGCGACGACGGCTCGGTCGACCTCGACGGCACGGCTGCGATCGCGCGCCACCTCGTCGCGCACGGACACGACGGGGTCGTGGTCAGCGGGACGACCGGCGAGAGCCCGACCACGTCGGTCGCGGAGGACGGCGAGATCCTCGCCGCCGTCGTCGACGCCGTGGGCGACCGGGCGTCGGTCGTGGCCGGCGTCGGCACGAACAGCACCGCGCACTCTGTCGAGCTGGCCCTGCAGGCGGAGAAGGTGGGCGCGGACGGGCTGCTGCTCGTGACGCCCTACTACAACAAGCCCGGGCAGGCCGGTGTCCTCCACCACTTCCGGGCCGTCGCCGAGGCGACCGGCGTCCCGGTGATGCTGTACGACGTGCCCGGCCGGACCGGCACCCAGATCGCGCTCGAGACCTACGCGGCCGCCAAGGAGATCGACACGGTGGTCGCCGTCAAGGACGCCGTGGGTGACTTCGCCCGCGGAGTCCGGCTCATGGAGCTGGGCTACGCCGTCTACTCCGGTGACGACGTGGCCAACCTGGGCTGGCTGGCGCACGGCGCCGCCGGTTTCGTCTCCGTGGTCGGGCACGTGGCCGGCGACGAGATGCGGGCCATGATCGACACGTTCGACGCCGGCGACCACGCGGCCGCGCTCAGGATCTTCACCCGGCTGCTGCCGGCGATCGACGCCGTCATGGGCGTCCCCAACTACGGAGCCACGACCGCGAAGGCAGGTCTGCAGCTGCTCGGCGTCCTCGACAACCGCAACGTCCGTGGCCCGCTGGTGCCGCTCGACGACGCCGAGGTCGAGGCGCTGCGCACCGGACTGGCCGCGTCCGGCCTCCTCTGACGTCCACCGAAGGAAAACTGTGAGTCATTCCCATCCCGAGCTGTCGAGCCCTGCCCCCCTGAAGTCGGGGGGTCTGCGGGTGACACCGCTCGGCGGTCTCGGAGACGTCGGCCGCAACATGACGGTCTTCGAGCACGAGGGCCGGCTGCTGATCGTCGACTGCGGCGTGCTCTTCCCCGAGGACCACCACCCCGGGGTCGACCTGATCCTCCCGGACTTCGACTCGATCCGGGACCGGCTCGACGCCGTTGAGGCGCTGGTCCTCACGCACGGCCACGAGGACCACATCGGGGCGACGCCCTACCTGCTGCGCGAGCGCCAGGACATCCCGCTGGTCGGCTCCGAGCTCACCTTGGCGCTGCTCGACGGCAAGCTCCGCGAGCACCGTCTCAAGGAGACCGTCCACCACGTCGTGCGCGAAGGCGACGTCATCACGTTCGGCCCCTTCGAGCTCGAGTTCGTCGCGGTCAACCACTCCATCCCGGACGCGCTCGCGGTAGCCATCCGGGCCGGCGGCCAGCTCGTGCTGCACACCGGCGACTTCAAGATGGACCAGCTCCCGCTCGACGGCCGGATCACCGACCTGCGCGCGTTCGCCCGGCTGGGGGAGGAGGGCGTCGACCTGTTCCTCACCGACTCCACCAACGCCGAGACGCCGGGGTTCACGGCACTGGAGAAGTCGATCACGCCGGTGATCGACCAGGTCTTCCGCGACTCCAGGCAGAAGATCGTGGTGGCCTGCTTCGCCTCCCACATCCACCGGGTCCAGCAGATCCTGGACGCCACCGCGACGCACGGGCGCAAGGCGGCGTACGTCGGCCGCTCGATGGTCCGCAACATGGCCATCGCACAGGAGCTCGGCTACCTGACCGTCCCACCAGGCGTGCTGATCGACCCGAAGGACCTCGCCAGCCTGCCGCCCGAGCGTCAGGTGCTGATCTCCACCGGCTCCCAGGGTGAGCCGATGAGCGCCCTCAGCCGGATCGCCCAGCGCGACCACCACATCGTGCACATCGAGGAGGGCGACACCGTCCTGCTCGCCTCGAGCCTGATCCCCGGCAACGAGAACGCGGTCTACCGGGTGATCAACGGACTCGCCCGCTGGGGCGCCCGCGTCGTGCACAAGGGCAACGCCCTGGTCCACGTGAGTGGCCACGCGAGCGCCGGGGAGCTCCTCTACTGCTACAACATCGTGTCCCCGAAGAACGTGCTGCCGGTGCACGGCGAGATCCGGCACCTGCTGGCCAACGGCGCCCTGGCCACGGCCACCGGCGTCGAGAACGTCGTCATCGCCGAGGACGGCGTGGTCGTCGACCTGGTCGACGGTGTCGCGAAGGTCGCCGGCAAGGTGCCGTGCGGCTACGTCTTCGTCGACGGCAGCTCGGTCGGCGACATCACCGAGTCCGACCTCAAGGACCGCCGGATCCTGGGCGAGGAGGGGTTCATCTCGGTGATCGTCGTGGTCGACTCGGTCAGCGGCAAGGTCGCCGCCGGCCCCGAGATCCACGCCCGCGGCTTCGTCGACGTGGACTTCGACCCGATCCGCCAGCCGATCGTCGACGCCCTCGACAAGACCATCGCCGAGGGCAACAACGACGCCTACCAGCTCCAGCAGACGGTGCGCCGGGTGGTCGGACGCTGGGTGAGCAACACCCACCGCCGGCGCCCGATGATCATCCCGGTCGTCGTCGAAGCCTGATTGTTCACCCCCGCGAGCTTCGGCCGGCACCCACGGGTTGTCTACCCCCGCGAGCTTCGGCCGGCACCCACGACGGACGCTCGCTCCGCTTCGCGGGCTTCGCCGTCCATCGTGGTCGCCGACCGATCGCGGGGCGCCTATACAAGCGCCCCGGCTGCGGGGCTGGCGATGAAATGAGCGGGAGGCCCCACCGGACTCACCGGCGGGGCCTCTCGCTCGTGCTGGTCGTGCTGGCTACGGCTTCTTGACGGTGATGGTCACCTTGTCCTGGCTCTCCTCCACCGTGCCGGCGCCGAGGTACTCGGCGACGACCTTGTGCTTGCCGGGCGGCAGGTCGCGGGTCACCTCGATGACGACCTTGCCGTTCTTGAGCGTGCCCTTGCCGACCTTGTCGCCGTCGACGAAGAGCTTGACCTTGCCCGTCGGCACCACGCCGTCAGCGGTGACCTTGATCTTGGCCCGGAAGTCCTGGCCGAGGCTCAGGGTCTCGCTGGGCTTGATCTTCATGCGGGTCTCCGACGCGACGTCGGCCGGCGGGGGCGGCGGGGGCGTGCCGGTCGTGCAGTTGGTCACCTTCACGTTGTCCACGTACCAGCCGTCGAGCCCGCCGCAGCCGTCGCGCCCGAAGTCGAAGCGCAGCCGCACGGTGTCCCCGGCCTTGACGCCCGCGGCCTGCAGGTCGACGTACGACGTGCCCCATGAGCCGCCCACCTCGCCACCGTCGCTGCCGGTGAAGCCGAGCTCACCGCCGAGCGGGTTGGTCGGCTGGAGCTCGGTGGCCGGCGCGTTGAAGAGGTACGCCGCGGCAGGGATCGGCGCGAACGCCCCCTCGTTGACGCTGATCTTCACGTTGCCGCCGTCGTACTCGAACTCCGTGGCGACGTAGTGGTCGAAGGTCAGCTTCGGTGCCCCGAGGGTCGCCGGCATCACGATCGCCGGGCTCACGATGGAGTCCCGCGACGAGAAGTCGCCGGCACCTTCCGTGCACTTCCCGGCGCTCGGGTTGTCGTCACCCCTGGCGACGGTGCCGGTGCGGCCACCGGGCGGGGTCGAGTCCGACGACCACGGCAGGCTGCCGCCACCGCTGTAGACGATCTCCGAGTCCTTCTCCCAGCCGGCCAGGCCGTCCTCGAAGCTCTCGTTCCACACGGTGGTGGTCGTGGTGCCCGCGCCACACAGCGACGGGCCACCCTGCTCGAGCAGCGGTGTGAAGTTGCACTGCACCGGTTCGGTGCGCAGCTCCACGGCGGCGATCGCGTTCGTGACCTGCTCGCAGTCGGCGTCGGTCATGGTCCCCAGCACGGTGGGCGTCGCGTTCGGCTCGGTGGTGAGCTCCCAGATCTCGACTTCCTCGTCGACCAGGAGGCCGCAGGTGGTCTCCAGCGCATCCGCGTGGTCGATGAAGTCGCTCGTCGGCGTCTGGAAGAGCTGCATCGCGTAGTAGTAGATGTGCGCAGCCTTGTCCAGGCCGATCCCGGTGACCGTGGTGCCGTTGTAGGTGCCACCGTCGACCAGCAACGCGTAGCCGTGGTTGGGCACGCCGGAGTTGCTGTGCACCCCACCACCGTCGTCGGTCGAGCACGTGTACTCCGCGTCGCTCACCTTGCCCGGGTCGCCGTGGCAGGTGGGCGACCACATGTCGCGGATCGCCCCGCCGAAGGCGAAGGAGTCCTCACCCATGAGCCAGCGGTAGGAGTCGGTCCGGGGACCGCTCGCGTCCTTCATGGTGACGTTGACCGTCTCGGTGTCGACCGTGTCGAAGATCGGCTGCCAGTCGTCGCGGCCGATCATGACGGTCGGGACCGTCGGGTCCGGGTCGGCGTCACCGGACATCGCGAACACCTCCGGGTCACGGTTGGCGATGACGACGCCCGTGGCGCCGGCCGCCTCGGCGTTGCGCGCCTTGACCTCGAAACCGCAGAGCCCGCGGTTGACCATCACGACGTTGCCGGCCGCCTCGGCGGCGTTCGTCAGGGGGCTGCACCCGTCGTAGATGCTGCCCTGGAGGTCGAACGGGTTCGGGTCGGCGTCGCTGTCCTCGTCGGCGTCGAGACCGAGGACGAGGTCACCGGTGACTCCCGTGTCGTCCAGCTGCGGTCCGAATGCGGCGCCGGCCACGTCGCAGTCCTTGGCGATCTCTGCCGGGCTGTTGATCGTGAACGCCGGCTGCGCGGGTGAGTGCGTCGAGCACTGGCCCACGGGACGCGGGGTGGTGATGTCACCCTCCTCCTCGTCCTGGCGTCCGTTGATCAGGTCGATGGTCTCGCCCCAGACGTCGGAGAACGACTCGTTGAGCGCGCCGGGCTGCCACTGGTAGATGCCGTCCCACGAGTACTCGGTGTAGGCGTGGCCCCACTCGTGTGCCACCACGTCGTCGGAGGTGACGCCGTTGCAGTAGTTGGTGGTGACGCCGTTCCAGTTGGCGTTGGGGCAGTTGATCCGGGGGTCGTTGTTGACCGTGGTCATCGTCGCGCCCAGGCCGTCGTAGGAGTCCTGCTCGAAGGCGTTCATGAAGAACCAGTACGACTCGCCCGTGCCCTCCACGAGGTTCTGCTGCTCCTCGTTGAGGAGGCCGGGGAAGGTCTCGCCCTCGGCCCAGACCCGGTTCGAGCGGTTGGTGTTGCCCTCGTAGAGCTCGCGGTAGAGCCCGTCGTGAATGAGCGAGTACCGGTTGAGCGTCTTGCCCGTCTCCGCGTCGACGAAGACCATCTCGCGCACGTTGGCGTCGTTGGACACCTCGACGACATAGGCGAGGACGGCCTCGCCGACGTCACCGCGCGGCACGCCGGTGCGGTAGATCGCGAGCCTGGTGTTCTTGGCCCCCACCCCGGCGAGGTCGGCGGTCTGGCCGTCGTGCCCCGGCGGGTCGGCCTTGACCTCGGCCACGGCGGCCTGACCCGCCTTCGCGGCGCTGAGCCGCGGGGTCACGTCGAGGTCGAGGTCGGGTGCGACGTAGCCGTTGACCGAGGTGAGGTCACCGGCGGCGTCCACCTGCGCGCGCAGGGCGCCGCCGAACACGGGCACCCCGCGGTAGCGCTGGATGTACGAGACGTTCCAGCCCAGCCGGGTCTGGGTCACCGTGTCCCGGACGAGCTCGCCGGGCCGGGCGCCGAACAGGCCGGCGTAGTCGCCGAGGAACGCCCTCGTCTTGGCGATGGCCGAGGCCCGGTCGTCGGCGGCCACGCCGGGCATCAGGTCTGCCGACCTGCCGCCCTCGGCGCGGACGAACCCGACCTTGCCGGTCGCGCTCTCGCGCGAGGTGACGACCTCGCCGCGCGCGTCCTGTCGCAGCTCCTGGATCAGCGAACCGTCACCGGCCGCGGCTGGTGATGCGGCTCCCGACTGTGATGGCAGTGCCGCGAAACCGGCAGCGAGCATCACCAGGCAAATGGCGCTCTTGAGCACTCTCACGAAGGTGTCCTATCCCGAGTTGACGTGGTCCCCGTGTGACTACGCGCGCCGAGACTCGGTGCACGTGAGCGCACCCTAATCACGCTGTCCCGTCCGGGTAAAGGGTCGACGGAGATTCGCCGTCGCTTTCACCTGTCGGGAGGAAGTGTTGTTGCTGCGGTGTGACGGCGGTGGGCAACACGCACCTCTGTGGTGCGTGTGGCAGGAGTGACTGTCACCTACGTTGGTGACCATGGCGACCCGTACGTCTTCCCCGCCGGGTTCGCGGAGCAGGAGCACCTCGTCCACGCCACGGTCCGGCAGCACCCGGAGCCGGAGCAGGGCGGCGGCACCGGCTGCCAAGAAGAAGGCGCGGAAGTCCCCCCAGCGAGGCTCATCCGCGAAGCGCCGTCCGGCTCCGCGTGCGGTACGAAGCGGACGCGGCCCGGTCGCACGCTTCTTCGACGCGATCTTCCGCGGCCTCGCCGCGGTCTGGCTCGCGGTCGCCCACGCCATCGGAGGGCTGGCCCGGGGTATCGGTCGCAGTGCCCGTGAGCTCGACCCCGAGCACCGCCGTGACGGTGTCGGCCTGCTCATCCTCGCGGTGGCCGTGGTCGCCGCCGCGGCGGTGTGGTTCCAGCTCGGCGGCGACCTCATGGGTGCGGTGCGGGTCGCCGTGACGGGCACCGTCGGCAAGGTCGGCTGGCTGGTCCCGCTGGCCCTGGTCGTCGCGGCCTGGCGCAACCTGCGCGACCCGGTGCACAACGGCCCCGCCGGACGCCAGGTCGTCGGCTGGGCGTCGCTCGCCCTGGGCGTCCTCGGCGTGGTGCACATCGCCAACGGCAGTCCGCAGCCGGTGGCCGGTGACGCGAGCCCGCTGCGCGAGGGCGGTGGGGCGATCGGCTACGTCGTGTCGTCCCTGCTCCTCGACCTGCTGCGATCGCCCGCCGTGGTCGTGCCCGTCCTGGTGCTGCTCGCCTGCTTCGGCGTGCTGGTCATCACCGGTACGCCGCTCTACAAGGTGCCGTCCCGGCTCGCCGAGACCCGGGACCGTGCCCTCGGGAGGACCCCGGCCGAGGACGCGGTCGACGAGAACGGCCTGCCCACCCGACCCATCCGGGCCCGCGGACGGGGGCGCAACGCGGACACCGACACCGGGCTGGACGCCTACGCCAACGACCCGGCGTACGACAGCCCCGTCCTCGAGGACCGGGAGGTCAGGAAGAGGCGACGCAAGGCGGTCGCCGAGACCGGCACCACGGACGCCGTCCCTGCCGTCTCCGCGGCGGCGGTGCCACCGGACATCCGGGTCGAGGACGAGACCAAGGGCGATCTCGAGCCCCCTCCGCACACGCCGATCCCGCAGCGGGTCGAGCAGCTGGCGCTGTCGGGCGACATCGTCTACAGCCTGCCCGGCAACGACATGCTCAAGCCCGGGTCACCGCACAAGCCCAAGTCCAAGCTCAGCGACGACGTCGTCCACCGGCTGACCACGGTGCTGGACGAGTTCGACATCGACGCGCAGGTGACCGGCTACACCCGCGGACCGACGGTCACCCGTTACGAGGTCGAGCTCGGCGCCGCGGTCAAGGTGGAGAAGGTCACCGCGCTGGCCAAGAACATCTCCTACGCCGTGGCCTCGGCTGACGTGCGCATCCTCAGTCCCATCCCGGGCAAGTCGGCCATCGGCATCGAGATCCCGAACCTCGACAAGGAGATCGTGTCGCTGGGTGACGTGCTCCGCTCGGGCATCGCCCGGTCCGACCACCACCCGATGGTCTGCGGGCTGGGCAAGGACGTGGAGGGCGGCTTCGTGGTCGCCAACCTCGCGAAGATGCCGCACCTGCTGGTCGCGGGTGCCACCGGCTCCGGCAAGTCGAGCTTC